>CAMYIJ010000027.1 GCA_947258375.1 uncultured Acidimicrobiaceae bacterium
GTCATCATCGCCGAGCACAAGGTGGCTTCGCCGGATGTTGCCGCCGCCGGCGTCAAGCTGTTCACCTCGACGGTGCGCCGCCCGGGGCCCGACGTGCTCGACCAGAAACTCAACTGCCACAGCAAGCTGCACGAGGTGATCGCCTTGATCCAGGCGATGAAGGCAGGGGCCGACGAGGCCCTCATGCTCGACGTCAACGGCGCCGTCGCCACCTGCAACGCCACCAACTTCTTCATCGTTCGCCGCGGCGAAGTGTGGACCTCCACCGGCCAGTACTGCCTCAACGGCATCACCAGGGGCCTCGTGATCGAACTCTGTAAAGCCGATGGCATCCCCGTGTTCGAACGCGACTTCTCGCTCACCGACGTCTACTCCGCCGACGAGTCCTTCGTGACCGGTACGTTCGGCGGGCTCACTCCGGTTACCGAGGTGGATGGGCGGCCCATCGGCGACGGAATCGTCCCCGGCGCGATCACGCAGCGCCTCACCGCCCTGCTCCGCGTCGCCATCGAGGTGGCCGGGCATGGGTAGCACCACAACCCGAATCAACATGATCTCCGGCCCGCGCAACATCTCGACGGCGATGATGTACAGCTTCCGCTCCCGCCCCGATACCTCGGTCTTCGACGAGCCGCTCTACGCCAACTACCTCCGGGTGTCGGGCATTGAGCACCCGGGCCGCGAGGAGACCATGGCGACATTGCCGCTCGACGGCGAGGAGGCGGTCCGCTCGACGAGGTGACGAGCTTCTTCCTGATTCGCGAGCCGGCGGACGTCATCACATCGTTCATCAAGAACGTGCCCAACATGACGGCCGAGATGACGGGTCTGCCCCAGCAGGCCGAGCTTCTGGACTATCTCATCGCTCGCGGCCGGGAACCCATCGTCGTTGGTTCCCGCCAGATTCTCCAAGACCCGGAAGGGCAGCTCCGTGGCTTGTGTAGGCGTCTCGGCATCGCGTGGGATGCGGCGATGCTGTCGTGGGAGCCAGGGCCCAAGCCGGAGGACGGCACGTGGGGCAAGTACTGGTACCACCGCCTCCATGAGTCGACCGGATTCGAGCCATACCGGCCCAAGGACGACGTCGTCAGGACGACGTCGTCCCCGAGCGCTTGGCCCACGTGGTGGCCGAATGTGAGCCGGCTTACGCCAAGCTGGCGGAGCACCTGATGTAGCCGGGAACCCGAGGTGTCCGTACCATCGTCTCACCACCATGAAGAACCATCTCCAACGATTCACCGCGATCCTGGGCGCGCTTGCCGTCGTGCTCGCGGCTTGCACCACCGACACCACCGACACCACCGACACCACCGACACCAGCCTCTCCGGCACCACAGTGCCCGACCCGGCGCAGGCTGACCCGGTCGAACTGGCGGGGACCCGCTGGGTGGGCTCGGCGATGTTCCTGGGCGGCGCTCCGGCACCCCTGGTTCCGCGCGGGGAGCCGACCCTCGACTTCACGGACGACGGGCGCACGTTCGGCGGCTCGACCGGCTGCAACTCCTTCGGCGGTGAGTACACGGCCGGGAATGGCGCCATTGAATTCGGCGCTATGAGCATGACCGAAATGGCCTGCGAGGCGCCGTTGATGCTCCAGGAAACCAATGTGCTGCGCATCTTCGAGGAGGCGAGTGTCTTCACCGTCGAAAACGGTGTACTGACGATCGGCCAACTCGGAGGGTCGACGCTGCAGTTCATCGAGCGGGCCGTTGCCTTTCCGGGTGCCGAGCTGACCGGAACGCAGTGGATCGCCGACACGATCATTCGCGGGTCGGCGGCATCGACTCTGGTGCCGGAGACCGAGGTGACCCTCACCATCGACGCCGCCGCCAGTGAGGCCCGTGGTTCGACCGGCTGCAACGACTATGTGGCCAGCGTTGAGCCGAGCCGCAACCAACTCACCTTCGGGTCCATGTCGGTCACCGAAATGGGATGCGTCGGCGAGGGCATCATGGATCAAGAAGAGTTCGTGCTATCTGTCTTCCAGGGCGAGCTGCGAGTCGAGATCGAAGGCAACCGCCTCACCCTCACCGCCCCCACCGGCGACGCCCTCGGCTTCCGCGCCGTGGAGTGAGCGTTTTGCCCCCCGCAGGGGTGGTTTCCGGTACAAGGGATCTGTTGCCCGGGGTGAGTGGGAGTCTGTGGGCGGGATGCGTGTTGTGGCCTCGTGGTTAGTGCAGTGCCGGGGGTGGGCGGAGACGGTCGGCGATGGCCTGGGTGGTCCGGTCCAGGATCATGGCGATGGCCACGATGGCGAAACCGACCTCGATTCCCTTTCCGAGGTCGCTGCGCTTGACGGCGCTCACTGTCTCAAAGCCGAGGGCCCCGCCGCCGACGAGCCCCGAGATGATCACCATGGCGAGCACCATCATGATGACCTGGTTGATCCCGGCCATGATCGTCGGCGCGGCGAGGGGCACCCTGACGCCAAACATGGTCTGGCGCGGTGTGGCCCCGAATACCTGGGAGGCCTCAATACTCTCCTCGGGGACCTCGCGGATGCCGAGCGCCGTGATGCGGATGCCCGGCACAACGGCGTACAACACCGAGGCGATGATGCCGGGAATCACCCCAACGGTGAAGAAGATGACGGCCGGGATGATGTAGACCAGCGATGGGATTGTCTGCAGTGCATCGAGGATCGGACCCAGGAACGCCTCGACGCGCCGATTGCGGCCCGCCCATATCCCGAGAGGGACTGCTATGGCCACCGACATCAGGACGGCCGCAACCACCTGCGTGAGCGTGTCGAGAGACAGCGCCCACATCCCGATGAGCCCGATCGCAGTCATCATCGACATCGTGAAGATGGCGAGACCGCGGCCGCCGATGCGCCAGCCCATCCACCCGCCGATGAACATGAGCACGGGCCAGGCGACGGTCTCCGTGAGAAGATCTCTCACGGGGACATAGAACTCCCCGACCACGATGTCGTTGAAGCCGCGGGTGAGCCAACTCAGGTTGTCCCGAACCCAGACGACCACGTTGTCGATCGGGTCGAAGATGTCGGTTTCCCATATCTCCGGGAACTCGGTGACACCCGTGGCGAAGCCGACGATCGTCAGGCCCACCAGGCCGCCGACCGCAATGAACGCCGTCCTCCGGGTTGGGAGGCTGGCACGATCCGTCACGACGGCGGCCCGTCCGATCCGGTCGAGAACCATGGCGATCGCAACCACCGCTAATCCGGTGGCGATCCCGCGCCCAGTGCGGCGCAGGCTGAGCGTCTCCATGATTTCCTGCCCGAGGCCGCCCGCACCCAACAGCGTGGCGAGCACAACGATGCCGAGCGCCATCATGATCGTCTGGGTGACTCCGGTCATGATCGTCGGTAATGCCATCGGGAGCTGTACCTTCAACATTGTCTGGCGCTTGGTGGCCCCGAACATCTCGGAGGCTTCGACGGCCTGGCCGGCCACCTCACGGATCCCGAGCGTGGTGAGGCGCACCACCGGGGGCAGGGCGTATATGACCGTGGCGAATGTGGCCGGGACGCGTCCGATTCCGAAGAGCATCAGCATCGGGAGGAAGTAGACGGGTGCCGGCACGGTCTGCATCGCATCGAGGGCCGGCCGCATCACCTTCTCGGCGCGTGGTCGCAGCGCTCCCCAGATCCCGAGGGGGACTCCTATGAGGATGGAAAAGAAAACGGCGATCGTCATCAGGGCCAGCGTGTCGATCGTCACTTCCCACAAGCCGACGAGGCCGGGGTAGACCATGGCGAGGCCCGCCACGATCGCGAGCCTGAGGCTCTTTGAGCGGGCTACCGCCAGGAAGACCGCCAGCGGCAGGATGAACCAGGGGAGCCAGAGGAGGAAGGACTCCACTGTGTCGAGAGCCCAGCCGACCCCGGTGCTCAGCGGCGTGAATAGGCCGGTGAACAGCCAGTGAGACTTGCGATTGGACTGCTGCCAGCGGCCAAAATCGTCGATCGGATCCGAGAACGTGTGGTCGAGGAGCGCTGGGAACCCTTCGACCCACCCGAAAGCGACCTGGAGGGCAACCACACCGATCACCAGCAGAATCCAGTGGCCGTAGCGCTGCGTCCAGCCGTCCTCGATGCCGGTCAGATCGGTTGTCGATGGCGCCGTCACGATTCGGTGTCCAGCACGCCGATCACGGCTTCGCGGTCGACAACTCCGACCAACTCACCTGATAGGTCCTCCACCCCGACCGCGTCTTCTGCGCCCAGCAAGACCACCAGGATCTCGTCGATCGACTGGTTGACTCCCACTCTTGGCCCGATGGCCTCACCGGCGTGGGGCCGCATCACATGCCAGGCGGTGAGGACCTTTATCCGCGACACGTCTTCAGTGAACTCACGCACATAATCGGTCGCCGGGTTGGCCAGCAGCTCCAGCGCCGTCCCGATCTGGTCGAACTCCCCGTCCTTCATGATGGCGATCCTGTCACCAAGTTTGATGGCCTCGTCGAAGTCGTGCGTGATGAACATGATCGTGCGATGCATGTCGGCCTGGAGCCGCAACAGCTCATCCTGCATCTCGCGTCGGATCAGAGGGTCGAGGGCCGAGAAAGGCTCATCGAAGAAGAGGACCTCGGGCTCGACGGCAAGCGCCCGTCCCAGGCCAACTCGCTGCTGCATGCCACCGGAGAGTTGCTGTGGATAGTGGTCGCCCCAGCCGTCCAGGCCCACAACGTCGAGGACTTCGAGGGCCTTCTTGTGTCGCTCCTCACGCGGCACTCCCTGAATTTCGAGGCCGTACGCGACGTTGTCGATCACGCGCCGGTGGGGGAACAGGCCGAAGTGCTGGAACACCATCGACATCTGCTTGCGGCGCACTTCGCGCAGCTCCTGATCGTCCATCGCCGTGAGGTCGCGGTCGTTGATGGTCACCCTTCCCCGGGTGACATCCGTGAGCCGGGCGATACAGCGAACCAACGTCGACTTGCCTGATCCGGACAGCCCCATCACCACAAAGGTCTCGCCCGGCGTCACTTCAAAGGACACGTCACGCACCGCCACGGTGTTCCCCGTGGCGCGCAGGATCTCATCACGCGGCTCTCCGGCGGCCGCCATCTGGAGGGCCTTGTCCGGCTTGGGTCCGAAGACCTTGAACACGCCCACGGCGGAGAGGCTGGCGGTCGTTGGCGCAGCGTCCTCGGTCTGTTCAATTGCCATGAAGGCCAACCTAATGGTTAGCGGCGGCGATGTTCCAACGCGCTCTGGCGAGGTGGCTCGGGCGTAGAGGGGTCGGTAAGCTAATCCACATCGCAGGACTGTTCCGTATCGTGGAACGAGCGGGCGCAGGACTGCCTAACGGTCCCAAGAGAGAGACTGAGGAGATTCCCGACATGAAACGTTTGCTGATCCTGCTCGCCGCCTTGGCCCTCGTGGCCGCGGCCTGCGGGGACGATGACGCGTCCGACACGGACGCCGGCTCTGATACGACGGCAGCCGCCGACACGACCGCCCCGTCCGGAGACAAAGAGACGATCACGTTTGTGGTCAACCCCTGGACCGCTTCGGCGCTCAACGTTCAGGTCGCCGCCCAACTGGTCGAGTCGCAACTCGGCTATCCGACTGAAGTCATCACCATTGACGAGAACGAAGCGATGTTCACCGGCCTCGCCGACGGCACGCTTGACGCGGTGCTGGAGATCTGGCCGTCGGGAGTCACCGACTCCGAGCAGGCCTTCTTCGATGACGGCACCGTCGAGAACCTCGGCGGTCTCGGCGCGATCGGCAAGATCGGTTGGTTCGTCCCGCAGTACGTGCTCGATGAGCGCCCCGAGATGGCGAACTGGGAAGGTCTCATGACTCAGGACGCGGCCGACTACTTCGCGACGGCAGACACCGGTGACAAGGGTCGCTTCCTCGGCACAGATCCCTCCTACTCGCAGTACGACGGGCTGATCATCGAGAACCTCGGCATGCCCTTCGAAGTCATCTTCAGCGGCTCCGAGGCAGCAACGGTCGCTGAGCTCGACGCCCGCTCGGCAACCGGTGATCCAGTGCTCATGTACTGGTGGACCCCGACGGCTGCGGTCGGCAAGTACAGCCTGGTGAATGTCGAACTCCCCGCGTTTACGCCCGAGTGTGGCGCCAGCGGGGCCGCGGCCGACGCCGACGTGGCTTGCGACTACCCCGAGGACGAGATCTTCAAGGCCGTCTCAGCCATGCTCAAGGACAAAGCGCCCGACGTCTATACGTTCCTTGACAATTTCACGATCACCAACGCCGACCAGCTCGAGATGCTGCCCCCGGCCGAGATCGACGGTGAAGACGTCGAGGACGTCGCCGCCGACTGGATCACCGCCCACGAAGACACCTGGAAGACCTGGCTTCCATAGAATTTCGATTCAGAAACTGATCGAACGAGGCGCCGCTTCTCCGCGAAAGATGTGTCCCCCGTACTCCCGGGGGGAGCCACGCCGATGTGTCCCTCCGCGGGGAAGGGACCCGCCGTAGGCGGCTATGGGGGCGCGCTTTGTGAGGTGGTTCCGGTACGGGGTATTTGTTGCTACTGGGGGATCGAGAACCTCTAGCCGGGAGTCACTTGGAGCTTGCGCCCCCCTTCCCGCCCTGCGGGCGGTGTGCCTCCCCGAGTCCGGCGGAGCCGAACTCGCAAGGAACGCCTATGGCGTTCCCCGGACCAGGGCGGCGCGGAAGGGGTGGAGGTCGGCGCCGAAGAGACCTTCGCTGACGAAGGGGTCCTCCTCCATGAATCGGCGGGCTTCCTCTTCGGAGTCGGCCTCGAAGATCACGATCGCGGGGCCGATGCCGTCCTGGCTGCGGCCGGCGAGGATGACCCTCCCGTCGTCGGCTCCCTGCCGCAAACGCTCGTAGTGGGCGGCGAACACGGGATCGTCATCCTCCGTCCATGCCGCCAGATTGGTGGCCAGGTCGGGCCGCTCCTCGCCCGGTTTGAACTGATAGAGCCAGTGCAGCTTGTCAGCCATGTTGTCCAGCGTAAGCCGGCTCTCGCAGCGTGTCACGGAACCGGATGGCGGCGGCGACGGGCAGGATCACGATCGCGGCGCCGACCAGACACAGGACTGCGTAGTTCGATATGCCCAGCAGTACCCCCGACGACAATCCGGCGGCCGCTCCGGAGCTCCAGACCACGGTATCTGCGAGGCCCTCGAGCGGCACTCTGAGATCCGCCGGGGCGTACTGGGTGAGGTAGGCGCTGCCGGCGATGAAGCTGAAGTTCCAGCCGACTCCCAGCAAGAACAGGGCAACAAAGAGCAAGACGGTCTGCTCTCCCGAGGCATTGGCCGCCAATAGCGCCGAGATCAGCAGCACTGCGTGGCCGACGAGGATCACCTTGGGCCGACCGATCCGATCGGCGACCCAACCGGTGAGCGGGGAGAGGGCGAACATCCCGAAGGTGTGGGCCGCGATGATCAAACCGATGGTGCCGAGCCCGTCGCCGGCGCGATCGATGTGGATGGGGGTCATGGTCATGATCAACACCATGACCACCTGGCCGACTGCCAGGGCGATGATTGCGAACCGGACCGACGGCAGCGTCAGCAGGCTCAGCACCGCACCCGCTCTCCGTTTGCGGCGCGGTTCCGGGGGAACCTCGACGAATGACAATGGATCCGGGCGTAACCCGAGCGACATCGCGCCGGATGCGATCAGGAGAGCGGTCGCGGCGAGCACGTAGGGCCCGGCGAGACCCTCCAGACCGAGTGATTCAGCGACGTTCCTGGCAGGCTCCAAGAGCGACGGTCCGACCACCGAGCCGATTGTGCCCGCCCACACAACGATGGATATCGCGAAGGCCCGCTTATCTTCGGTCGAGATGTCGCTCGCTGCGTAGCGCGACAACCGATCCCCGGCCGCGCCGACGCCGAGGACGAACAAGCCGAAGACGAACAGCGGGAACGAGGTCAACGAGATCGCGAGAGCCGCAATAGCTGCCCCGCCGGCCGCCAGGACCGATCCGGACGCGATCCCAACCCGCCGCCCTCGCCGCACCATCAGAGCGGCGATGGGTGTGGTGCCGACGGCGACCCCGATCGTGGCGGCCGCCGACGGCAGGCCGCTCAGCGTTACGGAGCCGAGCAGGTCCTCGGCCACCAGCGAAGTGACGGTTACGGCAGCGATGAACCCGGTGCGCACCAGGCCGCTCCCCAGGAAAAGGGTGCCGAGCAGCCGCTGCCGTGTCGAGGTGGGGACGGTGGTCACGGCAGGACAGTAGCCGCCGGTGGAGCGGCTTCTGCCGTGCCCTGTCCCTGATCAGCGGGTCCTCAGCTCCGGGGGCAGGTGCGCCCGGTCATTCAGAGTCCGCAGGCTGAAAATGTGCTCGCTCCCGAGGGGAATCAGCCGCACCCGGCTGATGGAAGCGTGTCCGAGAGCGAAGCGGTCCCACTCCCAGGGCGTCGGGTCGATGTGAAGCAACATCCCGAGGGCCGCGGCGTTGGTTCCGGCGTGAGCCACGACCGCAATCCGCTGTTCGCAGTCGCCCGTCATGTGCCACAGGTGCCGGTCGCCGCCTTCGAGGGCGGCCGCACCGCGCGCCGCGATGGTATCGGTCATGGCGGCGGCGATCCGCTTGTAGAAATCGCCGAATGGTTCGCCACCGGGCATGCCCGCCCACCAGTCCTCGGGATGGCGTGTCTGGGCCTCTCGAAACAGGCTTTGCACGTCAGCCTCAGATGTGGCGCTCCAATCGGGCATCCCGATTTCGGTGAGATCTTCGATGGTGCTGCTACGCAACGCGGTGGCATCGCTCAGAGGAGCGGCGGTCTCCGCGGCCCGGCGCAGCGGGGACACGAGAATCTCAGTGAGCGGCCGATCCTGCGCCGCCAGATACTCGGCGACGGCGCGGGCCTGTTGGTGCCCGCGCGGCGTGAGGCCGGGATCGACCTGGCTGGTGCCGTCGATGGACCATTCGGGTTCGCCGTGGCGGATGAATATCAATTCCATGGCGGCTCCTCTGTGAAGGCACAACGCGATACGTAATAGTCGACCTTTAGGTATTGGCGCTTAAGGGCCGAGAGCTAACGCCGGTTGCCAAATCGGCACGCCGTGGGACGCCGGTCCGAATGTTTTCGGCGACGAGGCGGGCCGGGAGACCGCACCGCACATAGGGAGCGAAGGGTCGAGCTTCGGTTGCGATCAGCTCGGCCAAATCCCCGTTTGGCCGAAACTACCCCAGAATGAACCGAAGGCCGCCTATTGGCGGCCTACGGCTCGGGCTTAGACGGGAGGTAGGAAGGCATCCTGTCTGAGTATTGTTTCGTCCTCAGCCCCTGAATACTTGAGCAGAAATTGTGGATAATTCTTCGGAAGCCAAAAAGGAACTAGTCACTCACGTCATTGCGAACGCTCTGCGCACCGACGGCCCCTTCCAGTTGTCGTCCGGCGGCACCTCGAGTTGGTACCTCGACGGGCGGCAGGTGACGTACTCAGGCACCGGCGGGCGCCTGGTGGCGGCGTGCATCGGGGAATTGCTCGACCCCGCCGTGACGGCCGTCGGCGGGCTGACCATGGGGGCCGACCCGGTCGCCATCGCCACGGCATTGCTGGCCGATCCACCGTTGCGGGCGTTCTCGATCCGCAAAGAGGCCAAGGCGCACGGTGCCGGCGGCCGTATCGTGGGTCCGCTTCAGCCGGATGACCGGGTGGCGGTTGTCGATGACACAACCACCACCGGCAGCTCGTTTGTCGAATCTATCGAGGTTCTGCACGAAGCGGGCATCTCCGTCGTTCAAGCACTCGTCGTCGTTGATCGCAGTTCGGGAGCGGCCGGGAAACGATGCGCCCAACTCGGCGTACCATTCAGTGCAGTGATCTATCCCGCCGACCTAGGAATCATCGAGTGACCACGTTTCGTGTCGACCGTTCCCCGATTCGCCAGTTCCTGTTTGGCATTGCCGGGCTGGTTCTGATCATCGCCGCTGTTGACATCCTCTGGGCCCACAAACTGTCCGAGCCGCCGACCACGGACACCGAAGAGGTCGTGACCAGCCGCGGTCAGGTCGATCAGCGCCACGATCTCATGTGGGGAACCCTCTTCCTGTTTGTAGGCGGCGCGACTGCGCTGGCGTCGGCCGTTGGACTCCTAAGGAACCGGCCGATGCTGGAAATCGACGAGTCCGGCGTGTCGATTCGCCTGCTTGGAGCCACCGACATGATGTACATCCCGTTCCACCGCATCGCGACCGTGAGATCCGGCACCGACGACGACCCGGATGCCGCGATCCGGCCTCGTCAGCTACTAATCGAGGTTGATGAGCCGGGACGCTTCCCGGAGCACCTGTGGGGTGCCGAGTGGCGGGGCAATCTATTGCGCATCGACACCCATGGTTGGTCGGAGACGGCCGAGGAGATCGCGGTGCGGCTCGGCATAGACAAGGCGCGGGCTGAGGTGAGAGCGGCGGCCGCGGGAAACGTCGAATGACGTGGCTGATCGGCGCCCATGCCGACGGCGAGCAGCCCCTCGCCGAGATCGCCGAACGTGACGCCGACCTGATTCAGTTCTTTCTGTCGGATCCCCAGGGCTGGAAGAAGCCACCGCCGCGTGACGATGCCGCCGAACTGGTCGCCAGTGGCGCCCGGCTGTACATCCATGCGCCGTACCTCATGAACCTGGCTTCACCGAACAACCGTATCCGCATCCCGTCTCGCAAGAACCTCGCCCAGACGGTCGAGGCGGCCGAGGAGATCGGCGCCGCCGGGGTGATCGTTCACGGCGGCCATGTCGGCGACGACGAGGACATTTCCGTCGGCTACGAGAGGTGGCGCAAGGCGCTCGACACCTTCGAGTCGAACGTTCCGGTCCTCATCGAGAACACGGCCGGCGGTGGCAACGCGGTTGTCCGCAACCTCGAGAACTACGCACCACTGTGGGAGGAGATCGGCGACTACAACGTGGGCACTGTTCTCGACACCTGCCACGCCTGGGCAGGGGGCTCGCCGCTGGAGACGGCGGCGCAGACTGTGATTGCCGGGGCGGGCAAGGTCGATCTCGTCCACTGCAACGACTCGCGCGATCCGTTCGACTCGCGACGCGATCGCCACGCCAACCTGGGTGCGGGCGAGATCCCCGGGGAGCTTCTGGTGGCGTGTGTTGCCGCCGCCCAAGCGCCGATCGTGGTGGAGACACCCGGCGGCCCCACAGAGCACAAGACCGACATCGCCTGGCTGCGGGAGCGTCTCAGCTAGGCCGAACGGAACAGTCAAGAACCCGTCTGGCAGCCTCGCTACCGCCTAACGCCGCTTGGCGCCGTCGGCACGGGTGACGTTTCGCCTCGACTGGCCGGGCTGACGAGACGTGATTCGCTATCCCAGTGAGCTATCCGCGGGGATTGACTGCCGGTGAGCAGCTCGTAGAGGTCGAGATCCTCCGCATTGGAGCTATGGAGGAGCCTCTGTATCGGCCGGCTATCGAGTCCCCACGCGATGAGATACGCCGCCTGCTCCATTCCGCGGACTGGGGCCGACGATTCTTGGTCATTCCAGACCTCGAGGCCCGTGCGCAGCAGGAAAGCCCGGCGAGTTGCGTCGGTCATGTTGTGGTGCTCCCAGGCGTGGGCAAGTTCGTGACGAATCACCGAAGGGTGTGCCATACAGATGTCTATCCGATGCGTGTCTCCTCCTCCGCCGTACAGGCCCAAGTTCTCGTCGCACTCCCCGTTCGAACCGTGAACGTAGATCCGCAGCTGAGGCAGCAGGAGGCCGGCTTGGTTAAATGCACCGATGGCCGCATTGATATCCGCCTCCTGGTCGGCGTCGGCTCCGAAGATCCAATGCGCATCTAGCGCCGTGTAGGGAGCCGCCGTGTTGAGCCGTTCGGCGGCGCTCGACTGCTGTGTCATCGCGAGAACGGTGACGGTGATGGTGATGGACAGGACGCTGAGTGTGGTTAGAGCCTTCATGGCTCGAACATGCGGCTGGTCGGTTCGAGCCCTGTTCGGAACGCGTCAGCGAGCTGTCACATTGGTCAAAGGCCGGTCAGGGGCTTGGTGCGTCGGCCTTGACAGGCTCTTGACAGGGGCGGACAACTATGCCGTGCATGACATCTGACGCGCTACCCATTCAGACCAATGCCGCCTATGGTGCCGAAGTGGAGTTCAGGGTTCTTGGGCCGCTCGAGGCGGTCGAAAAGGGCCTCCGGCTTGACCTGGGAGGGCCAAAGCAGCGCGCTGTCCTGTCGCTGCTGATCGCGAACGCCGGTCGACAGGTATCCGTTGGAACACTCATCGAAGGTGTTTACGGCGATTTCGCCGGGGATCGAGCCCACCGTTCCATTCATACGTTCATATCGAATCTGCGCGGGGTGATCGGTGAGGTCATCGAACGTGAGGGAGACGGCTACGTCTTCACCGCGGCCCGCACCCAGGTTGACGCCCTCCAGTTCGAGGACGCTGTGCAGCGCGGTCTGGCCAGCGAGGATCCCGGCGAGGCGCGTGAATTGCTGCGCGAGGCACTCGAGCTGTGGCGGGGCCATCCCTACGCAGAGGTCGAGGCTCACACGTTGCTCGAGCCGGATGTGACGCGACTCGGCGAGCTCCGATTGACGGCTCTCGAGGGGCGCATCGACGCCGATATGGAGTTAGGGCGCGACCGTGAGCTCATTGCCGAGTTGGAGACTCTGACTACTGAGCATCCACTCAATGAGCATCTCCGCTCGCAGCAGATGCTGGCGCTCTATCGCGCCGGGAGGCAGGGCGATGCGCTACGGGCATCCGAAAAAACGCGCGCTCATCTCGTGGAAATGGGACTTGACCCGTCGGCGGAGCTCCGAGAACTCGAGCAGCGCATCCTCAGCCAGGACACAACGCTCATCCTGGATCTTCGGCCTACGGTTCGTCGTGCCTCGGTGCTCGTTGCGGACGTGGCCGATCCAGATCAGCTGGCAAGCCTCCAGCCGGAGGAACGCCATCGCTTGATCTCGGCGCAATCGGCGGCGCTCGACCACGCCATCGCTACGAACTCGGGCAGCGTCTTCTCCCAGCGGGGGTCGGCGGTCTATTCATGGTTTGGCGAAGCAACCGATGCGGCAACGGCCGCCTCCGAAGCGCAGATGGCGACTGCGCAGCTGCACCCCCGCCTGCGCATCGCTATTGCGACCGGCGATGTCGACGAGACGACGGGCGCCGAGGTCTCTGGTCCTCCGATCAGTCGGGCGGCGGCACTCGTTGCCGTGGGCCATGGCGGTCAGGTGCTGCTTTCGGCTGACGCCCACACCGCGCTGACGTCCTCCGGTAGCCCCGGTTTCGGTATCCGCAGCCTCGGATCGCACTCTGTGCCCGGGATGCAAGACGGCGAACTCATCTATCAGCTGGAAGTCGAAGGCGAGGCAGGTGACTTCCCGGCGCTTCGTCTCGGTGAGATTCCACCGCCGCTGCCGATCTCCGAGCGAGGAGTTCTCGGCTACGAGTTGCGAGAGGTGTTGGGTGTCGGGCACCACGGAGAAGTGCACCGCGCCTACCAACCCTCGATTGGACGCGAGGTTGCCATCAAGGTCGTCCGGCCGGAGTTCGCGAGTGACGCTGAGTTCATCCGCCGGTTTGAAGTCGAGGCGCAATTGGTGGCACGCCTCGAGCATCCCAGCATCGTCCCGGTCTACGACTATTGGCGGGAGCCGGAAGGTGCCTTCCTCGTCATGCGCTTGCTCCGTGATGGGAATCTCGCCGATCGCCTCGCCTCTGGGCCGCTTGCCATGGACGACGTTGACCGTCTGGCGCGCTCTCTGGGATCGGCACTCGATTACGCCCACCGCCACGGTGTCGTCCACACCCGCATCACGCCTTCGAACGTACTTTTCGACGAAGAGGGCAACGCCTACCTCAGCGACTTCAACGTGGGGCACACCTTCGATCTGCAGGGCGACCTGATCGCCCACGACGTCCAGCAGTTGGCACGGCTCATTGATAGATGCGCGGCCGACAAATCGCAGATCGACAGCCTGCTGGCCAAGGCGACGGCGGAGCCCGGGTTTCAGTCAGCGGCGGCGTTCGTCGAGGCGTGGACCGGCCTACTCGGCCGTGAGAGCGACAGCGAGGTTCGTTTCACGCCGGCGCGGAATCCGTACAAGGGCCTCCGGGCCTTCGGCGAGCTCGACGCCGCCGATTTCTACGGCCGTGCCGACGAGACGCGTCAGCTGATCGACGCCCTTCGCGACAAGCCTTTTGTCGCCGTCGTCGGGCCGTCCGGGATCGGGAAGTCCTCGGTGGTGCGTGCCGGACTCATCGCCGCAGTTAGATCAGGCGCGCTGGATAATTCAGATCGGTGGCTGGTGACCGACATGATCCCCGGCCGGTATCCGTATGAGGAGCTGGCCTCAGCATTGCTCCGGGTTGCGTCTGTGCCATCGCTCGGCCTCGAAGATGACCTGCGGCGTGATGCCCGGGGGCTCGTGAGGGCCGCCAATCGCTACCTGCCCGAGGGATCGACTCTGCTTCTCGTGGTCGACCAGTTCGAGGAGCTATTCACGCTCGTCGAGGACGACGAGGAGCGAGCAGAGTTCCTGGAGCTGCTGGCGACAGCCGCCACCGATGAGAGGTCCGACGTCCGGATCGTCCTCACGATGCGTGCAGACTTCTTCGACCGTCCGTTGCGCTTTGGCGAGTTCGGTGACCTGCTCCGCGACGCGACTGTGCCGATTGCCGCTCCCACTCAGGACTCGATGCGAGCCATCATCGAGCAGCCGGCGGTCAACGAAGGCGTCGCCTTCGAGCCGGGCCTGGTCGATCGCATCCTCGCCGATGTGAGTGATCAACCGGGCGCTCTTCCCCTGCTCGAGTTCTCGCTGACCGAGCTCTTCGACGGGCGCGATGCCGACCAACTGACGTCGGAGTCCTATGGCAGGTCGGGCGGTGTGCTTGGAGCGCTGGGTCGGCGTGCTGAGTCCATCTATCAGAGTTTGCCGGCAGCAGAACAAGCGGCGACCCGCCAGTTGTTCCTGCGCTTGGTCCAGGTTGATGAGTCGGGGCGGGATACCCGGCGACGGGCGCGGCGGGCGGAACTCACGCGGCTCGGGATCGACCGGCATGTCGTGAATGTGGTCCTGGCCGCCTTCGGGGACCACCGCCTCCTGACCTTCGACCGCGATCCGATCACCCGAGGCCCGACCGCTGAAGTTGCCCACGAGGCCATCCTCACCGAGTGGCCGACGCTCGTCGGGTGGATCGAGGATCAACGCGAGGACCTGCTGTTGCAGCGCCGACTCACAGCCGCACTGGGCGACTGGGAGGAGGCCGATCGGGCGGATTCCTATCTGCTGACCGGAGGGCGTTTGGCCCAACACCTCGACTGGGCCGCTCGCACCGAGTTGAACCTGACCACTGCGGAGCAGGAGTATCTCGACAACAGCCGCGCCGCCGATGATCAACGTCTGGCGAGCCGCCGGCGCCGCCGCCAAGCAATCATGGCCGGGTTCGGCGTCGCAGCGGTTGTCGCCTCGGTGCTAGCGGTGCGCGCATTCGCCGCCGAGAGGCGGGCTGAGCATCAGGCGGAGATTGCCGTGGAAAACGAGCAATTGGCCACGGATCAGGCAGAACTTGCCCTCGAGAACGAACGCCGAGCCGAGGAGCAGGCGGACCTCGCCATAGAGGCTGAGCGGCGAGCAGAGGAGCAGGCGAGGCTGTCGCTCGGAGAGTCTCTCGCCGCCAATGCCGTAGTGGCAATGGACAACGACCCGGAACTCGCGCTGCTCCTGGCCACGGAAGCCATACGTGTTTCGCCCGAGCCAACGTCGATCTCCACAATGCACCAGGCTCTGCAGCGTCACCGTGCTCGGATGATCATCCCTGTCCCGGACGGTTCCAGCGGGGCTTGGGGCATCATCGATCCACTCGGAGAAAGGGTGGCCGTCGTGGGCGAGAATTCCGCGGTGCTCCAGATGTGGGATATCGGCGCCTCGGATCCGACCTGGGAGGTGAGGCTGACGACAGATGAGAGCGCGATTTTCAGGAACTGGTCACACCTGTGGTTCTCCGAGGACGGTCGAAAACTTTACGTTCCGCTCTCGATTGATCACGAATGGAGCAGTGGGCCGGGCCAGGGTCTATACACGATCGATGCCTCCACCGGAGAAGAGCTCGCGTTTCTGGGCTTCCCTTGCCTGGGGCGGGCTATGCCGGCCGGCACCCAGTTCGTCGCCCCCGGCGCCTATTTCGCCTTCGATTGGGACATACCGACCAGCGGCGGCGAATGCACTGGACCTGGCGCCGCCGGAGTTATCGATATCGGGACCGGCGAGCGCCTATTCGAGACGACGCTCGGTTTGGGCAGCCCTCCATCCCTATCGCGGGATGGCCGGTTTATGGCGGTGGGTGGGGGTTTCCTAGTCGGTGACGACGTGGTCGAACGCACTCGAGTATTCGACACCATTACCGAAGAAGTCGTTTTCGATTCGAAGTTGATCCGTTCCGTTTTGTCCTACGACGGAACACGACTCCTGGCAGGGGACAACCCGACCTACCTCTATGACGTTGAGTCGGGCGAACGACTGCAGACCTACCAGGGTGACTTTGTCCGCTTTTTCTTCACGCCCGACGAAGAGCGGGTGGTGGGCTCGGATTCTGCCGGCACGACGGTCATATTCGACACTGCAAGTGGCGCCGAGCTCACGAGGCTTCGCGGGCACGCGGTGTCGCCCCAGACATCCTCAGTCGACAAGGCGGGAAGGAGACTTGTCAGCTCGGCGAGAGACGGCGCCATCGTGTGGGACGTTGCGAGCGCGGCCAGAGGCGATCTCGATCCCGTGGCGCTTCCCACTGTCGACGAGAACCGGTTCTTCCCGCGTGCAATCAGCAAATCGGACGATTATCTGCTGGTACGCAGGGGCGGTTGGTCACTGACCACCGTTGAAAGGATGCCAACGCATTGGGTTGACATTCTGAGAATCGACGATGGGGCAACCCTCCACACCGAGGAGGTGTGGTGGGCGGAGCTGAGCCGCGGTGGCGTGATGTTCACACAACCCATCCTCGCCAAAGGCGAAACCACGCCTGCCGGCGTGAGCGGCGCCGTCCGTGTCGGTGCCCCGAGGTTGGTTGACGCCGCTACGGGAGATCTGCTCGTCGGATTGGAGGGTTGTGAGTGGTGGATCGGGCCTGAGCATCCTGAGCCCGGCTCCGGCTGTGGCGATGTCGGGCTTCCGAACTACACGACGGTTCAGTTTTCCGCGGATGGATCGGTGGTGCTCGCGGGCACGGCGCATGGAGCCTTTGTCCTGTGGGACGCGCAGACGGGACGGGAGCTAACGAGCAGTCCTCCTGAATGGACCGGGACCGCTTCACAACCCTGGATGGGCGCCCTATCGCCCGATGGGCGAACTCTCATCACCCCGCGGGACCCAACAGAAGACGGTCCACCTGCTTTGCGCGTACTGGACGTTGCTTCGATGAGCGAAATCGCCAGCATCCCTGTGGAATTCTGGGTCGGGCAACTCGAATTCGATGAGATGTCGCGGAGAATCTTCGGAGTGACATGGGGTTCGGATCTGAAGCTTGTAGACCCGCAGACTTGGAGTGTCACCACCTTGGAGCGGTCGGGAGGTGGGCGCATACTCGCCTTTGCTTTCTCGCCCGACGGGCGACGAGTTGGCACGGTCGGCTTCAGCGGCATAGTCACCATTTGGGATCTGGAGAATCAGAGCATTGCTCATGAGATACAGATCGAAGGCGACATCGGTGAATCGCTCCGGGGAATCGAATTCCTCGACAATGACACCATTCTCGTGGCTCCGGAATCCGGGGCCGGACTCCTGAGGTTCACGTTCGATCCGGAAGCCTTGCAGCAACTGGGCCGCGACACCGTAAACCGGGGTTTCTTGGCCGAGGAGTGCGCTACCTACAACATTGACCCTTGCCCGACCCTCGAGGAAATGAGGGACCGGTCCTGATGCCTTTGCGCGGAAGATGTGTTCTCGCTGCTTGACCACCGTTTCGCAGGAGGATCCGCCCAGATCCACCAGGTAATTGGGGAAACGCCGTAGCGTTGTGCCATGCGAAACCTGATCGGTTTGCTGGCCGTGGCGCTGGTCCTGGCGGCATGCGCCGGCGATCCCGCCTCAACGACTACGTCGGCGAGTCCCTCTTCGACGCTGTCGGTGGCGCCATCGTCGTCGGCCGCTCCTGCGACGTCCACGTCGGTGGCGCCCACCTCCACCACGACAGAAGCGCCGTCTCCGATCGATGTCGAGCTGCTGGTGGCGGGGCCCGAGGCCGTGTCGCTCGTCCGGAGCGATCTGACGGCTGAGACACTGATCAATTCACCGGCCTTCTTTACCATTGACGACCTCGCCGGCGGAGTGCTGTTCCAGATCGAGAGGTGGAGCGACAACCGGCGCAGCATCGTCTACCGGGTGGCCCAGGGCGACAGCGAGGCCGTCGCCACACTGATTCCGGCCATCGATCAGGGGCTGACGCTGCACGGCATGGCCCGCGACGATGGCGACCCCTACATCTACTACTCGCGGCGCGAAGGCGAGACCCCCGACGATGCTGTCACCACGCTGCGCCGCTACAACATGGCGTCGCGCGAGGTGAGCGAGCTCACCGATGTCGGCGGATGGGAGTGGGGATCCCTTCCGATCTCGATCAGCGATTCCCTCATCCTCACCAACTGGCAGGGGGAGGCTGCGCACGGAATGGACTTCTTCGACCTCGAGGGCAATGTGGCAGCGGTCGCCGCCGATCCCGACCCGGTCGATGAATCGTTCCTCGACTGCTATTGGGAATGTCCGAGTGTCGGTGAGCTGTCCCAGGACGGCGAACGTCTGGTATACGTCGAGGAGGTCGACGGCGATTCATATGCGGTGATCCGCCACGTCGCCAGCGGGGCTGAGATCCGCCGCATCAACCTCGGCTTTCCCGATGCCTGGTGGGTGGCGTCGTTCGATATGACCAGCGACTACCTGGTCGTCAATCGAGGGACCACGGACAGCATGCTTCAGGCGTGGGTGTTTGATCTGCGGGCGGTCGACCCCGAAATCATCGTGTTACCCGTGTCCGGCTCCGCCTATCTGACCCGATCACGGGTCGACATCAGCGGCCCGGTCCCAGGCCCCTAAGATTCCACGCCTATGGGTCGGAAAATCCTTCGTCTCGCCGGGCTCCTCCTGATCGTGGTGCCGCTCATCGTCGTGCTGGCGGTGGCGGCTGCGTTCGGCGTCGATGCGTGGACCCATCGGGATCGGGTGGGGCACAACGTCTCCATCGCCGGGTTTGCGGTCGCCGACGCCAATGTTGACGATGTCGCCAACGTGCTGCGGGCGGAGGATGCCGCGGCCGCCTCGCTCCCCGTCGTGATTCGCACAGACGGTCTCGTCATCGAGACGACAGTTGCCGAAGCCGGCATCTCTGTCGACGAGGCCGCGGTCACCGATGCGGCGTTGGCTGCTACCGACGGTGATGGCACGGTCGAGAGCTTTCGCCGGTGGTGGCGCTCGCTGCGACGGAAGACCGAGATTCCGCTCCAGTTCGAGTTCGACGCGGCGCCTCTCAAGCGTCTCGTTGAAGAGCACCCGGGTCGGGTGATCAGCCACCCGCGGGAGCCGTCCTTCAGTAGTGACGGCTCCGGATACGAGATCACGGAGCCTCGCGATGGGGCCTACCTGGCCGCGGACGACGTGATCGCGGCACTCAGCGAGGCGGTTGCCGCCGGGCCTCCTCCGTACACCGTCGATGTCCCGACGACACCGATCCCGTCGATCCTCACCTCCGCCGACCTCGCAGATGGCCTCGCCGCGGCCGATAACCTCGCTACCCGGCTGACGATTGGCGTGAATGATCGGACGGGGATCATCGGCGCCGAGTCGGTGCGCCGCTGGATCGACTCGTCGGTCATCGATGGACGCCTCGTACCGGTCTTCGATCACGATCGGGTTCAGCAATCCGTCGAGAACCTCTTTCTGGACTATGCCGAGCCGCTGTCGGAACCCACGTTCACGGTGGACGAGGGCGAGCTTCACGTTGATCTAGGCGTTCCGGCACGCCGTTGCTGCGCCGCCGGCGTCGGGCCGATGCTCTATGCCGCTGCATCCGATGGCGGAACGAGCCGGGTGGAGTTGCCGACCGTCCGGATTGAGGACGACGGCGGGCAGGCACGGGCCGACGAATGGGGCATAACCGAGTTGGTGGCGTCGTTCACCACTCGCCATGCCTGCTGCGCCGGCAGGGTGGCGAACATCCACCGCATTTCCGACCTGGTGCGCGGCCAGATCATCGAACCCGGAGAAACCTTCTCCGTGAACGACTTCATCGGCCGCCGCACCCGCGCCAACGGATTCGTCGCCGCCGGCGTCATTCAGTCCGGGCACTTCACGGATCAGGTGGGCGGCGGCATCAGCCAGTTCGCCACGACGACGTTCAACGCCGCTTTCTTTGCCGGGCTCGACATCGACGAATACCAGTCGCACTCGATCTACATCAGCCGCTACCCGTACGGGCGGGAGGCGACGCTGTCATTCCCGCTCCCCGACCTCGAGCTGACGAACAACACCCCGTATGCGGTGATGCTGTGGCCCACATACACGGGAACGTCGATTACCGTCGATGTGTGGTCGACGAAGTACTTCGAGGTGGAGCAGACCCGGCAGACTTCCTACAAGATCGGTCGCTGTACCCGGGTCAACACCTACAGGTCGCGCACACCGCCGGACGGCACAGTCATCGAGGATATGTACTTCGCCACATATCGACCCGGCGAGGGACTCGACTGCAATGGGAACCCCACGCCGGATCCGGAGCGATAGCCGAAGGGCCGACCCACGGTGGGCGGGAATAGAGCCGCGTTGTAGCTAGTGGTGAATAAGGGAGAGATCATCGAAACTTCAGTCATTGCCATGTCGGGGAGCCTGCGGCGCAAGTCCTACAACACTGCGCTGCTGCGCCATGCAGCGCTGGTGGCTCCCGCCGGGATGAAAGTGGAACTGGCCGAGATCGGCGACTTCCCGCTGTTCAACTCCGACCTTCACGACGAGGATGGCTACCCGGAGCCCGTAGCCCGAGTACGGCGGCAACTGCTCGAGGCCGATGGCTTGCTGCTCGCGACTCCCGAGTACAACCGCTCGGTGTCCGGCGTCCTCAAGAACGCAATCGATTGGCTATCCACCGGTGGCGACTCGCCACTGACGCGGAAGCCGGCGGCGATCATGGGAGCCGGGGGCCGCCTCGGGACGGCGCAATCTCAAGGGGCTCTGCGGATTGCGCTGGCCCACAATGATGTCCAGGTGCTGGTTCGTCCCGAGGTCCTGGTGGTGAACGCCTGGACTCACTTCGACGAAGACATGAACCTCACGGACGACCGCATCGCAGAGCAGCTACGCCGGTTGTTGTTCGGCCTCGACGGCCAGATCCGCCTCCACAAGAGCCGGCTCCAAGCCGTCGTCCTCGCATCCAGCGATGCCATTCTCACCGGACTGCCCCGCTTGTTGTATGAGGCCGGCTACGAGGTGACCGCGACCAGTGACGGCGACTGGGCCGCCGCCCAGCTCGAGAGCGGCAACGTGGCCCTCCTCGTATCGGAACCGCAGTTCGTCGAATTCGGATCGATCAACGAACTGGCTACCGCGACCGGGACGAAGCTGGTGGTGACAGACGCCGTTGCCGGCTTCCTCGACCAGCTGGACGGCATTCGGTAGCGGGAACGCCTGCGGCGTTCCCGGGCACTAGCTCAGTACGCGCCGCCGAGCTTCCTGTGATCCCACGACATCACCTTGACGGGTTCGACCACAACGGCGGTGTTCTTCTCGGCGATGCGACCGAACATGGCCTCGACCTCTTCTGGAGTGAAATCGCGCCGCACTCCGGCGACCATCTCGTAGTCCGACGAGACGCGGCCATACAGCCCGAGGACGTAATCCCTGTCGGTGATCAGCGTCGCAGTCCCCTTGATCATGACGCCGCGCAACTGGTCGTAGCTCTTGCCCTCCTCGACGAGCACGGTGATGTTGGGATTGCGCATCAGGTTCACTACCTTCTGCGACTTGGTGAATGATCGGAAGACGATCTTGCCGTCCTCGAAGCGGTACCACATGGGTGCCAGATGGGGGAAGCCGTCACTGCCGATCGTGGCGACTTGCAAGGTGTGGCCGTTGGCAAGGAACTCGTGAATCTCCTCGTCGGTCATCGTGATGTCTTTGCGTGCCATGATCGGAACGCTAGCCGCGTCGCCCCTGCCAGACTGATCGGCCTCGACACCTGGGAAGGGAGCCGTGTGAGCGACCGGTTCACATTCGAGTCGATGCCGCGATTGGAATCGGCGCGCCTGGTGTTGCGCGAGGCCGATGCGAGTCGAGATCTGGATGGTCTCTTCGAGCTGTTCGCCGATCCCGAAGTGGCCCGTTTCACGGACACCGGGCCGTTCACAACGATTGACGAGGCGGTCGAGGTCATGGCGTGGATCAGGGACATCTTCGCCCGGCAACGAGGCATGCGGTGGGTCATCGCTCCGGCCTCCGCGGAGGAACGCCTGATCGGAACCTGCGGCTTCAACATGTGGCGGACCTGGAACAACAGCGCCGAGATCGGCTACGACCTGGCGCGGGCCCATTGGGGACAGGGCTTGATGACGGAGGCGCTCAACGTGGTGATCCGGTTCGGGTTCGAGCGCATGGGCCTGAACCGGGTGGAAGCCGACGTGACGGTGGGAAACGACGGCTCGGTAAAGGTGTTGGAGAAGCTCGGCTTCCACGAGGAGGGCGTGCTGCGGCAAAGGGGCTTCTGGAAGGGCGACTACCACGATCTCCGGCTCTTCAGCTTGCTGCGCGCAGATTGGCCCGGCTGTCGGGCGGCCGGCATGCCGGCGGGGGACTAGTCCCTTCATCCGGCCCCAGAATGACCGTGGACATCGGCCCCGCTCTGGTGTGCAATGGGCAGCCAGGGGAGCAGCACCGTCCCAAAGGGGGTCCGTCGGTGGTGTTTCCTGGATTCGCCGATATCGGGAAAGGCTCCGCTAAGGGGGAACTCGATGTCGACCGAGGGTGGGGCTTCTGCCCCACCCTCACATGAATCCTCGCTCGCCGGGCTGTGCTCGCTCGCCGGACTGTGGCGGCTGACGCCCGAGATTCCTCAGGTCCATCCACAGTGATTATCCAGCCAGCTTCTAGGCTTGCAGGCATGCGCCGCATCCTCGCTGTAGCCGCCGCTGCTCTTCTCGTCACGACCGCAGCATGTTCCGCCAAGCTGCCCGACTTCGGTGTGGGCTCGACCAGCGAGCCGCCGGCCAGCACCGACCCGTCGGTCACCACTGAACCGACGGGCGCGCCCCCGATCCCGGCCTCGACGACCAGCACCGAGGCGCCGCCGTTCGTTCCCCAACAACTGGCGGATCTGGAGATCCAGGCGATCGCCATCGTCGACGGCGAGCGACTCTGGAACTTCGTGGTTGCGGTGGCCGCTACGGAGGACCAACGCCGGCAGGGCTTGATGAACGTGGCCGATCTCCAGGATCTCGACGGAATGCTCTTCGTCTTCGACAGTCCGACTGACACCGGCTTCTGGATGAAGGATGTGCTCCTGCCGCTCGATATCGCCTTCTTCGGTGAGGATCTGACGTTCGTCGACAGCTTCACGATGCCGCTGTGCGCAGTCGAGGACTGTCCAACTTTTCCGCCCGCCGGCCCTTTCCAATACGGCGTCGAGACTCTCGAGTCGGGGTTCGCCGGTATCAGCCCGGCCGCGACGTTGATCCTCAATCCATAGGAGTTGCCGGCGGTCGGGCGCGGCGGCTTTTTGGCTAGCCCCGGTAGCTGGTAACGTTGCCTCCGCTCAACCCCTGCTCCCGGAGAGTCCGGGGGCCTTTCGCGAAGGCGAATGTCCGGAGGAGGTGATGGAGCTTTGCGTACCTATGAGCTGATGATGATTCATCGGCCTGAAATGACCGAGCCCGACGTCCGTACCCAAATCGGGGAACTCGAAGCAGCAATTGCCGAGGCGGGTGAGGTCAAAGACACCGACTTCTGGGGCAAGCGTCGTTTTGCCTACGAGATCGATCACGTCAACGAGGGCTACTACTCGGTTGTGCAATTCCTCAGCGACCCGCCGCTTGTCGACACGCTCGACCGGGCACTCTCGCTGGCCGACAACGTTGTCCGCCACAAGATCCTGCGGATCGACGACAAGTGAGCCCGGCGATCGTTTCGTGTCACAGCCGACCGGCACACTGCAAGGTGTCGGATTCTGAGATGGTGAGAAAGAAGAGGCAGCTATGAGTAACAACAGCGTCACATTGATCGGCAACCTGGTCGACGACCCGGAGCTCCGGTTTACCCCGTCCGGCGTCGCCATGGCCAAGGTGCGCTTCGCCGTCAGTCGCCGCTACCAGGACAAGAACAACGAGTGGCAGGAAGAGACCAGCTTCTTCGGCGGCACTTGCTGGCGCGACATGGCGGAGAACGTCGCCGAGTCGCTGCAGAAGGGTATGCGGATCATCGTCACCGGCCGGCTCGAGCAGCGGACCTGGGAGACCCAGGAGGGCGACAAGCGGTCCATCATCGAAGTGCGGATCGACGACATCGGTCCGTCCGTGCGCTGGGCGACGGCTGCGGTCACTCGCACGCCACGCCAGAGCGGCGGCGGCGATTGGACACCGGCCGCCACGCCGCCGAGCCCCGTCGCCCGTACCGATTTCGGGCCGGATGAAGCCCCGTTCTAAGGATTTCAGGAGGACAACCACATGGGACAAGTGAGAAGAAAGCGGCGCCGGCCTGAACTGGAGAGCCGCAAAAAACGGATCGACTGCTCGTTCTGCAAGGAGGACAAGCGAGTCGATTACAAGGACGTCACGTTGCTGCGGAAGTACGTCTCGGAGCGAGGCAAGATCCGTTCCAGCCGCGTGACCCGGCTCTGCGGCGTGTGCCAGCGTCAGATAGCCACCGCGGTCAAGAACGCCCGCGAGATGGCACTGCTGCCCTACATCTCGCAGCGCAAGTCATGAAGATCATCCTGATCAAGGACGTGCCGGAACTTGGCGGCAAGGGTGAGATTGTGGATGTGGCCGACGGCTACGCCCGCAACTTCCTGGTGCCCCGCAAGATGGCGGTGAAGGCCACTACGGGGGCCATTCGTCAGGCCGAAGCCATGCGGCTGGCACACATCGAGACGGCGCGCCGGCTGCGTGAGGAAGCCGACAATCTGGCAACTGCGCTCAGCGGTACCCGGGTTGTCGTCGCCGCCCGCGCCGGAGACGAGGGCAAGTTGTTCGGTTCAATCGGTATCGGCGACGTGGCGGCCGCCATCGCCAAGTTCACCGGCGTCGAAATCGGAGTCAAGACGATCTCTATCGCCGGCCCGATCAAGGACATCGGCCTTCACGAAGTCACCGTCAACCCGCACCCCGATGTCACCTTCCCGGTGACCCTGGACGTAATCCCGGCGTAGGTTTTGGAGCCGCGCATGTGTCCCCCCGGAGCGGAGGGGGGACGAGGGTGGTTTGGGTGAGGCCGTATCCATCCTTCAGCTTGGCGTCCTGCCGAAAGCCAAACGTCCCGAGCCGGTACCTGCGAGGCGTCCGCCAGGACGCCGATGGAGGTAGGGGGGCGCGTCGTGTGATGTGGTTCCCGGTGCGAGGGCTCTGTCGCGGCCGGGAGAACAACTACCTGTGGCCGGGGATCACGTCTGACTCGCGCCCCCCTTCCCGCCCTGCGGGCGGTGCCCCTCCCCCCTCCGGGGGGAGCCACTGCCGGGAGTTCGTTTGGTCGCCGTGTTATCAGACGGGCTCGCGCGGGTATCGCGAAAACTTCATTGGCGTCCGCGAAAACAAACCAGGCTCTCGGCTTTCCACGCCTGCTGCGACGTCCTAAGTTTGCTGCGCCGTCACCAGGAGACGGCTCTTCCCCAGCTTCCCGGCGGTCGCGCACGTCCGTGCCGGTCGCGCCGACAGATCCTGCGCGCGAAGCGGAATCTGTCACACCGATATGTCAGGATTGAACCACGGCCCCGTAACCCCGGCGGGACCGACGGCTAGGAGTGGAATGACCGTTGTGAGGACCCAGGCTGCGGAGCGGGCACAAGGTGCGCTCGGCGCGGCCATATCAGCTGCCGCGCCTGCCCGGCGGCACGGACGTCGGTACGGATTCGGTGAGGTGAGCCGATGACGGCCGTCTACGAATCCCGGACTGCCGCACTGTCGGCACCGCCGCATAGCGCCGAGGCAGAGGAGTCGGTCCTGGGCGCAGTGCTGCTCTCCGCGGATGCCGCCAACATCGCTCTCGAGAAGCTCCACCCCGAGGACTTCTATGTCCCGGCCCACCAGTCGATCTTCGAGGCGATCACATCCCTTTTCGACGGTAATCAGCCTATCGACGCCGTCACGGTGTCCGAGGCACTACGCCGCATCGACGCACTCGACCGTTCCGGAGGGCCCGCCTATCTGGCCCAGTTGCTCGACTCAGTGCCCACGGCTTCGAACATCGAGCACTATGCGGGCATCGTCGAGGAACATGCGTTGCGGCGCCGGCTGCAAAGGGTCGGGGGCGACGTCACCCAGCTCGCCACGCGGATGGATGACGACATTGCCAATGTGCTCGACAGGGCGGAGCAGTCTGTTTTTGCCGTCTCGGAGCGCCGGGTGGGCGATGGGTTGGCTCCGATCGATCCGCTGCTCGGCCCGGCCATCGAGCGTGCTGAGGAGCTCAACCGTCGCGGCAGCGAAATCACCGGCCTCCCGACCGGATTCCGCGACCTGGATCGCAAACTGGCCGGCCTCCATCCCTCCAACCTCCTGATCGTGGCCGCCCGTCCCGGCATGGGTAAGTCCACGCTTGCGCTGAACATCGCGCAGAACGCCGCGGTCAACGACATGCCGGTTGCCATCTTCACGCTGGAGATGAGCCGTGAGGAAGTCGTTTCGAGGATGCTGTGTGCCTCGGGCCGCATCGACTCGCAGCGTCTGCGCAGCGGGCAGCTCGGCGAGTCCGACTTCACCAAGCTGTCGAATGCGGCGTCCGTCCTCTACAAGAAGCCGATCTATGTGGACGACTCCCCAGGCCTCACGGTCACCGAGATCCGCGCCAAGTGCCGACGGATGAAGCGGCGGCCCGGGCTCTCTCTGGTCGTGGTCGACTATCTGCAGCTGATGCAAGGCTCCGGGCAGGAGAATCGTCAGCAGGAAATCGCCGCCATCAGCCGCAGCCTCAAGAACCTGGCGCGGGAGCTCGACGTGCCGATCATGGCGCTGTCGCAGCTCAACCGCTCCATGGAGCAGCGCGAGGACAAGCGCCCCCGCCTGTCCGACCTGCGCGAATCCGGTTCGCTGGAACAGGACGCCGACGTAGTGATGTTCATCTACCGTCACGAGTACTACCACCCGGAGGCCCAAGAAACACGCGGCATCGCCGAGATTGCCATCGCCAAGCACCGCCAGGGCGCCACCGGCCGCATCGATATGACATTCCTTCCCGAATTCACTCTCTTCTCCGACATGGGGCGGGACACCCCGGTCCTGTAGCGGGAGGGCCTGGCTGCAATGCGTCACATCGGTATCGCCGAGCGCCGGGCCCGGTTGGGTAGAAGGCACTTCCTGGCCCCGCTGGAAGCCGACCTCGAGGGAACGGCGGGCGGCATGGTCGGCCTCCATTCGAGTGATCCGGTCACCGTCTATCTGTCGGCGTGGGCCCGGGTCCCGAGATTCGAGCGACAGGATCTGGCGGACGCGCTCTACGAACGGCGGTCCCTCGTCAAGCTGCTGGGCATGCGGCGAACCTTGTTCACCGTGCCCCGGGACCTGGCGGCCGTTATCGCCACCGGCTGCGCGCTACCGCTGGCGGACGCCCAACGGCGGCGCCTCGCCAAGATGGTGCAGGAGCAGGGGATCGCGCCGGACGCGACCGCCTGGCTCGATCGGGTTTGCGATGCCACCCTGGCTGCCCTCGAGGAACGAGGCGAGGCCGTCGCCCGAGACCTGAGCAACGACGTGCCGGAGCTGGCGTTGAAGATCCGGTTCGGTGCCGGCAAGAAGTGGGGCGGCGAATTCGGAATGTCCACCCGGATCCTGTTTCTGCTCGCCACCGAGGGCCGCATCATTCGCGGTCGGCCACGGGGTACGTGGCTCTCCAGTCAGTACCGCTGGTCCCCCATGGAGACCTGGCTGGGTGAGCCGTTGCCGGCTCTCGAGCCGGCCGCGGCCCGCGCCGAACTCGTTGCCCGCTGGCTGGCCACATTCGGGCCCGGCACCCTCCCCGACCTCAAATGGTGGACCGGATGGACCGTGCGTGAGACCCGCGTCGCTCTCGAAGCCGTTGACGCCGTAGAGGTGCAGCTCGACAACGGCGTCGGCTTTGTGCACGCCGCCGATCTCGACCCGGAGCCCCCCGTCGAAGCGTGGGTGGCTCTTCTTCCCGGGCTCGATCCGACGCCGATGGGCTGGAAGGAGCGGGACTGGTACGTCGGCGGCAATGCCGCCCTGCTCTTCGACCGCAACGGCAATATCGGTCCCACCGTGTGGTGCGACGGGCGGATCGTCGGCGGCTGGGCGCAGACGAAGGCAGGCGAGATCGTCGTACGTCTGCTGGAGCCGATTGATGATGTGCACCGCGACCTGATCGAACTGCGCCGGGACGAGCTACGTGAATGGCTGGGAGAAAGCCGGATCACGCCCCGCTTTCGCAATCCTCTCGACAAGGAACTGGCGTCGGGCTGAGAACCAACCGTGGATTATGCTGGGTGCCGGCGACGAAGGATACGAATGCAGGAATTCGAGAGCTTGGTACTGCTCGATGCCCCCGAGGGCATCGGCCGCTTCGAGCACAAGGTCCTCGAGGACATGGGCCACAAGGTCATGTTGTGCCACGGCCCTACGCACGAGGCCCCCTGCCCCGTGCTCGAGACCGATGGCACCTGCGACATGGTGGAAACGGCCCACGGCGTTGTCTTCGAGCTCGATCTCGACATCGAGCATCACCGCCGGATCCTGCGCCGCTATCAGGTGTTGGTGCGCCCGGAGATCCCGATGCGGGTCGTCCTCCAGGATGGGCAGGCCGAGGCCTATGCCGACCTCCTCGAAGGTGTGGAGGTTTGGAGCCATCAACCGTCGGCCGCCGAACTCGATGCCTTCTCGTCTCGCGTTGAGGGCATGGAGCGCACTTCCGAGGAGTACGACCGCAGCGACTGAGCGAAACGCAAAACGCGACGTCGTCTAGGCCCACATCTCGCTCAGCATCAGTGTCTCCCGAGGCCACCGTCACATAGGCCGACACCGTCAATAGCATCGGCGTCATGGGAACGACGATGAACCGGGTGGCGATAGGCGGTCTCGGTGCTTGGAACGTCATCGTGAACCGGTACCTTCCGGCCCGCAGGTACGTGCCGGCCAACCTGGCAGCGGCCGCGGCCACATACCTTCTTGGCCGCGCCGGTGGGGTCAGCAACCGGGATTTGGGCCTCGGCGCGGGTTCGGCGCCCCGTGGTGTCCGTTGGGGAGGGGTGGGAGCCGGCCTGACTGCCGCTGCGGTGTTTGCCGCCAGCGGCAACAGCAGGACCCGGCACCTCTTCGACGACGCCCGCGCTGCCGACGGCCACATCGCCTACGAGACGCTCCTGCGCATCCCGCTCGGCACCGTGGTGCTCGAGGAGGTCGCATTTCGCAGCGTCTTGCCTGCCTTGCTCGAGGACCCTACCCGGCGCCCCGTGTCGCTGCGTAGCGCAGCCCTGTTCGGCATGTGGCATGTCCTGCCGACGCTCAACACGCTCGATATCAATTCGGTCACGGATCGCAAGACCCGGCTACAGGCGGTCGTCGCCGGCGTCGCTGCTACCGCCGTCGCCGGCCTGGCTCTAGATGCCCTTCGACTACGCAGCCGCAGTTTGTCGGCCCCGATGCTGGCTCACTGGAGTGCCAACGCCGTCTCGTACACAATCGCCTCCTTCCGAGCCCGCTAGCTAGGGGAATGGCCTCGTGCCGCTCGGTAACCCGTACTCGAAGGAGCCGGACGAACCGCCTCTATCAAATGTGATCTGATCGACACTCACTCCACAACGAGACAACCCCCCACGAGGGGGGGTTGTCTTTTAAAGCCTCGGACGGCCGCTCTGAGGAGGAGTCGGAGGGAAGGGGACCTCCGAATAGTGTTCCGGTGGAGTGCTGGAACACCGCCCGAGTATGTCTCTTCCTATATCGACGACTGGGCCGCCATTCTTGAATGGGAACCCGGACTATTCCGCGTGGACCCGATCGGGCTAGTCCCTCCTGTTCCTTATGATGCGATCTGAACCGGGCAGGAGGCGGATCCTGGCGCTGTTGGAAGTCGAAAACCTGAGCATCGCAATCCAGGATCCTTCATCGTCGCCTGGCCGCATCCGCATCGAGCCATACGGCCCCTGGCTTCCCAAGGGTTGGGTCGAAGTTGTCTCCGACCTCAGCTTCACCATCGAGGCCGGCGAGGTGCTCGCGATTGTCGGAGAGTCCGGATCGGGTAAATCGATAACGGCCCTCGGATCATTGGGACTGCTTGCGCCCGGCGCGATGGTCGTCGGGGGAGTCGTACGTTTCGACGGTGTGCAGCTGCGACCGACCCGCCGTCTCGAGAAGAAGCGGTCCCGATGGTGGCGGCGCAATCGAATGCGGCGAAGGCAGCCGTTCATGGAAGAGCTCATGGATGGCGGATATCGCAACGTCCTCGGCACGCGGATCGGGGTCCTCTTCCAGGATGCGATAGCCAGTTGGGAGCCGACTGCCGTGATCGGTGACCAGGCGGGGGAGGTGCTCGGGGAGCACACCGCCATGACCCGCGAGGAGATAGTTGACCGGGTTCTCGAGGCCCTCGGCGAGGTTCAGCTACCGAAGGTCAACAAGTACCTCTCATTCCGTCATGAGCTCAGTCGCGGCCAGGCCCAGCGCGCGATGATCGCAGCGGCCCTGGTCAAGGGACCGCAGCTGCTTGTCGCCGATGAACCGCTGTCCGGGCTGGACGCTCCGGTAGCGGCGGCGGTGCTCGACATCCTGCGGGACCTCAAAACGCGCCGGCAAATGGCCATGTTGCTCATCACTCATGATCTGGCGACTGTCGCCGCCATGGCCGACAGGGTGATGGTCATGTACGCCGGCCGGATCGTCGAAGAGGGGCCGGTGGCGGAGATCTACTACCGGCCCGGCCATCCCTACACGGAGGGACTGCTCGGTTCGGTCCCCTCACTCACGGCGAAACGGCTCGTGTCGATCCCGGGGGACCCTCCGCGGATCCAGGACGTCGCGCCGGATGCGTGCGCTTTCGCTCCGCGATGTGCGTACGCGGTTGAGGTGTGCCTCCAGGGCCGCCCGGAGCTGCGTGCGGTGCGAGCTACTTCTGCTGCGTGCTTCCGGGCTGAGGAGATCCAGCTTTCCGGGGTGCGCGGCTGAAGCCGCGGTCGGGCGGCGGAAGATCGTGGGCGGCGCCGTGTCACTAGCCTGACGTTTGTTCCGGAGGCAAGGGAACACACATAGGATGCGTTTAGTCACGTACATGGGCCTGGTGGCCCGTCGAATCTGGTCCAAGCGCGGCATCCTCGTCGGGTCGCTGCTCGGCGCCACGCTGGTCACGGCGCTGCTCGCCATCGTCCCCCTGTACGAGGCTTCGGTGCAAGCCGTCGACCTGCGGTTCACGGTGCGTGGCGCTACGTCGGACACAGTTGATGTCGGTGTGTTCGTGCCCTACCGCGACTACATCCCCGGAGTGGCGGCAGGAAACAGTGAACTCGTCGCCGACCGGGCCGACGCCTTGCTCTCCGATTGGTATCCGGAGCGTGTCGAACGCGTCCAGAGTCGCGAAGTGGTGGTCATTCCTCTCAACTTCGACTGGTACGGCATTGCCGAGTTGTGGCGCGACAACATTGCGACGGCGATCGAGGAAGAGTTGGATCCCGAAGAGTGGCCGCTGCCGCCGTATCCGACGCCGCCGCGCGAGCCCACCATCACCCGCATCCTCACCAGTCCGGATCTGGCGGAGCGGCTGGTTGTCCTGGCCGGGGCTATGCCTACGGCCCCACCCAACCTGGTCGCCGACCCCGCTCAACCCGTTGCCATGGCGCTCGGAGAGGACGTGGCCAGGATCATGGGTGTTGACGTAGGAGATCAGTTCCTGCTGCGCCCTTTCTCAGGCCTGCAGCAGATCTTCGAGTTGGTTGAGGTCGCCGCGATCGTTGAAGCGGCCGATCCGGGAGACAAGCTGTGGGGTATCGACCAGCCGGGGTCGATGTTCTACATGACTCAGGAGAACTTCGACTTCTGGACTACTACCCTGGCAGTGCCGGCAGAGAGCGACGCCTGGCTGCGCGAGGCACGCGGTTTCGTCGGGATTGCCGCGACCCAGCGTTGGACCATGGGCTTCGACGCCGAAACGCTCGAGATCGAGGATCTCGACTCGATCCGGGCCAGTATTGCGCAGTTCCGAGCCGATGTTGCCCGTGACAGCGACGGAACGCTCGCGGCGAATTCATTCCTGCCGCAGCTTCTCGACAAGTTCGATGTGCGCTCCGTTGTCATCGGGGCGCCGATCCTGGCGATCCTGGCGCTCGTTGTCGGCGGAGCGCTGTACTTCCTGATCTACACCGCGGCGCTTACGCTCGAACGTGAGGGCCCGGAGATGGCGCTGCTGCGCACCCGGGGAGCGTCTTCGTGGCAGACGGTGGGTATCCACCTCGCGCAATCGCTGGTCATCGCAGTCGTCGCAGCTCTCGCCGCACCATATGTGGCGCGCTGGCTCGTCGGACTCACCGGCCGGGTGCCACCCCTCTCCGACCTCACTGGAGGGCAACCGCTGGAGGTCGCCCAGCGGCGCCCGCTGCAGCCCTTCCTGATCGGGGGAGCGGCGCTCACATTCCTGTCGATGGGGCTTGCCATCATCCCGTTTGCTCGAAGGCGGGTGCTCGAGCTGCGGTCGTTGGCGGCGCGCCCGGGTGGGAAATCGGTGTGGCAGCGTTACAACCTGGACCTGTTCGCCATTGCCCTCTCGCTGGTCGTGCTCTTCCAGATCTCGCAGCGCGGCTTCATCAACTTCTCCGGCGACGAGGCCAAACTCGATCCGCTGGCAATTGTCTTCCCGGTGCTGCTGCTCTTCACCGGGTCACTGATTCTGCTGCGGGTCCTGCCGTGGCTGCTCCGGCTCATCGGCTGGGCGATGACGAAGGCCCGCAGTATGTCCCTGGCCCTTCCGGGATGGCATCTGGGACGCAACCCGATTCCCTACGGTCGCCTGGCCCTGCTGGTGTGGCTCACGACCGGGCTCGGCGCATTCGCTCTGACATATGCCAACACGCTCGACTCGTCGTTCACGGATCGGGCGTCCTTCGCCACCGGCTCCGACGTGCGCATCGTCGGTGAAGGTGCCGGCTACTTGGAGGCGCCCGAAGGAGCGACAGCCGCTGCGGTGCTGAGGACTTCGGGAGCACCGCGCAATGTGCGCAGCCGTCAGGCCGAGACCCTGGCGGTTCGGCCTGCGGACTTCGCCGAGGTCGTCATCTGGCGCGATGACTTCGGGGGTGCCCCGGAGGCTCTCTTCGCGTCGCTGCGCCCCGGAGGCCCGCCGGATGTCGGCATCGAACTTCCGGCCCTGGCCACCGCGGTCACCATCGACGGCGTGGTCATCCCGCGGTCGTGGGCCGATCAGGTTGAGCTCGACCTGGAGGATGAGGATCAGGCGATGCGACTTCTGATGCGGGTCTTCGACTCCCGTGGCCGGGTGTGGACGATGGCGGCCGATGAGGATTGGGTCGACTACGAGTGGCGGACGGCAACCGTCGATCTGACCGGTGGCCTGAATACCAACTACCTCGCCGACCCCGAGCCGCCCCTATCCATCCACTCGGTCTGGGTGGAACGGAGCGGCTCGGTCGGTGCCGATCTTCTCATCGATGGAGAGTCGCTCCTGGTGCGCAACCTCATCGTCGAGACCGACACGGGGCCGCTCTCCCTGGAAGATGATTTCGAGGAACTGGCGCCGACCAATGGATTCAACCTTGTCGATGAGGTGCGTGCGGACGAAGCCGTGCGCGCGTTCTATTCAGAGGTCCCGCCGGGTGAGGCAACTCCGACGAGTGCCGAGCGGGCCACCTCCCCCCTGGCGGCCTCCGGTACGGCCCAACTGTGGGGATTGCCGCGCGTCCGCACGAGATCCAATCCGGTTCCGCAGTTGCGTCGCGTCCCCGACCCGATCAGCGTGCTGCTCGATGGGGAACAAGCGGCTCAGGCCGGGCTCACGGTCGGCGATAGAGGTTTCTTCACTATTGCCGAGGACATTGTTGCCGTGCAGATGGTGGGGTTCATCGACCAGGTTCCAACGATGACCGACGCCCGCACCACCGGACTGATAGTGACCGACCTCGATGGCCTGTCCGCATACATCAACGGTGAGGCGCGCTGGAGTCACCGCACGGCCCTCGCCCGAGTGGAGAGTCCCGGAGAACTGTGGATCGCGACGGACGACACTGATGCCGCCATCCGTCAGATCAACGCGCAATACCCCGAGAGCGATGCCCCGGATCAGATCCTCAGCCTCAAGGCGAGCGAAGCTGAGGTCTCGTCACGGCCCGTGCAGGTGGGTCTCGTGGCGATCCTTTTTGTCGGGGCGGCGGTCAGCGTCGTCCTCGCGCTGGCGGGCGTCACGTCCTACGTGCTGCTGGCCGTCTCGCGGCGGACGCGGGAGATGGGCGTGCTGCGCGCCCTCGGCTTCGGCCGCGCCGGGGTGGCAGCCACCTTCGCGATCGAGCAGGTTGTCGTGCTGGGTCTCGGCGCGGTCATCGGGACCATCGGCGGGGTCGCACTGATGCGAGGCATGCTGCCCTTCCTGCAGCTGGGCGAGACGGCGATCGATATCCAGCCGTCGGTTCGGCTGGCCGTTGCATGGCCGATTCTGGCGGGCTATCTCCTGGTCGTGGGCGCCCTCCTCATCGGGTCGGTGATCTGGGCGACGCGGCGGGTGTCGGCAACACGAATGAGTGAAGTGCTGCGGGAGGTGGAGCGATGAGTCAGGCCATCGTCGACTGCCAGAATCTCATCAAAATCCACAAGCAGGGCAACCTCGAAGTTGTCGCGCTCCATGGGCTGGATTTCAAGATGGCTCGCGGCGAGTTCATCTCGGTTGTCGGCAAGTCGGGGGCCGGCAAGTCGACACTCTTGCGGATCCTCGCCGGCCTCGATCTGCCGTCGGCGGGCAAGGTGAGCGTTGCCGACCTCAGCCTCACCGACCTCAGCCAGCGTGACATGACGAAGCACTACAGGCGCCGGGTGGGGTTCCTCTGGCAGGACTTCAACCGCAACCTGCTCCCATACCTCAAGGCACGGCAGAACATCGAGCTGCCGATGCTGCTCGCCGGGGTCGGCGGGCGGGAGCGCAAGAAGCGAGCGAGGCAACTCCTCGAAGCGACCGGACTGCAGAACCTGGCACATGCCACGATCCACACCATGTCGGGAGGCCAGCAGCAGCGGTTGGCGCTCTGCGTCGCGCTGGCGGGAGAACCGGAGCTCCTCCTCGCGGACGAACCGACAGGTGAGCTGGACACCGAGACTTCCCTCGAGATATACGAGCTGCTGCGGGCACTCAACCATGAGGGCCTCTCCATCCTCGTGGTCACCCATGATGTTGTGCTGGCGAAGCGATCCGACCGGGTGGTCCGCCTCGCCGACGGCCGTCTCGCCTCCCAGGGAGCCGGCGAGGACTATCACGTGACGGTGGACCCGACCGGGGCAGTGGCGCTACCCCGTGACCTGTTGCTCGCGGCCGGGATCGAACGGGAGGCCGCCGCCAAGCTGACCCCGGAGGGCATCCTCATCGAACGGCGGGAGGAGTCATGAGCCTCGAGCTCATCGGCATCACGAAGCGCTATCCGGGCGGAGCCATCGGCGCCCAGGACGTCACCGTGGCGATCGAACCCGGCGAGTTTGTCGCCTTCTTCGGCCCGTCCGGCTCGGGGAAGACCTCGCTCCTCCAGATCGCCGGGCTCCTCATGGACGCCGACGCCGGTCAGGTGATGCTCGATGACGTCCAGGTGTCCGGCCTGTCGGAATCCGAATCGGCCGACGTGCGCCGCAGTTCGCTTGGCTTCGTGTTCCAGACGGCCAGCCTGCTACCGCTGCTGTCTGCTCGCGAGAACGTCGACGTGGCGCTCCGGCTGCTCGGTGTCGGTGGCGCCGGTGCCCGCGAGAGCGTCGCGGCCGCTCTCGACGCGGTCGACATGGCCGATCGGGCGGATCACCGTCCCGATGAGCTTTCGGGAGGGGAGCAGCAGCGGGTCGCGATCGCCCGGGCGCTGGCGCACGACCCGCGGTTCCTCTTCGCCGACGAGCCGACGGGCGAGCTGGACTCCGCCACCGGAGCTGCCGTTCTCGGGCTGCTGGCCCGGGTCGCGGAGAGCGGCACCGCTGTAGTGATGGCCTCCCACGACCCGGCGGCGCTCGACTACGTCACCCAGGCCTATTTCGTACGCGACGGCGTTCTCGAACACCCCAGCCGGGCATCCCTCCGGCTCTGGCTGGACGAGGGACGCGAGTTCTAGCGGTTCCATTGCGTTCGTTGTGCTTAATCGCCGGCTATGGGGCGGGATTAAGCACAACGAACGGGGGCGCAACCCCCGTCTCCGCTATTCCTCGTACTCAGTGTGGGCCCGGCTGGCGGTGGGCCCGGTTTGGCCCTGGTACTTGGAGCCGGCTCCTGCCGAGCCGTAGGGGTTCTCTGCGGGGGTGGATAGCTCGTAAAACGAGATCTGGCCGATCTTCATCCCGGGGTAGATGGCAATCGGTAGGTTGGCGACGTTGGACAGTTCCAGCGTCACCTGGCCCTTGAAGCCGGGGTCGATGAAGCCGGCGGTCGAGTGGATCAGCAGGCCGAGGCGTCCCAGGCTCGACTTGCCTTCGAGGCGGGCCACGATGTCGTCGGCGAGGCCGATGGTCTCGAGGGTTGCCCCGAGCACAAACTCACCCGGGTGCAGGATGAACGGCTCGTCCTCGTCGGCCTCGACGAGCTTGGTGAGGTCCTCCTGCGGCGCCTTGGGGTCGATGAGCGGGTAGCGGTGGTTCTCGAACACCCGGAAGAAGCTGTCGCAGCGCAGGTCGACACTCGAGGGCTGCACCATCGCCGGTTCGTACGGGTCGATGACAACCCGCCCGGTGCTGACGGCGTCCTTGATGGTTCGGTCGGAGAAGATCACTACGCCGTAGCCAAGTGCATGGGGCGCCCCCGATCAAGTCGCGAATTCATCCGCAAGAACGGTGCGCGACGGCCGCAAACGACGTAGAGCTATCGTCCCGGCATGATCGTTGAATCGCTTCTCCCGCTCGGCAAGCTCGACCCGGGTCTGCGGGAGCCCGAGACGCCTCTCGATATAGGTGAGTTCGCCCGGTTGGCGGCCCTCGCCGAAGAGGTTGGGCTGGACGCGGTACTGGTGGAAGAAACCAAGGACGATCCGTATCAGCTGTTGGCGCTCGGAGCGACTACGACTTCGACGATTCAGCTCGGTACCTCGGTCGCGATGGCCTTCCCCCGGAGCCCAACGGCCACTGCGATGTCGGCGTGGTCGCTGCAGAAGCTCTCGGACGGACGCTTCCTCCTCGGCCTCGGCACCCAGGTGCGGGCCCACGTTGAGCGGCGCTACGGCGTCGAATGGAGTGCCCCCGCCCCGTGGATGCGGGATTACGTCAACGCCCTCCGCGCGGTGTGGGACTGCTGGCAGAACGGGACGCCGCTCGCTTTCGAAAGCGATCACTACAACCTCAACCTCATGGTGCCGCTGTTCAACCCCGGTCCCATCGAGAACCCGTCGATCCCGATTCATCTAGCCGCCATCGGCCCCAACATGTGCGCCCTCGCCGGCGAGGTCGCCGACGGAGTGCGGCTGCACCCGGTGGTGACTGCGAAGTACATCGATGAGGAGGTCGTCCCCAACCTGGCCCGGGGCGCGGCCCGCATCGGGCGCGATCCAGGCGCCGTCGAGATCTGCATGAAACCCCTCATCGGGACCGCACCGAACGAGGAGCAGCTGGAGGCCGTGGTCGACATCGTGCGAGAGCGGGTGGCGTTCTACCTGTCGACCCCGTCCTACCGACGGGCGTTCGAGATCCACGGCTGGGGCGATATCGCTCGAGAAGCCTCCACGCTGTCCCGTGAGAAGAAGTGGGACGATCTCCCCGGGCTCGTCACCGATGACATGCTGCACACGGTGGCGACAATCGGGACGTTCGCAGACATCGCAGACAGGCTCAACGAGCGATATGCCGACCGCGTTGATCGCATCGAGTTCTCGACTCCCGTGAAGACCCCGGATGACGCAGAGGCGCTGCGGGAGATTCTGGGCCGGCTGCGCTGATGGGTGCCTGGGGGCCGGGCCTGTACTCCGACGACTTCGCCCTCGATCTGCGGGCGACACTTTCGGCGGTGAGCCGGCTTCCAATGGACGGTACCGAGATTGTGGAGTTGCTGAGCGGCCTGGAACCGGCGTCCCAGTCGCCGGACGACGAAGACCATGGGACTTTTTGGCTGGTGGTGGCCGATCAGCTCCACCGGCGGGGGATCACGTCACCGGCCCGGGAGCGGGCGCTGGGGATCATCGACGACGGCTCCAACCTCGAGATGCTCGAGACGCTCGGCATGAGCGGGGCCGATCTCAACAAGCGTTGCCGGAATCTGCAGAAGCTTCGCGAAGCGCTTGCCGAACCGCCGCCCGCCAAGTCGCGCAAAACGCTCAAGAATCCGCAGGCGCTGTTGCTCGAGCGCGGCCAGGTCTACGTGTATCCGGTCGATTCAAAAGGCAACTGTGTCAACCCATACATGCCGGAGGCCGTTCTGGCGGAGTTCGCTCCGGTCGGGTGGGGGGCGTTCCACGTCGTCGCCACCGGGCACGCCCTCGGCTACCTGGCGTGGTACGAACTCGCCCGTACTGGCAAGATCATCAAGCGCAAGCCGAATCTCCGGAAGGCCATGGCGGCGATCAAACCTTCCCGGCGCCGGATCGGGACCCTAACCCGCGCGCATGCTTCCCGGATGCGAATTGAGCTTCTGGGGTCGGTCGAACCGGCGAGCGGGCCGGTTCCTGAGGAGGCCGAGACGATCCGGGTGGCGGCGTCCGATATCAGTATCGCCAACCTGCTCTCGCTGTGGCGGAGCGGGTGAAGGGAATCGAACCCTCGTATTCAGCTTGGGAAGCTGATGTTCTACCATTGAACTACACCCGCAGGCGGCGACATTGTAGCGGGCCGATTCCCGACCGTTCGTTGTGCTTACAACGCGCAAATACGTGCGGTTTAAGCACAACGAACGCAACGCAGACCCAATACCAGGTCACGTCAGCAGGCTGGCGACGCCCCACACCGTGATCAGGGCACCGACGCCGAGCAGCCACCAGGCCCGGCCGCCGCGGAACTGGCCCTCGGCACCTTTGGGGGCGTCGCCGTGGCTGGCCTGGTAGATGGCAAAGCCGTTGCCGAGGACCATCGCCGCCCCGACCGCGAGGATCAGCTGGGCGAGTAGGTCGTTGAGGCCGAGGATGTCGACAACGGATTGGGCGAGGAGGCTCGTCATGGCGCCACGCTACTGCGCAGCGCGGTCGGTAGTCTGCGGGCATGGTCAGACCGGCTCATGTACTGCGTGTCTTCACCCGTGGCGACGTTGGGGGCAATCTGCTCGGTGTGATCAACGACACGATCGGCCTCAGCCGCGACCAGATGCAGGCGATCGCCGCCGATCTGGGATTCTCCGAGTCGACCTTCGTCGACTGGCGCGAGGGCGAAACTCCGATGGTGCGGATCTTCACTCCCAAGGTCGAGATGGAGTTCGCCGGCCATCCCCTGGTCGGCACCGCCTGGGTGATGAACTTCCTCGGCCCGCAGGCTCACGACAGGCTCGAGTGTGTGGCCGGAACAGTCGACGTGCGGATCGACGCCGACACCGTCTGGATAGATGCCGGTCTTGGCCAGGAGACTGAGATCGAGCCCGCCGGTCAGATCCTCATCGACGCCGGGCTGCCGGCACCTACCCGCGCCTGGATGGTCCTGATGCCCAAGGAGTACTTCGTTGCCGAGTATCCCAACTCGGCAACCATCACCGGTCTTGCTCCCGACATGGCAGTCCTCGAAGCACAGTTTGGGACGTTGTGCTTCGCCCGCGATGAGACCAGGGCCCACATGCGTTTCTTCGCCCCGGCCGGAGGCGTCGCCGAGGATCCTGCCACCGGCAGCGCCGCGGTGGCTCTGGCCCGCGCCATGGTCGCGAGCGGTGAGCCGTCCGGAAAGCTGTCGATCGACCAGGGGGCCGAAATCGGTACCCCGTCACGTATCGAACTGGAATGGACCGCGGACAGGGCGTCGATAGGAGGCACAGTGGTTCACGACCGCATCGAGTTGGTGAAGCCATGAACGACAAACTCACCGGCCAGACCGTCGAGCTGCTGCAGGCGATGATTCGCAACGCCTGTGTCAACGACGGCACTGTGGAGTCCGGACAGGAGATCCGCAACGCAGAGCTTCTCGCCGATTTCCTATCCGCCTCGGGAATCGATTTTGAGATCTTCGAAGCCGCCCCGGGCCGGGCCTCGCTCGTGGCCCGGCTGGCCGGCAGCGACCCCGATGCTCCCAGCCTGTGCCTCAACGGGCACACCGATGTGGTGCCGGTGAGCCCGGATGGGTGGCGTCACGACCCATTCGGCGGCGAGCTGATCGACGGCGAGGTCTGGGGCCGCGGGGCGGTCGACATGCTGAACCTGACGGCCTCGATGGCCGTGGTCACCAGGTATCTGGCAGAAACCGACTTCCGTCCCAATGGTGATCTGGTGTTTTTCGCGGTTGCCGACGAGGAGTCCGGTAGTGCCTACGGGGCTCGCTGGGTGGCGGAGAACCATCCGGAGCTGATCACCACTGACTTCGTGCTCACCGAAAGTGGGGGACTCCACGGCGGAACCGCAGCCGCCCCGACGATCGGAGTGCGGGTTGGGGAGAAGGGCGTCGCCTGGAGGCGGCTCAGGGTGCGGGGCACTCCCGGCCACGGGTCCCGTCCCTTCAGGTCGGACAACGCCGTCGTCAAGGCCGCCGGCATCGTCAACCGGCTCAGTGACTATCGGCCGCAGCCGGCCTTCCACGAGTTATGGGAGGCCGAGGTCGCTCAGATGAAAGTCAGCGACGACAAGAAGGCGCAGCTTCTCGACCCGGCTGCCATCGACGATCTGCTCGAGACCCTGCCGGCAGGCGAAGCTGGTCACATCCACGCCTGCACCCACACGACGTTCTCGGCAAACGTGTTCAACAGCCAGACCAAGACGAACATCATCCCGGACGAGGTCGTCCTCGACATCGATATCCGGACGATGCCCGGCGAGGGCCCGGACGAGGTGCAGGCCCATTTCGAGGCAGCCCTCGGCGACCTGATGGAGCACGTCGAGCTGGAGCCTTTGATGAACGATCCGGCCTCGATCAGCGGGACGGACAATCCCCTGTGGGACGCTTTGCAGCGGTCGGTCAACAAGCCATTCCCGGATGCCCGACTCAAGCCCGGTATGACCGTCGGCTTCACCGACGCCCGGGTGCATCGCGACCTGGGGGCGGTTGCCTACGGCGCCGGTTTGTTCAGCCCGTCGCTGAGCACCGCCGACTACTCCTCCCGCTTCCACGGAAACAACGAGCGGATCGACGTCGAATCCCTCGCCCTCACCACCCAACTCTGGCTGGACGTGGTCAACGACCTGCTGGGGTAGGGACTTCCTAGCGTTCGTTGTGCTTAAACCGCACAAATAGCGGGTTGTAAGCACAACGAACGCGTCAGCTTCTGGGTCCACTTGATGCTGTCGATCAGGGGCGCCAGGCCGTTGATGAAGAAGGTGGCGATGGTCGTTCCTGAGGCCACGCCGATCGTGAGTGATCGTTTGCCGGTGAGCGCTCCGATCATCAGCGCCAGCGTTCCGAACGACAGCGCCAGGAGGATCATGCCGAAGCTGGCAGCCGTGATACCCGCGAAGGACAGCCCGATGTCGACTAGCGGGTTGGCCAGGAGCAACGTCACCCAGACTGCCGCCGCCAACACTGCGGTCAATGCCGCCATTGCGGCGAATGACTCGAGGACGACCTGATGGCGGGGGATCGGGTTGGCCAGCAGCACGTCCATGGTCCGTTTGTCTTCCTCGCCGGCGATGGCGGCGGTGCCCATCGAGATGGCGAAGAAGATGGCGATGAACGAGCCGACGCTGGCGAAGACCCTGCTGTTGACGTACCCGGGCCCGGTGAGAAACGCCCCGGCATCCTCAGCGCCGAACAGGGACATCATGCCCTCCGGCAGGTTCTCGAGGAGCTCCGAAATCACGGCGGCGTCCCGTTGGAGTGTGGGCCAGAAAGCAACCGTGATTCCGGTTATCGCCACCATGCCAACGATCCACCAGACGTAGCCCCGGCGCCGATCCCAGATGGTCTTGCGGAAGACGCTACTGAGCACGTTGCTCCTCCCCGGGTGCCGCATAGAAGGCCAGGAACGCCTCCTCGAGATCACCCTCATGGGAGATCAGGTTGACGAGTTCGTGGCGGGCGGCCGTCTTGATGGCGGCGTCCACCGACCCCTCGACCTGCAGATCGATCACGCGGCCGCCGTCGCCGACCGTCACCGACCGCACGCCGGCAACGTCTTCGAACGTGGACGCAGCGACCGTCTCGCCGAAGCGCAACTCGAGCCGGTGCACGGCCTTCGCCTTGAGATCGGCAACTGAGGCGACCGTGACGAGATTTCCTCCCCGAATTATTCCCACCCGATCGGCGATTCGCTCGACCTCGGGGAGGACGTGGGACGAGAGAAACATCGTGCGGCCTTCGGCGCGCACTTCATTCACGAGGCCGTAGAACGCCTGCTGGATGAGCGGGTCGAGGCCGTTGGTCGGCTCGTCGAGGATGAGCAGCTCCGGCCGGTGAAGGAATGCCTGAGCCAGCCCGAGCTTCTGACGGTTTCCGCTCGAGTAGCTGCGGATAGTCCGAGTCAGATCGAGGTCGAGCACCTCGGCGACTCGACGCGCCTCCGAGAGATCAGTCACATCGCGCAGCGCGCCGAAGTAGCGCAGCAACTCGTCGCCGGTCATGCGGTCGTAGAGCGCCAGCTCGCCCGGCAGGTACCCGACCCGCCGATGGATTTCGATTGAGTCGGCCGTGGTGGCGAGTCCGAAGACCTCGGCGGATCCTGTTGTCGGTCGGATGAAGTCGAGCAGCACCCGTATCGTCGTTGACTTGCCGGCTCCGTTCGGGCCGAGGAAACCGAAGACCTCACCGGTTGCCACCTCGAGATCGAGGTTCTCCACCCCGCGGATGTCGGCGTAGTACTTGGTGAGGTTGTTGGTGCGGATAGCCGGGGTCATGAAGGGCCAGGCTACCCTCTGGACCCGATATGGCTACCGAGTCGAAGACCCTGATCTACCTGGCCCTCATTGCCAACGGCGTCATCGCAGTCGTGAAGTTCATCGCGGCCGGCATCTCCGGAAGTTCGGCGATGCTCTCGGAAGGCTTTCACTCTGTGGCCGACACGGGCAATCAGCTCTTTCTCCTGCGGGGGACCGCGGTGTCTCGATATGCCCCGGACGCCCAGCACCCGTTCGGCCGGGGCAAGGAGCTCTACTTCTGGAGCTTCATGGTTGCGGTCTTCCTCTTTGTCGGCGGTGCCGTTATCGCCTTCATCGAGGGCCTCGAGCGGGTCCGCCACCCCCACCACGACGAAGCGGGGATCGGCTTCTCCCTGATTGTCCTCGCATTCGCCGCGATATTCGAGTTCTTGATCGCCTTTCGACCCGCCCTGCGGGCATTCAACAGTGGTCGAGCCGGCAGATCCATCGGCGCCACTGTTCGGGATTCGAAGGACCCGGCGCTGCTTGTCGTGGTCTTCGAGGACACCGCCGCCCTGGTCGGTCTTTTCATCGCCGCCGGCGGACTGTTACTTACGCACTACACGGGCTGGTCACAGTGGGACGGCATCGCGTCGATCCTGATCGCTCTCCTCCTCGCCGCGGTGGCCCTCTTCCTGGCGTATGAAATGAAGCAGCTGCTCGTTGGCGAGGCTGCAACCCGGGAGGATCGCTCTGCCATTCGCGCCGCAACCCTGTCGGTCAAAGAGGTGTCTTCGATCGGGCGTCTGTTGACGATGCAACTGTCGCCCAACGAGATCCTGGTCAACCTGGACGTGCATCTCGATGACGGTCTGACTACGGACGAGGCTGAGGCCGTCATCGATGTCATTGAGGCCGTAATCCAGGAGGAAGTTCCGGAGGCGACCAGGATCTTCGTAGAGCTCGAGCCCGGTCGATGACCGCCGGCTTTGCCACCGCACCCGGCTCCTCGGCGAATCTCGGCCCCGGTTTCGACGTTCTGGCAATCGCCTGGGAGTTGCGATGCCGGGCAACCGTCTCTCCCTCTCAAGGGTGGTTGATTCGGCAGAGCGGAGACGAGTGGCGGCCTCGCGAGGGCGAGTTCGTCAGAAGAGCTGCCGAGGCTGCCGGTCCCGGGCCGTTTGTCATCGAGATCGACAACGAGGTGCCCCGTTCCCGGGGACTCGGGTCGAGTTCGGCTGTGGCGACTGCAATCGCCGCGGCAGCGTTCCGGGCGCAGGGCATCGAGCCGACCGATGCCGACCTTCTCGCCATCGTTTCCCGAATGGATGGCCACCCCGACAACGCCGCCGCCGCGGTGTTTGGTGGCCTCGTGCTGGTCGACGGCCTTCACCATGTCCGGCTCGAGCTGGCGCCCAATCTCCGCTTCCTCGCTGCCGTGCCCGATACAGCGCTGCGCACGGACGAGGCGCGAGCCGCGCTTTCCGCATCGATCGACCGCGCCGCGGTTGTGCGATCCCTGGCGCGACTCGGCTTCCTGCTGCAGGGCCTCCAGACCGGAGCGCCCGAGCTGCTGGTACGGGCCAGGGGAGACGAACTCCACGAGGCACCGCGATTCGGCCTGTCCCCCCTCACCGGGAATCTGATAGCGGTCGCCCTGGACGCGGGGGCCCTGCACGCCTCCTGGAGTGGAGCGGGGCCGACGGTGCTCGCGATGGCGGCGTCCGATGAGGAGCTGGCGGAGGTTGCCGCCGCGATGGAGGCATTCCTCGATGGCGCCGGCAGCGTGCGGCGGCTCGAGCCGGCCGCGCTGGGCTGGCAGTAGCGAGTCTGCCGGCGGGCGCGACGTTATCGGCGGATGCCGGATAGGGTCTGAGCAGGCGAGCAGAGGTCGTGGATGGTTGAGCGAACGGGAGACCCTTTCCGGGGCTTCTACGATCGTGCTCTCCCCGGGATCTACGGATATCTCTACACACGACTCGGCGACGCGTCCCGGGCCGAGGCGGCGACCAGGGAGGCATTCGCGGCCCTGGTCATGCAATGGCCGTTGCCAGCGAATGTGAAGTACGAGGTCCCCTTCGCCATCGGCTTTGCTCGCCGCTTGCTGGCTGATGAGTACCGCAAGCAGGACCAGCAGGTGCGGCGGCGGCGCCGCTTCGCGGCGATGCGGTCGTCGGCTGCCACCCACCGTACGACTGCGTCCACTGAGCTCAGGGTTCATTGGGCGATTGCTGCGCTGCCCGCCATGCAGAGGGCAGCCATGGTGCTGCGTCATGTGGACGACCTGTCGGTGCGGGAGGTGGCGGCGATTCTCGGGCGCGGCTCGCGGGTGGCCGACTTCCTGCTGCTACGCGGCTCGCGGACTCTGACTCGGGCACTCAGGCAGGTTTCGCAAACGGATGGATTTGACCCGTTGGCCGCGATGAGGAGCCTCGACGGCCCTGTGGAGCCGGCGGACGAGTTTCGTGAGGAGCTCTACGAGGAACTGCGGGCACGACTCGATCAATCGGCCGTGGGAGCGCCCCCGGAGCCGGAACGTCCCCGGCCCGTGCTCCACAAAGCCTTTCTGGTCGCGGCCGTTTCTCTGGCTTTGATCTTGTTGCTGGCAGGCCTTCTCACGCGATCCGGGGACTCGACGGAACGACCGCCCGGCTCGATTGAACCGCTGCCCCTGTCGGAGCCAGATACACCGGAGCACAATCCGGATCCGGCCGTCATCTCGCCGTCAACGTCGCGCAGCCCGATCTTCGAACCTGTTGCTCCCGCGGCACAGAACCTCGGCGGTTACCAGTTTGGCGGATGGACAGTTCTCCCGGCCTCGGACTTCGATGGGCGCGAAGGAGCCGCCGTGGCCTGGACCGGTGAGCAGCTGATCGTCTGGGGAGGGGAGATTCCCGGGTCACAAAGCGGTCCGCTCGGTGGGATGTTCGATCCCGGCACCGGCGTGTGGGTATCGATGCCCCCGGCACCAGTTGAGCCACCGATTGACGCAACAGCATTGTGGACCGGCGCCGAAGTGCTGTTCCTCGGCGGCGGCACGGCAGGGAGTGCCGCCTACGATCCGGCGACGCGCCTATGGCGCGAGCTGCCGGTGGCGCCGATGCGCGCCGCACCCGGTGATGTCGCGGTGTGGACCGGGACGGAGGCAATACTCTTTGGCGGCTCGGACAGGGTTGGCCTGGCGTTGAATGTCGCCGACAACACGTGGCGTCGCATTGCGGACGCGCCGAATCTGGAGTGGGAGAACAGCGGCGGTATCTGGACGGGCACCGAGATGATCGTCTGGGGCGAGTTGGCCTTGGGGGGCGGAAGGGGCGAGCTCCCAACAGTGAACGTCGCCGCGTACGACCCTGCTGCCGACTCGTGGAGACAGTTCACGACGTTCAATGACCCGGTGGCGCTGATGTCGACAACCGGGGTCTGGACGGGCGAGGAAGTCATTCTCTGGGGCATTGAAGTTGCCCTGTCGGATCCGGTTCGCGCTGGTTTTGCCCTGAACCCGGCCACCGGCGAGTGGAGAGGGATCGAGCCGCCGCCGTCACCTGAGATCGAGTTCCTCTGGGTTGCCGAACGCGACTCCGTGGTGTGGACGGGGAGCCGCATGTTGGTCTGGCACTCGGGATCCGGTACCGAGGGTGCGGTTCGGGAGGTCTGGTCATACGATCCCGTTGCCGACGCCTGGGGGCGCGGTGCCACCTCGCCCATCCCATCGAATCCGCTGCTGGTCTGGACCGGTGAGTCGCTGTATGCATACGGCGGCGGCGCTCGCCTGTACCGGACGATGATCCTCGACCTCGGTCCCGACGGTGACGAGCTACCGGATCTGTCGGGAACCGAGATCGTGACCTACGCCCATCCGCGGCTTCCGTTCGAGTTGCTCGCGGTCGCAAGCAACAGCCGCCGGGCCGCCGTCATCGACTTCGGTGACAACATCGCCACGGTGTATGAGCCGGCCGAAAACCTGCTGCCACGGGATGCGCTCGATTGGGCTGCTCCGGCCGGGAGCGGTTGGGTGACGTCTGCAAACGGAGCCGTGTGGTCGTACCCCAACGGCATTGCCTCGCAGCCGTTTGTGCTCCAGAGCGGGCCGAATGTCGAGCGACCCGGCTTCGCTCCCTCGGTCTTTGCGCTGTCGGCCCGCGGCGACGTGCACTCAGGCTGGGTCTGGATCGTCGAGTCCGGCACGGGAGGCTCCGACGATCCCAGTTTGGTGCGTCAGGTGTCGCTCGACAACGGCAGGACGATATCGAGCGCATCTGTTGTCGGCGGGGTCTACCCGGTGGCCTCGAGTCCCGCCGGACTCCTCCTCAACGTCAGCCAGGACTCAGGCACGCTGATGGCACTCGTAACGCTCGACGGCTCGGTCCGGGGGCTGTGGTCCGGGTGGGGGCTCGGCCTCTCTTCCCTCGGTCGCGTCGCCTGGCTCGACTGCGACGACGGTGTGACCAATTGCCGCATCGTCGTGTCGTTGATCGACGGGCGGGCCGCCGACGACCTCGTGATCGAGGACTTCGGGTTCGGCGCGGTCATACAACCTGGCGTGTCCCAGGTCTCTCCCGACGGTCTCTGGCTGGTGACGACCATGGGCGACTCGGCCGGTTCGGAATCGCCCTTTTCGGTCGTGCTGGTGAACCTCCGCGATGGGTCCGTCGCCGAACTCCTCCCCGGCATACCCCTCGGGGCGCGGCCCGGTCCCGGCGTCGTGTGGTCCGCGGACAGCGATTGGGTCCTCATCACAGCGGCCGGCCCGGCCGCGATCCGCATAGCCGACGGTATGACGGTCGAGCTGGATGAGTGGATACCCGCAGATATGCAGCTGTACGCCGTCGCTTCCCGCTAGTGGTCTGTCGCACAATTAGCGGGCGCGTGTCTGCGAGTCATCAGCGTCATCTGGGTAGGACGCACAACGAAGGCGCATCAGTGCGATGCGTCGAGCCAGGGACGTTGAGGGCCGCAGAGACGCCGTGATTTATTGTGCGACAGTCCACTAGGAGCTCTCAGGCCCGCATGACCTCGTTCGCCGGGTCGTACACCGCGTCTGCGAGGACCGTTGCCCGCCGCATCTCGCCGAGCAGCATCACTTCCAGCTCGGTGCCGGGCGCAGCCAGCTGCGGTTCGACGTAGCCGAAGGCCAGGCTCTTGCCGGTGGTGTGGCCGTATGCGCCGCTGGTCGTCAGGCCGACCTCGCGTCCGTGGTGGAAGATGCGCTCATTGCCGAAAGCGTCGTTGTCGCCGTCGGCGATCTCCATGTAGACGATCTGGATACGCGGGCCCTCAGCCGCCATGTCGAGAGTCGCCCGGCGGCCCTTGAAGTCTCCGACGTCGAGGTTGAGGAAGCGCTCCAGACCGGCTTCGTGCATCGTGACTTCGGTAGTCAACTCCGAGCCCCAGCCCTTGTAGGCCTTTTCCATGCGCATCGAGTTGATTGCGTAAAGCCCGAAATCCCGAATCGCGAACTCGGCGCCCGCAGCCGTGATGGCGTCATACAGGTCCTGCATCCTGTCGATCGGGTGATAGAGCTCCCAGCCGAGCTCGCCAACGTAAGAGACACGCAATGCCCGGCAGGCGACGCCGGCGACTTCGATCTCCCGTCCCGTGAGCCAGCCGAAGGCCTCGTTGCCGAGATCAGCGTCGGTCAGCTTGGCCAGCACGTCGCGGGCTCTGGGGCCGGCGACGGCCAACGCCCCGTACTCCTCGGTGACGATGGCCACAGCCACATCCTCATCCGGGCCGATGTTCTGCTCCAGCCAGTCGTAGTCGTGCTGCTCACCAACTATCGACGAGAGCACGAAGAACCGCTCCGGCCCGAGCCGGGTGATCGTCATCTCGCTTTCGATGCCACCCAGGTCGGTGAGCATGTGAACGAGACGGATCCCGCGGTCGGTGCTCGGGATCCGGTTGGCGCTCATCCGCTCCAGGAAGGGCGCCGCATCGGGGCCGGTGACGTCGATCTTGGCGAAGCCGGTGATGTCGGCCAAGCCGACGCCGCTGCGAACGGTCCGGCACTCGTTGCCGACTGCCTCGAATGCGTTGGAGCGGCGAAAGGAGTAGATCTCCCCTTCGCCCCTGGTGTCGAACCACTTGGGACGTTCCCAGTTGTAGTTCTCGGCGAAGACGGCTCCCTTGGCCTTGAGAGACTCGTATATCGGGTTGGTGAGGACCTCACGTCCGGCGGGTCGGTACTCCCCGGGCATCCGCACCTGGTACATCTCGTGGTACTCGTCAATCGCTCGCTCCACGTTGTAGTCGCCGGGAGCGTGCCGGCTGAAGCGGCGCGGGTCCATCTCGCGGACGTTTATCTCGGTCTGGCCGTGAACCATCCACTGGGCCAGGTATTTGCCCGCCCCGGGACCCTGGGTGATGCCGATGCTGGCGCCCACACAGTGCCAGTAGTTGCGCAGGCCGGGTGCCGGCCCCATCAGGTACCCACCGTCGGGAGTGTGCGTGATGGGGCCGTTGACGACCTGCTTGATCCCGGCGTCTGCAAAGGCCGGGATTCGTTCGGCTGCCATACCGAGCGAGTCCATCAGCCGGTCGAGCGCCGGAGGCTCGAGGTGGAAGGTCAGATCCCAGTCGATGCCGTCGAGCCCGTAGGGCTGAGCGTCTGCCATCTCGTATGGCCCGATGATCAGCCCGTCATGTTCTTTGCGGTAGTAGCAGCTGGCACGCGGGTCGCGTAGAACGGGTGGCTCCTGCGTCAGCGCGGCCACCTCCGGGATCGCTTCGGTTACCAGGTACTGATGGATCACGTTGACGATGGGCACCTCGAGCCCCACCATGGCCCCGAGCTGGGGCCCGTACGACCCGGCGGCGTTGACAACGTGCTCGGCGACGACCCGACCTTTCTCCGTTACGACCTCCCAGCGCCCATCGGGAAGCTGGTTCATGTCGGTGACACGGTTCTTCTTCGAGATCTCGGCGCCCAGTTGGCGGGCGCCGGCGGCCATCGCGTTGGTGGTCATGGTCGGGTCGGCCCAGCCGTCATTCGGGGTGTGAAAACCCATCAGCACGTCATCGGTGGTGATGAGCGGATGGATCCGGCGGCACTCATCGGGCGACACCAAATGACATTCAACGCCGGAGAGCCTCAGGGCGTGTTCGACCTTGTGGAACCAGTCGACGTGCTCCGGCTTCGTGGCGAGCCGCAACGCCCCGCAGCGGTGGAAGCCTGCCGATAGCCCCGTTTCCATCTCGATACGGCTGTACAGCTCTACGGCGTGCTCGTGGACTTTGGCGGTGTTGAGGCTGCCGATGAAGTTGGGGACAAGCCCGGCGGCGTGCCAAGTGGAGCCGGAGGTCAACTCATCCTTCTCCACGAGCAGCGTATCGGTCCACCCCTCGTGAGCCAGGTGGTAGAGAAGGCCGACGCCCATCACCCCGCCACCGACGATCACAACTCTGGCGTCATCCCGCATGAGGGCTCCCCGTCCGGTTGAAGTGTCCTCATCCGAATCTAGTGCCCTGACCAGCAACGTTCGCCGGGTTGACGGCGGCCAGGAACCCCCCTGGCTAGCTCGGGACGCTTGGCCATCGGCTGGCGCGGATGGGTGTTTGTCGGCAAGGCCTCACCCAAACCCCCCTCGGCCCTCATCCTCGACGCATCTGCAAATGGGCCTTCGTCCTGCGTCCTTGCCGGGAAGGCCCCCGCCTCGCCCTCAACCTCGCCAACGAAACTGGACAGGGCACTAGCGGTCTGCGACATCCCCATCGGGTTCTGCGATCCACGACCGGGCGCGGGCTTTGATGGCGGACACAATCTGATCACGCGTTGCCCGATACACCGCTAAGTCGTAGCCGTATGGGTCGGCGACCTCACCCTCCGGATCGAGGAGCTCCACTCGCTCGGCGAGGCCGGGGAAGGCGGCCACGACGCGGTCGCGATGGTCGGTGGTCATGACGTATATGTGGTCGGGGAGCGGGCTCGAGCCCTTGCGGAGAGTTCCGGCGCGCAGTTCGGAAATGTCGATGCCGATTTCAGCGGTCGCGGCGAGGGCCGCAGCCGTTGGTTGGGCGCCCCGAACCGCCACGGTGCCCGCACTCGAGTAGGTGGCTAGATCAGGGAACAGCTTGCGGGCGATGCCTTCCGCCATCGGAGAGCGGCAGATGTTGCCCGTGCAGACGAACAGGATGTGCACGGAAGGCTACGGCGTCGCGAGGCGGGCGGCTACCGCACTTCTGATGAAGGCGGCGAACAGCCTGTGTGATGGGCCGTCGTCGACCTCGCCGAGGTACTCCGGGTGCCACTGCACGCCTATCAGCGGCCAATCGGGGTCATCGGACTCGATTGCCTCGATCACTCCATCGTCTGCCCAGGCCACAGGATGGAGCCCGTCGGCAACCCGGCGCAGCGCCTGGTGATGAATCGAATTCACCGCCAGCTCCGTTGAGCCGAGGAGAGTTGCCAGGTCACACGAATCATCGATACGCACCCGCTGGTGGGTGACAAAGACCTCGTCACCGATCTTGGCGTGATAGTCGGAACCGATTTCCGAAGGGATGTCCTCGATCAGGCTGCCGCCCAGGGACACGTTGAGGATCTGGATTCCCCGGCAGACTGCCAGCACAGGCAACTTCCTCCGAAACGCCTCACGAGAGAGAGCCATCTCGAACCGATCCCGGCCGGGGTCGATTCCGTACATCTCCTTAGTGGCCGCACTCCCATACAGCGTGGGGTCGACATCGCCGCCTCCGGTGAGCAGCAAGCCGTCGATGCGGTCCAGCAGCTCCGGTACGGCGTCGTCGACGACCGGCGCCAGCAGCACAGGTATCCCGCCGGCGCGGGTGACACCGTTGCGGTATGTGTGGTTCAGCGTGTCCGCCCACATGTCACCCCCGGAGGCATGCACCAGGCGCGGGCGAGTCGTGATTCCGATGAGAGGGCCCATGGCGGTGATGATACTCCGAGCCGCGATAGTGCTCGCCGGGTTGCGTTGCGGCGCCTAGTCCGCGAACCTATGGGCAGGGATGGGGGCAGTTGCCGCCGCCCCGCTTCTCTAGTTTCCAGGACTGAGGTTTGAATTTATGGGTTCGCTGGTCAAAAAGCGGCGCAAGAAGATGTCTAAGCACAAGTACCGCAAGCGCGTCAAAGCGAACCGGCACAAGCGCAAGAAGTAGCTTTCGGTCAAGTCTCTTGACCAAACGAGGAGGCGTCCCCGATGGGGCGTCTCTTTGTTCGCCCGTGGCGCGTACCAGTTGGGCTAGGCCGCTTCGTCGGCCTCGGCTTCGGCCAGTTCGAGCGGGACACGAATCCGGAATGTCGTGCCTTCGCCGAGCGTGCTGGCGAAATCGATTTCGCCCCCGTGCTGTTCGGCGACGATCGATCGGGCGATCGCCAGCCCCTGCCCTGAGCCTTTGCCGACATCCTTGGTGGTGAAGAAGTGCTCGAAGATCTTCTCCCTGATCTCGTCGGGGATGCCGCCGCCGGTGTCGGTCACCGCGATCGTTGCGTACTCGTCGTCCACCGAGGTGGCAATCGTGATGCTGCCGAGTCCGCCTCCATCATCGAGAGTGTCGGCGATGGCCTGCGCTGCGTTGACGATGAGGATGAGCAGGGCCTGCCCCATCGGGCCCGAGAGCAGAGGTACCGGTGGCAGCTCTTCGGCGAAATCGGTGTCGACCTCGGCGACATACTTCCATTCGTTCTTGCAGACGGCGATGGTGTTGGCCACGAGCTTGTTGAGATCGAGCGGGGTTTTGGTGTCCCCTCCTGGATGCGAGAAGTCCTTGAGGGCGCGGACGATCTCGGCAACGCGGTGGACTCCGTCAATCGCTTGCTCGATTGCCACGGGTACTTCCTCAACTAGATACTCGACGTCGGCTTCCTCGACCGCTTCTCGGTACTCGGCTCTGGTTGCATCGCTCAGTTCGGATGCGTTCTGATCGATCAGCTCGTCGATTCGTTTCTGCATTGTGAGGAGATCGGCGAAGGCGTCCTGGAGGAACCTCGTGTTGTCGGCGACGTACTGAATCGGCGTGTTGATCTCGTGGGCAATGCCGGCGGCCAAGCCTCCGATTGCCTCCAGCTTCTGGGCTTGCAGCAATTGCGTCTGGGCCTGGCCAAGGTCCTGGAGGGCATGCTCGAGGCGGGCGGAATAGTCCCGCAGTTCGGTCTCGGCGCGTTTGCGCTCGGTGATATCACGCGAGACGTGGACGACCCGGGTTATCTTGCCGTTGTCGTCGTGTATGGGCGATACCGACACTTCGGCATGGCGCGCCTCGCCGCTGGCGTCGTAGTGGACGTGCTCGACCGATGCGAAGGCGACGCCGGATTCGAGGTCGACAAGCGGGCAGATGTCGTCCGGCGGGCAGCACTGTTCCGTTCGGCCGTGGGTCACGGCATAGCACGTGAGGCCCAGCAGCTCTTCGGCGCTGGAAGCATTGGCCGCCTCGAGGAACACTTTGTTGGCTCCGACAATTGTGAGATCCTCGATATTGATGATCGCGATCGACTCGCTCATGCTGTTGAGCACCGTCTCGGCGAAATCCTTCGAGCGCCGCAGTTCATCCTCAGCGTGGTGCCGTTCGGCGATTTCTCCGGTCAGGGCCTCGTTGGCTGCAGACAGCTCGGCCGTACGGTCCGCGACGCGGTGCTCGAGGCTGTCAACCAGCTCGCGGAGCTGTCCGGTCATGCTGTTGAACGCGCCGGCAAGAAGACCGATCTCGTCGCGGCGGTGTATGGGAACCTCTCTCTCGATGTCGCCGCTCGCTATGGCCAGGGCAGTGTCCGTGACCGACCCGATCGATTGGACGGTCGATCGTACGTATAGCGAGGTCACCATCAGGATTGCCAGGATTATCGCCACCAGGAGGAAGAGCTGCAGTGAGATCGAGTCGAGGATGTCCGCCTGCTCAACAACCTGGCCCTCGACGCGACCCAGAGAATCGGCGTTGAAGTCGTTGTAGAGACCACGGACCAGCTCGACGTGCCAGGCGATCTCACCAATCACTTGTTTGCGGCGCGGGGAGGCGAGGCGTCCTGACTCCATCAGCACTTTGATGTCGGCGCTGAGCAAGGTTGTCTCATCGATCAGCACGTCGACATCCGCCGCGAATCCCGAACCGTCTGCAACCTGGGCTCTGAGGCTCGCCAAGGTGTCGCCGATTGCGCCAAGATTCTCTTCGGCACTCTGGGCGGCGTCCTCGTCTCCAAGCACGACGAAGTCCTCGAGATTGGAGTCGAGTTCCGCCAGGCCAACTGCCAGGTCCTGAGCCAGGCTATGAGCCGCCGCAGTATCGACCAGGGAGTCAGAGATATGGCTCACGTTCGAGAGCTGGAAGTAGCCCGTGATGCCGAGGCCGGTTACGAGGATCAAGAGGAGGGCGAATACGGCGTACAGCTTCCCCCGGAAGGATCGCAGCAACGAGAGCTTTGCCGGCATGAACAGTCTTTCGGTCGTTGTGTCGAGCTGCGCGGCCGACTCTCTGGGCTCACAACTCTCAACACCTCTGACGGCAGCTCGCCGGTTCTCATAAGTGCCCAGCGTCGCTGTGCTGCGAAACCTCGTTGCGTGCGATAACACTGCGCGCTTTAGACGCGGGATCTTTCGCCGACGGTGGGCTAAGCCGGAGCGAAGGTGTAGCCGACAATGACATACCCAACAGCGAGCCAGATCATCGATGCCCAGCAGAGGTTGATCCCGTGAGTGATCCATACGCCATCCTTTTCGTGGACGACGAGGACCGGGTGCTGGCCGGTCTGCGCCGACTGCTACGTCCGATGCGCCACGAATGGGACATGCACTTCTCCCTCTCGGGCTCTGAAGCTCTGGAGTATCTCGCGGCCAATCCTGTTGATGTCGTGGTCTCCGACGTGCGAATGCCGGGGATGGACGGCATCCAGCTCCTCGACGAGGTTCGCAGCCGGTATCCCGACCTGATCAGGATCATCCTATCGGGCCACTCCGATCAGGTAGCCACTCTCCGGGCGACCGGCGTGGCTCACCAGTACCTCGCCAAACCATGCGATCCCACGGTCCTGCAGTCGGCGATCGACAGGAGTGCCGCGTTACGGCGCGACCTCGGCGATGAGGCAGTAGCCGCCGCGATCGGCGGAACCAAGTCGCTGCCGCCCGCTCCGAAGGTCTACGACCAGCTGACGGCTGAGCTCGCCAAGGAGGAACCGTCGCTGAACGTGGTCGCAGATATCGTCGCAACGGACCCGGCACTCGCGGCCAAGGTGCTCCAGCTGGTCAACTCAGCCTTCTTTGCTCTGCGCCGCGAAGTGACCAGCGTGCCCCAGGCGGTGGCTCTGCTCGGAATGAAGACCGTTGTCGGTCTCACTCTCACCGTCGGTCTCTTCGACACCCCGCAACCATCCCCCGAGATCGCGACCATCCTCGCAGAGATCAGGGAACGCAGCATGGATGCCGCCAACGTTGCCAAGGGCATCGCCCTGGCTGAGGGAGGGAGTCCGGCCGATGCCGATGCCGCCTTCCTCGCCGGCATACTGCACGACTGCGGCAAGCTCGTCATGAGCGTCAACTGGCCGGACGACTTCGTCCGCGTCGAGACGGCGGGGTCGACCGTCGAGGCAGAGCAAGCCTGCTACGGCCTCGATCATGCCCGCGCCGGCGGCTACCTCCTGGGAGTGTGGGGCCTGCCTGACGAGATCGTCGAAGCGGTCGCCTACCACCACACACCCGGCCGTGCCCACGATAAGCAATTCGGCGTCATGGCCTCGCTGCACGTCGCTCTGGCGATGATGGATAGGGTCAAGGGCGGCGACGCCTTCCGCCTCGATGAAGCTTTCATCGACCAGCTCGGAAAGTCGGATCGGATCCCCGCTTGGGTCGAGGTAGTCGAGACCCACGAGTACAAAAAGGCGAATCGATGACCACGCCCCGGGTGTTGCTCGTGGATGATGATCCCAACATCCTCGCCGGGCATCGGCGCGGGCTGCGCAAACACTTCGATGTTGTCACCCACGAGAAGCCGGCTGAAGCCCTCAAGGAGATCGAGGACGGTGAAGAATACGCGGTCGTCGTCTCCGACTACCGAATGCCGGACATGGACGGGGTCACGTTCCTGACCGGTGTGCGCGACCTGGCTCCGGACACAGTGCGCATAATGTTGACCGGCCAGGCGGGCCTGGAAGCCACGATCGACGCCATCAACGAGTCCGACGTCTTCCGCTTCCTGACCAAACCGTGCCCGCCGGAGACACTGATCGCCACGATCCAGTCGGCGGCCGAGCACTATCGACTGCTTCATGCCGAGAAGGAACTTCTCGATGGAACACTGCAGCAGATCGTCCGCGTTCTCATCGAGCTGATCGGCCTGGTCGATCCTGCCCTGCAAAAGGCGAGCTCGGAGCTCCAGGCGCTCGTCGCCGGGATGTGTCGGGCGCTCGGCCTGGAGGATTCATGGGAGTACGAGTTGGCCGCGCAGGTGTCGAACCTCGGGACGATCGCTCTCCCCGCCTCGATCGTCGAGCGCCACCGATCGGGCCAGGCGCTGAGTGCGACAGACAAGCAGCTTTTCGACTCGCATCCGCAATCGGCCTACAACCTCCTCGTCCAGATCCCGCGACTCGGCCGAGTCGCCCGTATGGTCCTCGCTCAGAACCGTCCTCCCGGGTCGCGACCGATGAGTCTGGACATCCCGGACGAGGACGATGTGGTCGCTATCGGCGCCCACCTCTTATCGATAGCCGCCGGCTTTCAGAGCCTGCTCGCCCAACAGCGCACACCAGGCGACGCCATCGACCACCTACGCCGGCTTCCGGGTCCACCATTCCGATTCCAGGCGCTCGATTGCCTCGCCGAAAGCAATGCCCATCGCGAGGACCTGGTTCAGGCGTCGCTGAAGGTCGACGAGCTCGAACCGGGAATGATTCTGCGTGATGCCGTGACCTCCACTGCGGGGCTGCTGCTGCTGGCGGAAGGCCACCAGGTGACCATGGCCAACATCGAGAAGATACGCAGCTACGCGGAAAGCGCCGGAGTGGTCGAGCCGATCCGAGCGCTGATCCCAAGGGAATCGGCGGCGTAGCCGCACGGCCGCGAGCGGGTTAGTCGGCGGAGTCGGCCCGGTCTGCGGACCCTCCGACATGGAGGGGGACGAAACCTCTCGTCCCCCTCCCTCCGTTCCCCCGTCGGTAGCGCGCCGGGTCGCGGGATGCTCTAGATCTGTGGCGGCCTGCTACATCGTATTGATGAGTTGCCCGCTCCCTTCAGATGAGGCATATGCATCAGATACGTAGGTCAAATGTATCGGATACAGCCGAAAAAGGGGGAAATTTCTTTCGCGCGAGTCTCCGGCGTGCGCCGGAGACGCCACTCTGAGTTACTAGAGGCCGGTCGCCACCGCGAAGATCGCCAGGGAGACGAGAAGGATCAACCCTTGAATCGCGCCGCGTTGGGCGGCGGCCATTCGACCGGCGGTCAGCTGGTGGAAGCCCGCCAGCGCCACCGCCACTATCACGAGGCCCACCTTGAGGCCGACATCGCCCCACATCCGCCCTGTGGCGCCCACCAGCCAGATACCGCACACGACGGCGACGCCCATTGCGCCCCACGACACCTTGCCGAACCGGCGGGCCATGGCCCGGAGTTGGGGCCGCTCGACACCTGCCTTGCGCAGAGCCGGTACCAGCGCGCCGACGGTAATCGTGCCTCCGAGCCACACCGCGGCTCCCAGCAGGTGGAAGAACGCCAGCGTTCGGTTCATCGGTCGGGTTGGTCCCGAAGGAAGTCTTCGATTTCACCGAGAAGCTCGGCGCTGGCGCCGGGGTTCAGGACCGTTGTGTCGTCGGCGACATCCAACTCGGTGACATAGTCCCGCAACTCGCCCGATGTCTCCAGCGCACTCTCCACGCGCTCGATGAACTCGTTCGCCAGGGTATCGAGCCGGTCGAGGTCGACCTTGATGTCGAGGGCGTCGCGCACGGTCCTGGTCAGGGCCAGCATTGCCTTGGGATTGGGGTTGCCCGCCAGGTAGTGCGGGGTCGCTGCCCAGAAGCTCAGCGTCGGCAGGCCAACCTCCCTGCAGGCTTCAAGGAGGACACCGACGATTCCGGTCGGGCCCTCGTAGCTCGAAGTCATGAGGCCCAGGTCCGTGACCAGATCGGGATCGGTGGCGACCCCAACGACCGGCACCCGTGCATTGTGGGAAACCCGGCCGATGAACGCCCCGAGCAGGACCGCGTTCTCCACATCGTTCTCGACGAGTACCTGGGTGACATGCCGGGAGTATGTCTTCCAACGGAACGAGGGCTCGTCGCCGATGACGAGAATCAGATCGCGGTCGCCGTCCGGTACCTCCGCGGCGAAGAAACGAGTCATCGGCCAGGACAGGCTCCGAGTGCCACCGTCGTCGATCTTCACGTGAGGCCGATGGGCCTGGAAGTCGTAGAACTCCTCAGGATCGATCGCGGCAAAGGGCTCGGTGAGTTGGAACTGTTCGACGAGGTACCTCACACTTCCCGTTGCCGAGTCGGCCGCGTCGTTCCAACCCTCGAAGGCGAGAATCGCCTGGGGACGACGCAACTGTGGCTTCCTGAATCGACGAACGGCGTCCATACCCCAAGGCTAGGCGTCGTGCCCGCGATATGTCTTTCCCCGTTTTACGCCGGCCTCTGCGAAGTGTCGCCTTGGTGACAATTACCTCCAAAGAGCACCTGGCAATCGGTTGTGAGCCGTGAAGAGGACGTCTATCTCAGAAGGAAAAGGAGATGACCACAAGACTCGCAACACTCCACTACCAGTCCGGCAGGATCCGTCGGCTTGCCGGCGTGTGATTGACCCGACCTCGCTAGTGAGGACGCCCGCCCCATGCCGGGACGGGCGTCCTCTAGTTGGGAGGGGCGCTTCAAGACTTGTCCAGCGCTCTTTGGCGCAACCACCGAAAGCAGCCGCGACCGCACTGGGTGGCAAATCCACAAGCTGTGGACAAGTCGCTGATAACTTCGCGATCGACCACTTCCTGACAATTTGTGTCTGGGAATAGGTAAAGCTCGCCAGCAGGCGGGTCGAGAAGTGAGGTTCGGGTGCCCTCCGTACGTGTAGGGCCAAGCTTTGAGGAGATAGAAGGTGCGTAAGTCGCTTTCCGCGGTCGTGCTCGTCCTGGGTCTGATGCTCGCAATGGCTGGGGTTGCCCAAGCCGCGGGACCGGTCTCTCACTCGGCAGCGTTCGCGCGCGCCCTCGTCGTCATGTGCGACGGGCAGGTCGCGACCCACATTGGGACTCCCGGCGACGACGTGATCGTCGGCACGGAATTCGCCGACGTCATCGTCTCAGGCGGTGGCAACGACACGATTCAGGGTCTTGGCGGCAGCGACATCATCTGTGGTGGCCCCGGAGTGGACAATATCAACGGCGGTGACGGCGACGAACGCATCTGGGGCGGGACCGGCGGCGACACCATCTTCGGCGGCCCCGGCAACGACCGGATCTGGGGCCAGGACGGCGATGACTTCATCGACGCCGGCGCCGGCGCCGACCGGGCGTGGGGTCAGGACGGCAGCGACAACATCCTTGGACAGACCGGAGTGGACCGCCTGTTCGGTGGCCGCGGCCCCGACCTCATCGACGGTGGCTCCTCGGGAGACATCATCAGCGCCGGTGGCGCTAGGGACACCGTTCTCGGCGGATACGGTGCCGACACGATCAAGGGCCAGGCGGGCAGCGACGAACTGCGCGGCGGCGGCGGTCGCGACACCATCATCGGCGGCTCCGGAAACGACCTGCTGGTCGGCTCCGCGGGCAACGACACGCTGAAGGGCGGGAACGGCCGCGACAGGCTGTTCGGCAACAGCGAAGATGACGTTCTCCTCGGCGGCGGCGGCAACGACCGCGTCAAGGGCGGTTCCGGTATCGACCTCCTCGACTTCTCTGCTTCAACGGCGGACATCACCGCCAACCTGATCACAGGGACGTCCAGCGGCGAAGGCAACGACACTCTTTTCACCCTCGAGAACATCACCGGCGGTTCCGGCGATGACGCCCTGACCGGCAACTCGGCCGACAATGTGCTTGTGGGCGGCGGCGGCGACGACATCCTCGACGGACGTGGCGGCGACGACACTCTCGACGGCGGAGATGGCACTGACATCGCTGCCTATCCGGGAGCTCCGGGGCCGGTCACCGGCGATCTCGGGACCGGTACGGTCACGGGTAACGGTTCCGACACCCTGACCAGCATTGAAGGCCTCACCGGCTCTCCTTTCGCAGACAGCCTCACCGGTGACGCCAACGACAACACTCTCAACGGCATAGGCGGCGACGACGTCCTGGTCCCCGGCCTCGGCGACGACGCCATCAGCGGTGGCGCCGGCCAGGACACAGTTGATTTCTCAGGCTCTGCCGGGCCCATTGCGGTCGATCTCGCGCTCGGTACCGCTAGTGGAGAGGGCACCGACACGATCAACACTGTCGAGCACGTGATCGGCTCCGGTTTTGATGACTCGATCGGCGGCGACAGCGGCAACAACACCCTCGACGGCGGTGCCGGCGACGACACGGTCGTCTACACGGGATCCGCAACCCCGGTGGTCATCGACCTGGCGGCCGGCACGAGCACGGGCGCCGGAACGGACACCCTCATCGGCTTCGACAACGCCATTGGCTCGCCGTTCGCCGACACGATCACCGGTTCGGGCGATGACAACGTCATCGCCGGTGGCGGCGGCAACGACGTGATCGACGGCGGTGACGGCGACGATGAGATCGCCGGTGGCCCCGGCGACGACACGCTCTCCGGCGAGGCCGGCAATGACGTGATCGACGGTGGAGCCGACGACGACACCATCTCCGGTGGGGCGGGCGCCGACGTGCTCAGCGGCGGCAACAACGACGACACTCTTACCGGTGGAGCCGGTGATGATTCGATCGACGGCGAGGCCGGTACCGACACCGTGGACTACACGGACGCACCCGGCGCAGTCGACGTAAGCCTGTTCGATGGCACTGCCACCGGCGACGGCACCGACACACTGACCTCGATTGAGAACATTACCGGATCTGCCTTTGACGACTTCCTCGAGGGCGATAGCGGCGACAACGTATTCAACGGTCTCGCCGGCAACAACGCCGTCCTCTACGACAACGCGGCCGTGGCCGTTCAAGTCGATCTTGGAGCCGGGACGGCTTCCGGCGACGGTGACGACACTCTGATAAGTATCCAGGCAGTCCGCGGTTCGGATCATGACGACACACTCGTGGGTGGCGCCGGCGACGACGTCTTCGACGGCGGCCCCGGCGACGACTCGATCACAGGTGGAGACGGCGATGACACACTCGCCGGTTCCGCCGGTGACGACACGCTCATCGGAGGTCTGGGAGACGACATCCTCCACGGTGGAGATGGAACGGACATCGTCCGCTATTCGGCGTCTCCAGGCGCCGTGACCGTCGACCTCGACGCCGGCACGGCGTCCGGCGGCGACGGCAACGACCTCCTGATCGAGGTCGAGGACATCGCCGGTTCTCCCCATGATGACTCGCTGACCGGTGATAGTGGACCCAACTCGATCGCCGGCGGCGCCGGTGATGACACCATTTATGGCCTGGCCGGCAACGACGAACTTGCCGGCAACACGGGTAGTGACCGGCTATTGGGCGGCCCCGGCAACGACGATTTGATCGGCGGCACCGGCTTCGACACGGCGGACTACTCCACCTCAGCCGGCGGGGTCGACGTCGACCTGGCGGCCGGCACGGCGATCGGCGATGGTTCCGACACCCTCTCGACAATCGAGTCGGTGAATGGTTCGGGATTTGACGACGCGCTCGCCGGTGACGCTCTAGCGAACACCCTCCTCGGTACCGGCGGCAACGACGAGATCGACGGTGCCGGCGGTAATGACACGCTCAACGGCGGCGCCGGCGATGACAACATCGCGGGCGGTCCCGGCGACGATTCGATCGCCGGCGGTAGCGGCAACAACACTGTCGACTATTCCAACTCGGCCGCAGGAGTCACAGTGAACCTCGGCACCGGGACCGGCACCGGCGAGGGTACCGATACTCTCGCCGGCATCGACAATGTGCAGGGCTCGGCACTGGCCGATGACCTCACCGGCGACGCCGGCTCCAACGACCTGAACGGCAACGCCGGCGATGACTTCCTCAACGGCGCCAACGGCAATGACAACTTGGATGGGGGCAACGGCAACGACTACCTCAAGGGTGGGCTTGGCGACGACGCCATCACAGGTGGCTTTGGCGACGACTGGGTGGACTACAGGGACTCCGCAGGAGCGGTGACCGTCGACCTGTTGGCCGGAACTGCGACCGGCGAAGGTAGCGACACCCTTACGAGTATCGAGAACGCCTTCGGTTCCGACCAGGCAGATGACATCACAGGCTCTGCTGTTGGGAACCTCATCGTGGGTGGCGATGGCAACGACGTCATCAACGGCGGCGATGGCAACGACGGAATCTCCGGCGGTGCCGGCAACGACACCATCGCAGGCGGCGCCGGCCAGGACAGCCTCGACGGTGATGCCGGTGACGACACACTCTCCGGTGGCCCGGGCAATGACCGGATACACGGTTGGGCGGGCAACGACCTCGTTGACTTCTCCTCGAGTGCTTCCGCGGTGGCCGTGAATCTCGAAGCCGGTACTGCGACGGGAGAGGGCGCCGACACGCTGATCTCCATTGAGAACGTCACAGGATCTGATTTTGATGACTCCATCGTCGGAGACAACAACGACAACGAGATCACCGGCGGCGCCGGAACCGACCTCGTCGATTACAGCAGTGCAACCGGTGCGGTGACGGTTGACCTCGGTGCCGGGACGGCAACCGGGGCGGGCAGTGACACCCTGAGTACGATCGAAGACGTCAGAGGCTCGGACTTTGACGATGCGATCACCGGCACAACCGGTCCCAACGCCCTTCTCGGCGGACTCGGCAATGACACCCTGATCGGCCTGGCCGGAGATGACGGCCTCGTCGGCGATGCTGGCAACGACACGCTCAACGGCGGCCCCGGGTCCGACTTCCTGAACGCCGGTGCCGGCGACGATGTGGTCATCGGCGGGTCCGGCTCCGATGACATGTATGGAGGCCCGGGAACTGATACTGCTGACTACTCGCCGGCTCCGGGACCCGTGTCGGTCAACCTTGCCGGCATCGCCACCGGCGACGGTGTCGATTCCCTCGACTCGTTCGAGAATGTCATCGGCACAGGTGACAACGACACCATCATTGGTGACGGCAACGCCAACGTGCTCGACGGCGGCGACGGCAACGACGAGATCGATGGCCTGGGCGGCAATGACACGATCAACGGCGGCCCCGGAAACGACGACATCAACGGCGGCGGCGGCAATGACACCATCAACGGTGGCGGCGACGATGACTCTCTGGACGGTGGAGCCGGTGACGATGCCTTTGTGGGCGGCGGCGGTGTCGACACCGTCGACTACTCGGAGGCTCCGGGGTCGGTCATCGTCGACCTTGTGGCCGGCACTGCGACCGGCTACGGATCGGACACGGTGAATCAGGTCGAGAACATCATCGGATCTGACTTCGCCGACGTTCTGACCGGCCGCATCGGGGTCAATGTGATCATGGGTGGTATCGGTGACGACATCATCGCGGGTGGATCCGGCAACGATGACCTGCAAGGTGAGGCCGGCAACGACACGCTGTCGGGCGACATCGGTAACGACAGCCTCAACGGGGGTCCGGGCACCGACACGGCCGACTACTCCAACTCGGCGACGCCGATCAGCGGCGCCGTCGACGGCGTGGTCACCGGCGAAGGCACCGACACCCTGACTCTGATCGAGAACCTCACCGGTTCCGATTTCGACGATGACATCACCGGCGACGGCAATGCCAACGTCCTCAGCGGTGGTGACGGGGCCGACACGATCGACGGTCTTGCCGGCAACGACACCCTCAACGGTGGCCCCGGCGACGACACCCTCAACGGTGGCGACGGCAACGACACCATGAACGGCAACGCCGGCGAGGACACCCTCGACGGGGAAGCCGGTGACGACACGTACAACGGTGATGCCGATGACGACGTCTTGGTTTCCGGTGAGGGAGACGACAGCTACGACGGCGGCGCCGGAATCGACGAGCTCGACTTCAGCGGCGCTCCGGCCGGGGTGAACATCAACCTCGGGACGAACTCTGTGGTCGACGATGGCTTCGGCAACACTGAGAGCGAATCTGGTGTTGAAGACGTCATCGGATCGAGTTCTGCCGACATCATTCGTGGTGACGCCAGCGCCAACGACATCGCGGCCGGCGGTGGGGACGACCGTGTTTGGGGCCTGAGCGGTGATGACTACATCACCGGTGGCACCGGTGATGATGACATCAACGGCGACGCAGGCGATGACACGATCCTCGCCCAGGGCGGCAACGACATAGTTGACGGTGGGACGGGCAATGACGACCTCAACGGCGGCTCCGGCACCGATATCGTCAGCTACTGGTTCGCAACTCTTGGAGGGGCGACCGTCGACCTGGGTGCCGGTACAGCGGCCGACGACGGCGACGGTGGTAGCGACCTCCTGGCTGCCTTCGAGAACGTCTACGGTTCGAATACGTTCGCTGACGACCTGACCGGGGATGGCTCGGCCAACCTCCTTCTCGGCAATGCCGGTAACGACACGTTGAACGGCGCCGGCGGAGTCGACACGCTGAACGGAAGCAGCGGAGACGACACGCTCATCGGCGGTGCCGGCAACGACACGCTGATCGGCGGGTCCGGAGTCGACACAATCGACTTCTCGACCTCAACCGGTCCGATCGACGGCAGCCTCGACACCGGTACGTTCACCGGCGACGGGACCGACACGGAAACGGATGTGGAGAACGTTATTGGCTCGCCCCTCGGGGACACCCTGACGGGTGATGCGGCCGCCAATGTCCTCAGCGGAGGCCCGGGCGCCGACGACCTCAATGGTGGTGCCGGAGACGACACCCTCAACGGGGACGCCGGCAACGATGATCTCGACGGTGGTGCTGACAATGACACCCTCAACGGTGGTGCCGACGATGACACCCTCACGGGTGGCACCGGGACCAACGCGGTCAACGGTGACGCCGGAGACGACACGATCGTGACCGATCCTGCGGCCTCCGACGCTATCGACGGTGGTGCCGACACTGATACGCTCGACTACAGCGGCTATGTGACCGGCGTGACGGTCAATCTCACCACTGGATCGGGCCCGGGAATCGGCAGCGTGACCGCGGTTGAGAACATCATCGGCGGAACCGCCGGCGACACACTCACCGGCGACGGCGCCGACAATGTGATCGACGGCGGCCTCGGCGGCGACGACATTTCGGGAGCAGCCGGCAACGACACGCTCAACGGCGATGCCGGCGGCGACACCCTCAACGGTGATGCCGGCAACGACACGCTGAACGGCGGTGACGACAATGACATCCTCAACGGAGGCGACGGCAACGACGCCCTCAACGGTGATGCCGGCGCCGACACGCTGCGCGGCGGCGATGGCGACGATGCGTTCGACGGCGGCACGGGCACCGACTCGATCGACTTCAGCTCGGCAGCCGGACCCATCACGGGGACCTTGCTTGGTACCGGATCGTTCACCGGTGAGGGCACCGACTCCGAAGTCAACGTCGAGAACCTGGTCGGCTCGCCGGCCGGTGACGACCTGACGGGCGATACCGGCGTCAACACGATCAGGAGCCAGGCAGGCAACGACACCGTCAACGGACTGGCCGGAAACGACAGCCTGTTGGGCGGCGGCGGAAACGACAAGCTCAACGGTGGCCCCGGGAACGACAATCTCCTGGGCGAGGCCGGCGATGACACCCTGATTGGCGGCAGCGGCAACGACGACCTCAACGGTGGGACCGGGACCGACACCGTCGACTACTCGGCACTCAGCACTGCCATCACAGGCGATCTGAGCACCGGTGTGTTCACCGGTGACGGCACCGACGCCGAGACAGACGTCGAGAACATCATCGGTGGCTCGGGGAACGACGACCTCACGGGCGACGCCGGCATCAACGCCATTGACGCGGGTGCCGGCGACGACCGGGTCGACGGCCGGGCCGGGAACGACGCCCTCACGGGTGGTGACGGAACCGACACGGCCGTATACGACGACGCTTCCGGAGCAGTAACGGTGAGTCTTGCCTCCGGCACCTCCTCAGGCGCCGACGGCGCGGACACGCTCGCAACCTTCGAGAACATCGACGGCTCGACCTTCGACGACACTCTCACCGGCAACGATGGCGTCAACACCATCAACGGTGACGACGGCGCCGACATCATCGTCGGCGGCGACGGGGATGACGTCCTCAACGGCGACGTCGGCGATGACGACATCTCCGGTGGGGCAGGTGAAGACGAGTTGAACGGCGGCAGCGGGACCGACACGCTGAGCGGAGAGGGCGGCGACGACGTTATCAACGGTGGTGACGGCAACGATGACCTCATCGGTGGCGATCAAGCCGACGTCCTGAACGGTGGTGACGGCAACGACACCCTCGGTGGCGGCGGTGGCGTCGACACCCTGCGCGGCGACGGCGGCGACGACGTCATGAGCGGTGGCTTCCAGAACGACGATCTCGCGGGAGGTGCCGGCAACGACACCCTCAACGGGAACGCCCATGACGACACCCTCGACGGCAACGCCGGCGCCGATACCCTGCGCGGCGGCGACGGTAATGACGTCCTCATCGACATGCTCGCTGAAGGCGTGGACAGCTTCGACGGCGGGGCCGGTACCGACCTCCTCGATCTGAGCGGTCACTCATCCGTGACTGTGGATCTGGGTTCGCCGACTGGCTACGACACCGCGCTGTCCAACGTCGAGAATGTCGACGGTACGCCGGGCAACGACACGATTACGGGCTCGAATGCCGCCAACGTCCTCAGCGGCGGCGGCGGGTTCGACACCATCGAAGGTGCCGGCGGCGACGACACCCTCGACGGTGGTGCCGACACCGACACGGTGGCCTTCGCGACTGCACCGGGCGGCGTCACGGTCGACCTGACGGCGGGAACGTCAATTGGAGATGGTTCCGACACCCTGAGTGGATTCGAGGACATCAGTGGATCGATCCATGACGACTCGCTCTCGGGCGACGCTCTGGCCAACTCCATTTATGGTCTCGGCGGCGACGACTCAATCCTGGGCCGTGGCGGCGACGACGAGCTCGTTGGGGGCGACGGGGTCGATACCATTACGGGTGGTTCAGGCAACGACGCGATCTACGGTGACGCGGGTAACGACATCATCGAGGGCAACGGCGGTGGTGACACCATCTTTGGTAACGACGGTGCCGACAACATAAGCGGCGGTGCCGGAGCCGATACCATCAACGGTGGTGACGGTGCCGACACGCTCGACGGCAACACCGGCGACGACACGATCGACGGCGGTGATAGTGGGCCGGATGCGATCGACGGCGGGGCCGACACCGACACCTGTGTCAACGACAATGGCGGATCGACTGTCAACTGCGAGGCGGTGCCAGCGAAGTGGGTCGTCGCTGGCTTCGGCGGGACGATTGTGACGTCAGTAGATGGCGTGGCCTGGTCTCCACAGAGCAGCGGTACCGGCAACAACTTGTGGGGTTCGGCGTGGGATGGGACCAAGTGGGTGGTAGTCGGTAATGCCGGGAAGATCCTGACGTCACCAGCTGGGGTGGCCTGGACTACACGGTCCAGCAGTACGACAGCCTCCTTGCTCCATGTGGCGGGGAATGGGACCCAGCTTGTGGCAGTCGGTAATGGCGGGACGATCGTCACATCACCGAATGGGATCAATTGGACTTCCCAGACCAGCGGCACCAGCGCCCAGTTATGGGGTTCGGCGTGGGATGGGACCCAATGGGTGGTCGTCGGTTTGAATGGAACGATCTTGACATCACCGAATGGGGTGGCCTGGACTCCGCAGTCCAGCGGTACCGGCGTACCGTTGCGCGGCGTGACGTGGGATGGGACCCAATGGGTGGCGGTCGGTGACAGTGGGACGATCTTGACGTCTCCGAATGGGGTCAACTGGTCTCCGCAGGTCAACCCCACTGGTTACGGTGAGCGAGTGGCGTGGGATGGTACCCAGCTGGTGGTGGCCGGCTATGCCGGGACGATCTTGACATCACCGAATGGGGTCAACTGGACTCCTCAAGCCAGCGGCACCAGCGCCTGGCTGCGGGGTGTATCGGAAGTCGGGAGCCAGTGGGTCGCCGTTGGTGTCGGAGGGACGATCTTGACATCACCGAATGGGGTGGCCTGGTCCCCATTGTCCAGCGGTACCGGTGCGGATCTCATCTTTGTGTCGGCTCGGTAGTCGGGCCCGCTTCACCGATCGATCTGGTCGGCCTCTCCGACGCGAGCCGAGCCTGGTTCGGGTCGTGCGACACGCGCCGGCATCCCGATATCCGGCGGAGCATGCGTGGAGACGTCCCTCACCAGGGCCTCTCTCACGACCCGAAGCCCTGGGCGGACATCCAGTCGTCGTTGAAGATCTTCGATAGATAGTTGCGGCCCGAGTCGGGCAGGATCACCACTACGAGATCGTCGGGACGTTCCACTGCCACGCGCAGCGCGCCAACGACCGCCATCCCGCATGAACCGCCCACAAGAAGCCCCTCTGCCTCAGCGAGCCGGCGAGTCATCTTGAAGGCCTGTTGGTCCGTGACCACCTCGTAACTGTCGACCATGGCCGGATCGAACGTTTCCGGCCAGAAGTCCTCACCGACGCCCTCGATGAGGTATGTCGTCACATCCTCCTCAGTCGCCGCCGTGAAGATCGACCCGACCGGGTCCACCCCGACCACTGTGATCTCGGGATTCTGCTCCTTGAGGTAGCGACCGGCTCCGCTGATGGTCCCGCCGGTGCCGACACCGGCAACCAGGACGTCGATCGTGCCCGCTGTTTGGCGCCAGATCTCAGGCCCCGTGGTGTCGTATTGGGCCTGCGGGTTGGCCGGGTTGGAGTACTGGTCGGGGCGGTACGCATTCGGGATTTCCGCCGTGAGCCGATCGGCCGTGGAGTAGTAGGAACGGGGGTCTTCCGGGTCAACATCGGTGGGACACACAACAACCTCGGCCCCATAGGCGCGCAGCAGGTCTTGCTTCTCCTTCGATTGCTTATCGGCCATCACCGCGACGAGTCGATAACCCTTCAGTGCGGCCACCATGGCGAGTCCGACCCCGGTGTTGCCCGACGTCGGTTCGACGATGGTCCCCCCGGGCACGAGCCAGCCGTTCTCTTCGGCCCGCTCGATCATGCCCAAGCCAATGCGGTCCTTGATGGATCCGCCCGGGTTCATATGCTCGATCTTGGCGACGAGATTGCCCGCCGGGTGCAGCCGTGCCAGCCGCACCAGCGGGGTGTTGCCGATCGCAGCGACGATGTTGTCGTGGATCTCCATCAGCCCAGGCTATCTCGTTTGGAAACCGAGCCGGGCGTCACGCTACGGTTGCCGAGCATGGGACTTCATCCACAAGCCGCGGCGGCGCTGGCGACGCTCGTTGAATCCGGTCTCCAGATGAGCCCATCGATGAGTGTCGGCGAGATGCGGCGGCTCGCCGCAATGCGCCCTACCGGGCCGGTCCCGCCGGTTGCCAAGGTAGAGGACTTCATGGTCGCCGGCTCCGGTGGCGTTCAGATACCCGTGCGGATTTACCGCCCTATCGGCATCAAAGAGCCGACGCCACCTGTCATCTTCCTCCACGGCGGCGGCTGGGTGGTTGGGGGCCTCGACACTCATGATGCCCGGGCGCGGCGGTTGGCGAATTACAGCGGATGCACGATCATTGCCGTCGACTACCGCCTCGCCCCTGAGAACAAGTTCCCAGCCGCCTACCGGGACTCCATGGCGGTCGCCCGCTGGATCTCCCGGTCCGCCGGACACATAGGCGTCACCCCGGGACGATTCGGAGTCTGCGGCGACTCGTCGGGGGGCAACCTGGCAGCTGCCGTAGCTCTGACGGCACGCGACGAGGGGTTGCCGCTCGCCGTACAGGTGCTGATCTACCCGGTGCTGGACAACCGACCCGAGCTGTACCGGTCGTACCGCGACTACGGCGAGGGCTACTTCCTCACCCGCCAGGGGATGGACTGGTTCCTTGAGCAGTACATCCCAGCGGAAGCACGCAACGACTGGCGAGCGGCCCCGATGCGCGCCACCAACCTTGTCGGTGTGGCCCCGACGATGATCATCACCGTTGAGGCCGATGTACTACGTGACGAGGGTGAGGACTTCGCCGTGCGCCTCGATGCGTACGGCGTGCCGACTTCGCTGGTGAGGTACCCGGGCATGTTCCACGGCAGTTGGGGCCTGACCGACCTGATCGACGCCGCCGACGACATGCACATCGACGCCGCCGCCATGCTGGCGGAACACCTGACGTAGCAGCGTCGCGTGAAGCAGCCTCGGTCCGCCCACGACCGGTGGGATGGGGGATCAAACATGACTCCTCCCCGGAGTGTGGAGGGGCACCGCCCGAAGGGCGGGTAGGAGAGCGCGCGTTCGAGGTGCCGTGAGTTCCCAAAGTCAGCTGGAGATTCCCGAAGCGCCGTCGTGGAACTCCTGGGCGCGCTGACCCAGTGCTCAGATCAGCGAATCCTGAGCCATATTGCTCCCCCGCTTGTGCTTGGAGTTGGTCGCAGCTGGACGCGTTTGAAGGGCCGGCGCGCCGTATCGCTAGCGAGGCCGCCGGTTCGGGTTTGTTGGGAGGTGTGGTTTCGGTGGTTGCGAGTCGTAGAGGGGGTGTGCCTCTAGTCCGGCGGTGGGGCTCGGGTGACACCGGGGGCGAGGAAGCGTCTCCGTTTCGGTGGGGATTCGGGGTCGATGGTGAATCCTTGTTGGTGGACCACGATGTGGTGGTGGAACCAACACAACAATGTCAACCCGTCGGGTTCATGGCTACCACCTTTGCTGCGGGGTGTGATGTGGTGCGGTTCGAGCCGGTAACGACTCGTACACCCATCAGCAGTACAGCCCCCGTCTCTGAAGAACACATAGTCCCTGAGGCGGTTCGGTAGCCGGTCCCCATCAGTCGGCACTGCCTTCAATCCGTCTATGTCAATGAGGGTGGTTTCGGTCTCCCCCGAACAGAAGATCTCGTTGAGGGTGTTGGGCCCGACCTTGAGCCCCGAACGGGTGACAGCCCCAGACTCACCACTCGTGCGGTGGCATTGGTCGGCGTCTATGAAGATGTGAGCCTTCAACCGCCGCGGCGCCGGAGCTTCAGTCCCTTGGGGAACAGGGACAGTGGCGTCTAGGGCCAACGAAACCAAAGCATCTAGACGGCGTTGCTCAAGAGCCGGCCGCATCGGGTCATCGGGATCAATGATCTCATCAGCCCTGGAGTCAATCGCGGTG
>CAMYIJ010000028.1 GCA_947258375.1 uncultured Acidimicrobiaceae bacterium
GGGAACAAAGACGGCGCACCCGGAGAAGACAAGGAGGGAACGTCACCTTCGGTCCTCTCGGACCTTCCAGCGTGACCGGCTTTCACCCTCACATGCCGGCTCTTCGGTAAGTCATTGCTCCGAGCACACCGTCAGGCTGAAGAATGCTGCAAACCGCCCCCACGTGTCAACCCCAACCGCTCAACAGGCCAGGATATGTGGGTAATCCGCGATCCAGACCATCGGCCACAAGGACTTCGCCACGTTCCGTGCTTGCCATGGAGCTAGGCAGCTGGCGCACGAGGTGCCGCTATGGGCGGTAAGGCGTGGTGGGCATTATCGAGCGAGATCATGTGATCTGTTTGGCTCACCGCATTGGGCGGCTCATCGAGCAGAGCACGACGAGCTGAGCGTGCCGCGTCGTGCGGTATGTGACGCCTATTGCGTGCGGGTGAATCTGGCTAGTCCGGCGTCGGTGGCTATCCAGGCTGAGCCATCGGGAGTGACGGTGAGTATTCCGTTGATGTGGCTGTTCGGGTAGGTGCCAGGGGCAGGTGCAGGGGTGACAGCCCATGACGATCCGACGTACCTGTGCACGCGATACTCACCCGTCTCGTTGGTGATGGTCCATACGGATCCGTCAGGTCCGATGACGGGTGCGGCCAGTCTCCCGTAGCGACCCACCGGGATACCCGCGTCTTCGGCTGCGGTCCGGGTGTAACCGGTCCACGATGATCCGTCATAGTGCCCCACGCCGTTTGCGTGGAAGACCCAGACATGGCCGTCCGGGGTCGGGATGATGGCCCACTCCTGCAACTGGTCGTGATTGGAGGAGATCAGGACTTCGGGGAGGTCGTCTCTTGTGGCGTGCAGCTGCCATCCATCGGAGCCGTAGTGGTAGAGGTTTGTTCCGAGCTGGATCCACATTCCGCCAGTGGGGTCCTCGGCAAGCGGCGCAATGCAACAGCCATCGACCAAGTCCGCGACTGAGGTGTCGAGCAACTCGACGGTGTTGCCGTCGAACACGGTGATATCCGCGATGCCACCTTCCCACATCACACCGTCGGAAGTAATAGTCCTTGCACCGTGCGCGGCTTGCCCCCCGGCTCCGCTCGTGGGCGCCTTGTCCCCGACCATCACTTCGACCCCATCAGACTCGATGCGGATGAGATACGGCGTCCCTTCGGAATCGCCGAAGCCCGCCACCATCACGTCACCGCTCGGGAGCAGCCGTCGCACCGTCACGCCTAGGTCGGCAGGGACAACACCCTCAGCGACGAGATCTCGCCACTCGGTACCGTCATAGAGGCTCAGCGTTGGCGTGTCATCTGTCTGCCGCCAAGCCGGTGCGACGATGTGACCATGACCGGTGACCGCCAACCAGATGCCCCCTTGCGTCCCCTGCGGCAGGGTGGTGATCAGATTCCACCGAGCACCGTCGAAGCGATACACACCCTGATCGCTCGCCAGCGCCCAAACCGTTCCTGACGGGTCGGCGGTTGTCTTGTAGACGGGCCCCGGTGGGAGACCCGACTCGGTCGAGAAGAGGTCCCAGGTACCAGACATGATGCCGTCCGTTGACTCGGACACTGCAACCGTTGTTGTCACGATCGTCGATGGCGGTGGCGCGGGCTCATCAACGATCCCCTGGGTGTCTCCCCTCAGCAGGAGGGCCACGGCTCCGACGGCGAGCAGGACGGCCGCAAACGCGAGGGCCATGACCGCCACCGGCTTCGACCGGCGCACGGGAGGGGTCGGCGCCTCCGGGTGAGCCTCGGTGGAGGTGATATCGTCGACAGTCCACACGGGAACCATCACATCGACGTATTCGGCATAGCGGCGAACCTGGTCCTTGACGTCGATCGTCATTGCGTCACCCCTAGTGCTCTGCGGAGCTTGGCCAGGCCACGTTCAGCGTGCTTCTGAATCGTCGGCACCGACACCCCCAAAAGGTCGGCGACCTCGCGGTAAGTCCACTCGTACCCGTGGATCAAGAACACCGCCAGCCGCTGCCGCTCCGACAACCGAGCAAACGCGATGGGGAGGCCAGGCTCAATCAACGGTGGGCTCGCACAGGGAACCTCAGGCCACGCCGATAGAGCGCTGCGGTCGCCGCCCTGCCTCTTGATGAGGTCACGACCTATGCTGCGACCGACCGACCACACATACCCCGTCGGATTCTCCATCTCTCGGACCCGGTCCCACCGTTGCCAGCAATACGCCAACGCCTCCGAGACCGCATCACCCGCTAGATCCGGGCCCACCACGGCGACCAGGGCGTTCCTCAGCATCGGCTGGATCCTCTCCACGAACTCCGTGAAGCTCTCGATATCTGCCGCTGCGCTGACCGTGGGGTGCGTCACAGCAACTCCTAGCTCTCACCCACTAAGCGGTCACGGAAGCCACTTCTTATGACAAGAAGATCAGAAAGACGCAACGGCCTCCAGAGTCCAAAGCCCCCCGGATCCAACGACCAAGCGCGGAGCCGAGCACAAACGGAGTCGGCCATCGACCCGCACATAACGCTCACCCCGCAGAGCGATATCGCTCACCCACCGGCGTCCGGAACCCACGTCACTGCCCAACCTCCTCAACCCTCGAAAACGCTCCTCCCGGATGATCGCGAAAGCCCAAGTGGATTACAGGCATATGTAGCACTCGGCGCTAGCACGACATTATCTGGGAGGGTGGCTAACGGTCGTCGCGACCGGCCGTGGCAGTGTTTGTGCTTGAGTCCAGATCCGCACGGGTAGCGTTGGTTGCGACCGACCTTGGTCGTCGAACCACTGGGTTGAGCGGACATCTTCGATACAGCCGTACCGGAGAGCCTGGAGTTGCGCAGCAACTCCCAAGCAACGCCGCAGGCCCTCGCGAGCTGGCGGCGGGACTCGAACCCGCGACCTGCTGATTACAAATCAGCTGCTCTGGCCGGACTGAGCTACGCCAGCATCCGTCTCCGTGGAGACGAACTCAGGATAATGCCCCGCGGGCCCGTGCGATCTCGAACATGGCGAGAGCGGCGGCGACGCCGGCGTTGAGGCTCTCCACCCCTGCGGCCATCGGTAACCGGGCCACCACGTCGCAGCGCTCTGTGACCAGCCTGCTGACCCCGCGGCCTTCGGCCCCGACGACCACCGCGACCGGCTCATCGAGGATCCGGAGCCCGTAGAAGGAGTCGGAAGCGGACCCATCGAGGGCGATGGTCCACACGTTGAGGTCCTGCAAATGGCGCACCGCATCGGCGATCGATCCCACAACGGCAATCGGAAGCTGCTCGAAGGCACCCACTGCCGCCTTGAACGCGGTAGCGCCGAGGGGGGCGGCCCGGCGACTCGAGACGACCATCCCGTCGAACGCGGCGGCCCGCGCCGAGCGGGCTATGGCGCCAACGTTGCGAGGGTCTTCGGCGTGGTCGAGGACGATCAGCGCCGGTCGTGCGGCTCTCGAAACGAGGTCGCCTAGAGAAACCGTCGGCAACGGCCGAGCCGTGGCGACTACCCCCTGGGGCGCCGACGTCGCCGCCAGCGAGGACACGTCGGCCACCAACTCGACAGAGGCCCCCGTCTCATCGGCAAGCGCGATCAGGCTCTGGATTTCGGCCGACTTGGCGGGTCCGCGTTCGACGGTGAGTGAAACGACGCGGCCCGCGTGCAGCGCCGCGGTGACGGCGTGGATGCCTTCGAGCCTATCCCCGATGCCAGGCACTGCCGTCGGCTCCATCCTCGACGATCACGCCGAGCTCGGCGAGGCCGTCACGGATGGTGTCGCCGGTGGCCCAATCCTTGTTCGTGCGGGCCTCGCTGCGCCGATCCACGAGCGCATCCACCAGGGCCGACCCGGACACCCCGGCAATGTCATATCGGGCGCCGAGCGCCTCGAGCCCGGCGGCGATGTCCTCGAATCCCCGTACCGGCTCAGCGAGCCCGAGCACGCCGACGATCTCGTCGTAAGCAGCCAGATACGAGTCGGCGCTGTCTCCTGAGTCGAGACGGCGGTTGCCCTCCCGAACGGCATCAAAAAGGGCTCCGAGGCCGCCGGCAACGTCAATGTCGTTGTCCATCGCACGCGCGAAGCTCTCCATCGTGGCCTGATTCGGCTCATCTTCGACAGGACCCGGCCGGCGCCGGCGGAATGCCCACAGCCGCTCGAGCGAGGCCGTGGCGTCCGCGAGCGCCTCCTCTGAGAAATCCAGCGGCTTGCGGTAGTGGGTTCGCAAGTAGAAGAGCCGAACCGCCAGGCCGGGATACTTCTTGACGGCATCGAGCAGATCGATGATGTGGCCGGTCGACTTGGACATCTTTTCGCCGGTGAGCGTCATCATCCCGTTGTGCATCCAGAGGCGGGCGAACGGCTCGATGCCGAGTGCCGCCTCGGCCTGGGCGATCTCGTTCTCGTGATGGGGAAAGATCAGATCGATACCACCGCCGTGGATGTCGAAGGAGGCGCCGAGATACTGATACGACATCGCAGAGCACTCGATGTGCCAGCCGGGGCGGCCGTCGCCCCAAGGAGACGGCCAGCTGGGCTCTCCCGGCTTGGCAGCCTTCCAAACGGCGAAGTCGAGCGGGTCCTGCTTGATGTCGCCCGTTGCGATCCGCGCCCCCGACTGCAGCTCGTCGATGTTGCGGCCCGACAGCTTGCCGTACCCGGGGAACCCTCGCACCGAGAAGTAAACGTCTCCCCCGGCCTCGTAGGCATGGCCGCCGGCAATCAGCTGCTCGATCATCGTGATCATCTGCGGAACGTGGTCGGTCGCCCGCGGCTCGATGTCGGCCGGCAGGATCCCCAGGGCGTCGTAGGCGGTAGCAAAGGCGGCCGCGGCATCGGCGGCGATCTGCTCCGTGGTCACGCCGGCTTCGTTGGCGGCGTCGATGATCTTGTCGTCGACGTCGGTGATGTTGCGCACGTAGGTGACGTCGTACCCGAGATACGCGAAGTAACGGCGCACCACATCGAAGACGACGGCGTAGCGGCCGTGGCCGAGATGCGGTTTCGATTGCACAGTGGCGCCACAGACGTACATGCCGACCTTGCCCGCGTCACGGGGCTCAAAGGTCTGGAGGGCACGCCCGAGCGTGTTGAAGATCTGCACGGTGCCTTTCAGAGAGCCGGCGCCTTTCAAAGAATGGTGCGATGCTACCCGGCACGCCCTCTCACCGAGCCGAAGCCGCCACGCTACGGCTAGCCTCGCATCATGCCGCTGACGTACCCTCCCCCGGAAGGCCGGCCGCTGGTGCTGGGCCACCGCGGTGCTTCAGCCCACGCCGGTGACAACACGCTGGAGGCCTTTCGGCTCGCCGTGGAACACGGTGCGGACGGTGTTGAACTGGACGTGCGCTTCACTTCGGACGACGCAGTGATCCTCAGCCACGATCCGTCGACGCCGGGATTCGGCGTCTTCGCGCAACGCAGCTTCGCCGAACTGCGGGCCGAGCTACCGCACGTCCCCACGCTCGATGAGGGAGCCGCGGTGCTGGGTGACCTCGTCATCAACGTCGAGATCAAGAATGACCCCAGCGAGCCGGACTTCGATCCGGAGCACCGGATGGCGGACCAGATAGCCGCCTGGGTTGCCGCCGGCGATCGCTACGGACGATGTGTGGTGACGTCCTTCAACCCCGACACCGTCGCCCGGGTCCGGTACGTCGACGGGCGCATTGTCACCGGACAGCTGCTCGATCGCACCGCCGAACTGGCCGACGACATCCCGGAAGCTGCCGCGGCCGGCCACTCCTACGTGGCGGTCCACAAGCGGCTGCTCCGGGTCAAGCCGGCCAAGGCAGTGCGACTCGCCGCCGACCACGGTCTCGGCGTCGTGGTGTGGACCGTCGACGGACCGCGGGCGCTCAACAAGTTCCGCAACGCGGGCGTGGCCGCGGTCATTGCCAACGATCCGAAGGCCGTGCTCGATCTATACGCGGCACCCCATGCCGAGCCGCCGGCCTAGGGAACGGCAGTGTCTTCGATCTCTGTCGCCGGCGTCAACATCGACTATCGCTCTATCCCCGGCGAGGGCCCCACACTTGTGTTCCTCCACGAAGGACTGGGCAGCCAGGGGCTGTGGCGCAGCTTCCCCGACACGATCACCGCCGCAACGGGGCTGCCGGCGGTCATCTACTCGCGTCACGGCCACGGGTGGTCCGATCCGATCACCGAACCGCGTACACCGCGGTTCATGCACGACGAAGCACTCCTCGCCCTCCCCGGGCTGCTCGAGGAGCTGGAGATCACGAATCCGATTCTCGTCGGCCACTCCGACGGAGCCTCTATTGCCCTGATCTACACCGGGGCCGGCCGCTGGCCCGTCCAAGCCATCGTCGCCATCGCTCCCCACGTGTTCGTCGAGGACGAGGCGCTGACCGGCGTCGATGCGGCCCGCAGGGCATTCGAGGAGGACGTCCTCGCCGAGAAGATGGCCAAGCACCACCACGACGCCGCTGCGACGTTCTACGGCTGGCACGACATCTGGAAGAATCCCGATTTCCAAGACTGGAACCTCGAAGGCGACATCGCCGGTGTCGATTGCCCGCTGCTGCTCATCCAGTGCGCCGGCGACGAGTACGGCACGGCCCGCCAGCTCGATGCGGTCGAGGCAGCCGTCGCCGGGCCTGTTGAGCGACTCTGGCTCGAAGACTGCGGCCACTCGGCCCACCTCGATCAGCCGGAGGCGGTGGCCACAGCCGTGATCGACTTCGTGAAGGCGAACTCAGCCACGGGCCCGGCGGGCCCTGGCGACGGCCGCCAGGGCAGCCGCTACTCCGGCGAGTCCCGGTAGAAGGGCCAGCCACAGCAGAGGGTTGCCCGACCTCCAGGCATCGCAGCGCGTAATCCGAGATAGTGTCCATGCTGAAGCCGCGTAGGAGGGACATTGTTCGAGCGGTTCACAGATAGGGCCCGGCGGGCTGTGGTTTACGCTCAGGAGGAAGCGCGCCTCCTCAATCACGGCTACATCGGCACCGAGCACATCCTCCTTGGTCTTGTCCACGAGGGGGAGGGCGATGCGGCCCTCGGCCTCGAAAGCCTGGGGATCGAGCTCCATTCCGTGCGCGCCAAGGTCATGGAGATCATCGGGTCGGGGTCCGAAGCACCCGAGGGCCACATTCCGTTCACGCCGAGAGCAAAGAAGGTCATGGAACTGTCCTTGCGGGAGGCTCTCCAACTCGGTCACAACTACATCGGCACCGAGCACATCCTGCTCGGGCTGATCCGAGAGGGTGAGGGCGTTGCCGCCCAGGTATTGCAGAAGCTTGGTCTCGAGCTCCACCAGGTTCGCCAGGCACTAATCCAGCTCCTTTCGGGGTCATCCGGCGAAGCGCCTGGAGGAGAGCGCCGCCACTTCGGAGGCCCGATCGAAGGGCCGTGGGCTACTGAGGGATTGATCGTCCACGGCGAATCCCATGGATCGCCGGGCTTCGTCGGGGTGGTGAACGACGGAGGGAGAGCGTTCCGAATCGTCGGCCTGCTGGGGGCGGTGTCCGTGCTGGTGGCGATCGCTGCGGTCCTGGTGGATCGCCCGCTCAGCGACCTCGCCGGTGCTGGATTGATAATGCTGATCGGTGGAGTCGTCGGCTCAGCGCTCGGCGCCGGTGTCGACCTAGTGGCCGCAGCGCCGGGAATCCGGGGCGAGCGCCTGGTCAAATGGTCGGCGGTGGTGGCGCTGGCGCTCTTTGCGGCCGGGGCGGTCCTGCTCGGCCTCGACGCGCTGCTCGCCTGAGCGACTACTCCGGACTGGAGTGCAGTGTCGCTACAGCCATCGCGGCGACACCCTCGTCACGGCCTATCACGCCGAGCCCGTCGGTCGTGGTCGCCTTGACGGACACGAGCGAGCGGTCGATTCTGAGCGCCTCGGCGAGCCTGCCGATCATCGCATCGCGGTGCGGGGCGACACGCACCGTTTGGGCGACGATCGTCACATCGACGTGGGCGATCGCAAGCCCCTCTGCGAGGACCATCTCGACTACGCGAGCCAGGAGATCCATGGAATCGGCGTCGGCGAAGTCGCCGCGACCGGACGGGAAATGGGTGCCGATATCGCCGAGCACTGCGGCCCCAAGAAGGGCATCGCAGAGGGCATGGGCGGCCACATCGGCGTCGGAGGTGCCGATCAGGCCGCGGGTATCGTCGACGATGACGCCGCACAGCAGCAGCGGTGGGCTCCCGCCGAGCGCGTGGACATCGAGGCCGAACCCGGTACGCATGGACCGGAGGCTAACTGATGCGCACTCCCGACAGCGACGCGAACACCATACGGCCGACCGCGGTGCGCAGCGTGTTGGTCACCTCGGCTTGCACCACCGTTCCGATGGCGGCGGCCCCCTGGGAAATGACAACCATCGTCCCGTCGTCGAGGAAGGCGACACCCTGGCCCGGCTCGTTGCCGGCCCGTTCCACCGTGACCTCGATGACATCGCCGGCGGCGACTTCGGGCCGCAGCGACTCGCCTATCGAGTGCGGATTGATGACCTTCAGGCCGCGAATCGAGGCGGCCTTCGCTAGGTTGTGGTCAGTCGTAATCAGCCCGGCGTGCAGCTTGGCGGCCTCCGCGAGCAGCTTGTCGTCGACCTCCTGGTGTTGCGGGACCGTGTCCTCCAGAACCAGGAATGTGACGCCGGGCATATCGGCAAGCCCGTCCAGAACGTCAAGACCGCGACGACCCCGTCGCCTGCGATTGCGATCGGCAGCATCGGCAATGCCCTGGAGTTCGTCGATGACGAAGGCGGTCGCCCACACGTTTCCTTTGAGCAGCCCGGAACGTACCAGGTCGAGGACCCGCCCATCTATTGCGGCCGACGAGTCGACTAGATAGCGGTCAGTGTCTTCATCCGTTCCGGGAACCTGGCGGGACGCCCGGCTCAGGCCGGTCACCGAAAGCAGATCATCGGATCGGGCCGCAAAGAGCTTGGCGCTGAACGCGGCGAGGACGAGAACGATCAATCCGGCGAGGGGCCAACCGACGTTGGCCGGAAGGAGCACAACTGTCGGCACGGCCAGGACGCTGCCGACAATGATCCCGGTGATGACGCCGAATGCCCCGGCGAACAACTCTGCACCGCTCGCTCGGGAAGCGGCTTGGGGAGCTTTGGCCATCGAACGATCGAGTGCGCGACCGACGACACCACCCAGCACGTACCCGGTCCCGACCCCGAGCATCGCCCCCCAGATCTCGGTCACCCCTTGATCGAACTCCGCGGCAGGGAACCACCCCGGCATCGCCTCCCCCATGTTGTATCCGACGACCAGCAGCGCCAACGTGATAAGGAGTCTCACGGCCTCGACAAACACGTACCCTCCAATCCTTCTTGCAACAAGCCTCGGCAGAAATCGCTCAAGGACTTAGCGGTAGTTGCAGTCGCAGATCGTGAGCTCCCCGGGTTCGTGATCTGTCGCAGTACGCGGTCACTCTCGAGATTCACTCAACCGGTGAAAGCGAAAAGGAAGGCAGGGCCGCCAGCGCCACGTTGGCGACAGTCCCCCCGGGACTCGAGGGGGCCGCAGCAACCAGGGCGAAGCACCCTCCAGCCAGGAGGCCGGGTCGCACGAGATCACCGCGCGACAGGATCATGATCGCCACGGCGGCCCCGAACAGGACCAACAGCGAGGTGACCAGCGTGGCGTTGGGGATCACCACCTTCTCGATAGCACGGCGAGCCGGGACCAACCAGGCTCCGTCGGCGAAGCTGCCGTAGAAATCTTCCCCGTGCGTGCGGGTGTAGGTCGCGTTGAAGATGGCGCCCGCCCCAAAGAGAACGCCTAAACCGATCTCACCGATATTGCGCAGCAGGTCCATGGCGGTAGTGCATCGCTTCCCGTGGGATTCAGCGACTCATATGGATTGAGCCTACCGATAGCGGTTTGCGCGGGGCACGACCACTCCGCAACTGACCAAGAGAGAGGCGAGTAGGCCGTAGGCAGCGACACGCACAACAGAGACGCGAAAGATCACTGGTTCATTTAAGTCGTGGCGGCGCCGCAGGCGATGCGAAGCAACTCGGCCAAATCCTGATTTGGCCGAAACTAGACCTCTTCCTCAACCTCGACTTTGGGAAGAGCGCGGTCGAGCTTCTTGATGGCTTCCTCCTCGTCGAGGACGAGGGCGAACCGCAGCTCGCTGATGATGATGAGGCGGGCCTTGGCCAACATGCGCTTCAGCGCCGGGCTGATTCCCTTGACCTGCTGGGCGTAGGTGAGATCGCGGACCACCTCGGCGACCTGGAAGATGTCGCCCGAGTTGATCTTCTCGGTGAGTAGCTTGTACCAGCGCGACCAGTTCGCCCCGGCCTCCTGTGGCTCTTCCTTGAACGTCTTGAATACCCGACGAGCAACGGTTTTGCTGATCACTGGCCGCACACCGAGGTCGACGGCGTTGACGGCCGGTACCCGCACCGTCAATTGGTCGGTTGCCACCTCGAGTACGAAGTAGTCGGTCTTGCTGCCGGAGAACTCGATACGTTCCTTCTTGATGATCGTGGCGGCACCGTGGTGCGGGTACACGACCTTGTCGCCGACTTTGAAGGGGACCTTGGCTTTGGGTTTGGGGGCGGGGGCAGCCTCGGCGGCGGCGGTCTTCGTATCGGTCTTGGGCACTTTGGTCTTCCTGGAGGTGGTAGCGGGCTTCTTGGCGGCAGGCTTCTTGGCGGCGGGCTTCTTGGCGGCAGGCTTCTTAGCGGCGGGCTTCTTGGCAGCAGCCTTCTTAGCGGCGGGCTTCTTGGCAGCAGCCTTCTTGGCAGCGGGCTTCTTGGCTGCGGCAGTTTTCGCCGTCGTCGCCTTCTTGACAGCCGCTTTCTTGGCCGCCGGCTTCTTGGCCGCCGTTTTCTTAACCGCGGTGGCTTTCTTCGCGGGCACAGGACTCTCTCGTCTCGGGAACGGACATCACTTTAGCGGGTGACCGACGGGTCACAGTCGCCCATCATCCTCGAAGCGCCAGGCCATACCGACCTCGAGCAGCCGGTCGAAGTATGAGCGGAGCTGCTCGGCGCGGGCCGCCCCAACACCCTCTACTTTGTCGAGATCAGCAACGGGAGCGTGCATCATGCGCTGGAAGTCCTTGAAGTGGCTGATGAGGGCGTCTTTCACGGCGTCGGGAAGCCGCGGCACCCGTGACAGCGCCCGGATCCCGCGCGGCCTCACGGCGGCGTCGAGTGGGTCCATCCCAATGGCGGCCGCGACACGAGATGCCACGTACAGGTCTTCCGTCGGGACCGACTGGAGCCGATCGAACACCGACTTACCGTTGCGAGGCCGCCGTTTCGAGTAGTCCTGGTAGACAGTTTCCGCGAGATCGTTGACCCCCTCGATGAGGTCGGCAGCTTGCAGGCTGATGAGCTGTCCCTCGCCGCCAAGCTCGATCACGGTGCGTTCGACATCGGCATACAGCCGGCGCACCAGAGCCGCCCGCAGCAGCAACAGCGAGACGTCGCGCACGATCACGACATCGTCGACCTCGCTGCGAGTGAGACGATCCTCGGCCTCCTGGAGGCGGCGACGCAGCCGCTCCAGCGAGATGAGACGCTGGTTGGCCTCCGCTTCGAGGACCTGCGGCGGTCGCAACTCCCGCCGGGTGCCGTTCCAGTAAACGACCGCAATGCTGCGGCCTTCCTCACTGATCGCCAGGATCGGCCGATCGGTCTGCTGGCTGAGACGTTCGGCCGTTCGAAACCGGGTGCCCGTCTCATCGGTTGCCAACGTCGGATCGGGGATGAAGTGCACGTTGGCACGCACGATGAACTCGTTGTCCTCGTCGAGAACGATGCCGCCATCCATCTTGGCGAGCTCCGCCAGGCGCTGGGCGGTGAACTCGGCCGCGTCGAGGAAGAAACCGCCGGAACACATCGACTCGACCGCGGCGCCGTTTCCGAGAATCACCAGCGCCCCGGTCCCCTGGCGCAGGATCAGGTCGACGGCATTGCGGAGCTCGGTTCCCGGCGCCAGGCGGCGCAGAATCTCAATTTGATCTTGGGGCGCCAACAGAGTCATCGGTATCGGAGTGTACCGACTGTGTGCGCTAGAACCGAGGCTCTTCCGCCGCCCCGCCACCGGGACCGTGGAGCCCGGCGTGACCAAGGGCCGCCACGAGCGTCTTCCCGTTGGTCTCGGGCGAGATGACGAGTTCTACGCCGAGACGGGACACCTCCTCGAGACGTGCCGCGCTGCGGCCGACCCCTCGAAGCTCGCCGGTAAGCCCGACCTCGCCCCAGGCGGCGATCTTGCCGATCGGCAGATCGAGCCTCGACGACGCCAGGGCCAGAGCCACCGGGAGGTCGGATGCGGGCTCTTTGACCTTGATGCCCCCGGCCAGACTCACATAGACCTCCTGATCTGAGAACGACAAGCCGGCATGCTTCTCCAGAACCGCCAGGATCTGGTGAACCCGCGCTGCCTCCAGCCCTTTGAAGCTGCGCCGCGGCTGGGGCGCCCTGGTGGGAACGACCAGAGCCTGCACCTCGACCAGCAGCGGGCGCTTGTCCTGCACCGACGGGAAGAGCACCGTGCCTTCGGCGCCACCGCCCGACCCTGCCACCAGGCACCCGACGGGATCGGGAACCTCGCGGAGCCCCTCCTCGGTCATCTCGAAGATCCCGACACGATCGGTTGACCCATACCGGTTCTTGAGTGAGCGGAGAAACCGCAGTCCCGCAAAGTCGCTGCCGTCGAGGTGCAGCACCACATCGACCATGTGCTCGACGACCTTGGGGCCCGCCAGAACCCCATCCTTGGTGACGTGACCCACGACAACGACCGCCGTCCCACTGAGTTTGGCGGCCGAGATGAGGCGTGCCGTGCACTCCCGGACCTGGGTGACACCGCCGGCGGCGCCGTCGACGCCGTCGGCCGCCATCGTCTGGATCGAGTCCACGACCACGAGGCGATACCCATCCGTGGCCACTGCGGAGACAACTCCATCAACGGTTCGGGTTGCCGCTATCTCGACATCGGGAAACGCTGCGCCGATCCGGCGGGCCCGCAGGCCCACCTGACCGATTGACTCCTCGCCCGTGACCATGAGGACCCGGCCCTGATCGGCATCGTTGACTCGCCGCGCCGCCGCCATCTGCAGCAACAGCGTGCTCTTGCCAATACCGGGCTCGCCGCCCAGAAGGACGACAGCTCCATCAACGAGGCCCCCGCCGAGGACGTGGTCGACCTCATCGATTCCAACCGGCCGGCGCGCCGTCCGCACATCTGCGGCGTGATTTACGGCAGTCACCTCGAGCGCAGAAGTACGGCCGTGCGGATCGTCGATCTCGACCATAGAACGCTGCTTGCACTGGTGGCAGAAACCCATCCACTTGCTCGTCTTGTAGGAGCATTCGGAGCACACGTACGACATCATCACCTCGGATTTGACACTCGGTCGGCTCAGCCAGTTTTCCAGGCTTCAGCCCGCAGCCTCAAGGTATCGCCACGGTGTGACAAGAACCGCCCGTTCGCGAATGGACACGCGCCAGGAGTTGCGCAGCAACTCCCAAGGAATCCGCAGGATTCCCGGCATCCGCAGGATTCCCGGCAACCTCCCAAGCAACGCCGTAAGCGTTGCCCTAGTCGCTCAGATACCGCTTCAGGAGCCAGTACGCGCCGGCCACCAGAGCCACCAGAAGCAGCACGGCCCCTATTCGGTTGGCGGTCGTCCAGGGCTCCGCCTCACGTATCGCTGCAATCAGTGGCATTCGTGGCACAATAGCGCTCGGGGGAAACTGACTCACTAAAAGGCGTTTGCGAGGAACTCGGTGGACGACGGCAACACAATCGATCCCTTCGATGACCTCTTCGAGGCGTTCGAATTGGAGGAGGGCCCGCCGCCGCCGAGCGAGACACCAGCACCCGCTCCGGAGGCCAAGAAAGCCACCGTCGCCGAGCCGCCGGCAGCGGCCGACGATGCCCCGGTGCCCATGGCAACGGTCGTGTGCACCTCCTGCGGTACGGGCAACCCCTCACATAACCGGCACTGCGAGCAGTGCGGCGCCCGCCTCGGCTCCGGGCCACTCCCGGTGGCCCCCGCCCCGGTGATTCGTGCCACTCCGGGTGGCCGGGCACTCACCGTCATCGCCGGCGTGGTGCTGTTCGTGCTCGCCGCCGTGTTGATAATGAACCTCCGCGGCTCCACTCCGCCCGAGACCACGACCACGCTGGCCGGGCCGACCTCCACAGTGCCCCGCAACGTCACGAACCTCATCCCGTTCGATGTCGAAGCCAGCTCGTCCTTTCCCGGATTCCCCCCGAGCAACCTGATCGACGGTAACCCCGAGACCTATTGGAATGACTTCAGCCTGCGAGGCATCGATGCCTGGCTCGAGTTCTCGTTCACCCAACCGGTCCAGATCACCGAGATCGAGCTGCAGAACGTCGAGGACGAGGAACGGCTCCGGCGCAACTACCGCATCAAGTCCCTGATCATCGAAGTCAACGATGTCCAGATCGAAATCCCGATGACGATGGAAGACAACAGCGAGCCGCAGCGCGTCCCGATCAGCAGCCTCGGGACTACCCGGGTGAGGATCTCGGTCAATTCCACCTATCCGGCCGAGCAATACGACGGGAAAACACCGTACGGAGAATTGGCGCTGCAGTCCGTCAAGTTCTTCGGTACCACCGAGTAGCGCTCCCCGGCGGGGCAGCCGCCCTACTGCTTGATGTAAGGCTGACCGTCGGCTGCCGGCGGGCGAGCCTTCCCGACCAGGCCGGCCACCACGAGGATCGTGGCGATGAAGGGCACCATGCCGAGGAACTCGGACGGAATGCCCGTCTGGAGGATGCCGAGCGTCTGCGACATGGCGTCGGCGAACCCGAAGACAAGGCCGGCAGCCATCGCCCCGACCGGATGCCAGCGGCCGAAGATCATGGCCGCCAGGCCGATAAAACCGCGCCCGTTGGTCATGTTCTCGTCGAAGCGGCCCACCGAGCCGAGGGTGAAGAACGCTCCGCCGAACCCGGCGACTGCGCCGCCGATGATCACGTTCAAGTAGCGGGTGCGATAGACGTTCACGCCCAGCGTGTCGGCTGCCTTGGGGTGCTCACCGACCGCCCGCGCTCGCAGACCCCACCTGGTGCGGAACAGCAGGAACGTCAGGAAAGCAACCAGGATGAACGAGCCGAACACGAAGATGTTGTGGTCGAACAGCACCGGCCCCAGGAAAGGTATGTCGGACAGCAGCGGTATGCCGATCGACTTGAAGATCGGGCCCTTGTTGAGCTCGGGATTGTCTGCCAGCCAGCGCAACGCGAGGAACGACGTCATGCCGGTGACGAAGATCGTTATCACGACGCCCACGATGATCTGGTCGACCACATATCTGATTGAGAGAACCGCCAACACCCAGGCGAGCAGCATGCCGGCGAACACGGCGGCCCCGACCCCAATCCAGCCGCCGATAGGCGAACCGAGGATGAGCGTTGGGTCCTCTCCGCCGGTCAACGGCGACGCCACAACGACGGCCACGAACGCTCCACCGAGCAACTGGCCCTCGATCGCGATGTTGATCACCGCCACCCGTTCGGACATCACCCCGGCCAGTGCTCCCAGTGTGATCGGGACACTGCGCACGATCGTCGTCTTCATCATGCCGACCATGCTGAAAGCTCCAATTGAGCTCTGCGCCGTCGCCCATCCCAGGAAGGCGAAAATGAACAGGAAGAGGCCAATTGCCAGCACGAGGTTGTTCATCTTCCCGAATCCCCTGGCTAGCTGCACCCCACCCATAGCGGCCAGGATCACCCCGACGATCAGCGTGACCCGCCCGGCCGACAACGTGAGGTCCGGGGCCGACGGGTCGGTCGGCCGGGCCAGCTTGAAGGTGAAGTTGCCCAGGTCGACGCTCCACCGGGCAAAGAACCACAGGACAACAACGGCCAGGAAGAGGTACGTGATGCCCAGGTAGCGAGACCGCTTGATCTCTGCCGGGGTGCGCACGATAACGGCGTCCGGTGTGGTAGCTGCGGCGGTCATGTTCCCCACCCCGTTGTGAGCTGGCCGATTTCCTCACCGGTCTTGACCCGGAATATCGCTCGAATCAGAGCCGGTGCTGCGATGAACACCACCACGAGCGCCTGGATGACTCCGATCAGGTCGATCGGGACGTCGGTGGCTACCTGCATATCGAGGCCGCCCGCCCGGAGAGCTCCGAACAGGAAACCGGCAGCCACGACGCCGGCGGGATGCGATCTCCCGAGGAGCGCCAATGAAATCGCGTCGAAACCGATCCCGGCGGCGAATCCTGGACTCGCTCGATAGAGCAGGCCGTTGATCTGGGTCATCCCGGCGATCCCCGCCAGGCCGCCGGCGAGCCCCATCACGGACACATAGAGCCAGGTGACCTTCATGCCGGCGTAGTGGGCGGCATCCGGGTTGAACCCGACCGCCCGAAACTCGAACCCGATCGTGGATTTGAAGAGCACCCAGTAGATCGCATATGCCGCCAGTAGGGCAACGACGATCCCGAAGTGCACCCGCAGGTCGTTGCGATCGAGGAAACCGAGGAGCCGTGGAAGGCGGGCCGAAACGGCGATGTCCTCCGACACCGGGTCCTGCCGGCCCTCCGGCTGGAAGAAGTCGGTGGACAGCATCCAGATCACGGCCAGCCCGGCGATCGAGTTGAGCATGATCGTGGTGATGACTTCGTGGGCACCGGTACGGGCCCGCAACAGCCCGGCGATGCCGCCCCAGATTCCGCCACCGATCATCGCTCCGATCACGGCCAGCGGAACGTTGAGGAACACCGGGATGTCGATCGTGATTCCGAGCGCAACGGCAGCCATGCCGCCCATGAGCATCTGGCCCTCGGCCCCGATATTGAACAGTCCCGCTTTGAAGCCGATGGCGACCGAAAGCCCGGCGAGAATGAGCGGGGCGCTGAAAGCCAGCGTCGATGACACCGCGGCCAACGATCCGAAAGAACCGGTGAAGAGCGCCCACATCGCAGAGCCGGCCTGGCCGATCGCATCGCCGAGCGCGCTGAGCGAGAACTCACGCCACAGCTCGATGTCGGAGACAACGATGATGACGACGCTGACGGCGAGGGCGGCGATGATGGCAAGGACCGGCACCAGCAGCGCCGAACGCCAGTCGACGTTGACCCCGGTGAGGTCGTTCATGAACGCGGTCCAGCGCGACTCCGGCTCGGCCGACTCGTTGTCCTCTGCTGGTGTCTCCGGTGGCAGCTGTGGTTCCGTCATGTCGCCGCTCCCGCCATGGCCAGTCCGATCTCCTCAGCGGTCACCGCACCGCCCCGGTACTCGGCGACCACCTTGCCGTCGAACATCACGAGGATACGATCCGACAGCGCCATGACCTCGTCGAGCTCGGTCGAGACGATCAGCAGCGCCGCGCCCTGATCACGTTCCTCGACGATACGTTCGTGGATGTACTCGATGGAACCAACGTCGATCCCACGAGTGGGCTGGGAAGCAACAACGAGTTGGACATCGCGCCCGAATTCGCGGGCCACAATGACCTTCTGCTGGTTACCACCGGACAGCGTGTTGGCGGCGACCTCCGTGCCGGGCGTGCGCACGTCGTATTGCTCGACGAGCTCCTCAGCTTTGCTGCGGGCGCTGTCCCAGTCCATCTTGATGCCCGACGAGTACGGCTCGTGGTAGTAGCCGTCGAGCACCATGTTTTCGGTGATACTGAAGCTCATCACCAAGCCGCTGCGCTGCCGATCCTCCGGGACGTGAGCGACAGACGATTCGTGGATCTGGCGTGGGGTGGCATGCGTTACGTCCTTGCCCCCGATGGTGACGGTGCCGGCGGCAACTCCGCGGAGACCGGTGAGGGCCTCGACGAGCTCGGTCTGGCCGTTGCCCTGGACTCCGGCGACGCCGACGATCTCGCCCGCTTTGACATCGAATGAGATCGAGTTGACGGCCACCTGATCGCGGTCATCGAGCACGACGAGGTCCGACACAGTCAGCACCTGGGCTCCGGGCTCGGAGTCCTCCTTGGCTACCACGAGCTCCACAGGCCGGCCGACCATCAGATTGGCCAGATCCGCCTCGGTCGTGGTGGCGGGGTCGGCGCCCCCGACCATGGCGCCTCGGCGGAGCACGGCGATATCGTCGGAGACCTCGATCACCTCTTTCAGTTTGTGGGTGATGAAGATGATCGCCTTACCCGCCTCGCGCAGGCCGTTGAGTATTCCGAAGAACTCCTCGATCTCCTGGGGGGTGAGGACGGCGGTCGGCTCGTCGAAGATGAGGAACTCGGCATTGCGGAAGAGAACTTTGATGATCTCGACGCGCTGCTGGATCCCGACCGGGATGTCCTCGATGATCGCATCGGGATCGACCTCGAGCCCGTACCTCTGCGAGATCTCCCGGACTTCCCGTTTGGCTTCCTTGATGTTGATCACGCCGCCGGGACCGACAGGCTCGACGCCAAGCACGACATTTTCCGTAACGGTGAACACCGGAACGAGCATGAAGTGCTGGTGGACCATCCCGATGCCGGCAGCGATAGCGTCTCCCGGGCCGGCAAAGGACTGCGGGACGTCGTCGATGAGGATCTCGCCCTCGTCGGCCGAGTAGAGACCGTAGAGGATGTTCATCAGCGTGGTCTTGCCGGCTCCATTCTCGCCGAGCAGACCGAGAATCTCTCCGGAACTGACTTTGAGGTCGACGCTGTCGTTAGCAAGCACTCCGGGAAAACGCTTCGTGATTCCCCTGAGTTCGAGCGTCGCCACCGTTGGGCCCTCTTCCGTAACGCGGGTGTGCCCTGGGGAGACTAGACGGCTTCAGGCGGGCGATGTCGAATCGGAGCCGGCAACGAAGAAGGGGCCCCGAAGGGCCCCTTCTCAGGTCTAGATGTGCACTTGGCTCTAGGCGTCTGCCATCGAAGCCAGGAACTCCGCGAGGCTCCCCGCCGCGACAATCGCGTCGTTGAGATCGGCGACTTCCTGAGCCAACTCTGAGGAAACGCGGTCGGCGTTGTCCTGGAGGGCGGCTAGGCCGACACCACCGTTGGCGAGCGTCCCGTTGAACGGGTTACCGAGCGATTCGAGCACCAGCACGTTGTTGATCGTGTTGAAGATCGAGATGTCGATGTTCTTCAGGATCGACGTCAGGATGACATCGCTGAACTCAGCCGCCGTGGCGTTCCAGTCGGCGTCGACGCCGACGATCAGGCAAGCCCCGGTGTCCTGGCACAGCGCTGCCGAACCGAGACCCACGGGCCCGGCAACGGGCAGCACGATGTCGGCACCGTTGTTGACCAGTGTCTCAGCGAACGAACGGCCGTCGTCCAGGCTGTCGAAGTTGTTGGTGAATTGGCCCTCACCACTCTCGACGTCATAGCCGAGGGCGACGACGGAGGCATCCTTCACCGTGTTGTAGTAATCAACGCCACGGACGAAGCCGTCCATGAAGATGGTTACCGGCGGGATCGGAAGGCCACCGAAGGTGCCAACAACACCGGTCTCGGAGGCGCCCGCCGCCATGTAGCCGGCCAGGAAGGCCGCCTCGTCGGTCTGGAACGTCAGACCACGCAGGTTGGCATAGTCGGAGAGCATGTTGCCGTCGGCGTCTGCCCATGGGGGAAACGGTCCGGGCGACTGGTCGACGATGGCGAACAGCTGGTTGGGATTGTCGGCAGCAGCAGCTGCCGTGTCGTTTGCCAGCAAGAACCCAATGGTGAGAATGACGTCACAACCCTCGGCGATGAAAGCATCGATGTTGGGCCGGTAGTCGGCTGCATCAGTGGACTCGAGGAATGCGATCGACACACCCTCGAGTTCCGCCTCAGCACGTTGGGCGCCCGCCCAAGCCGATGCGTTGAAGCTGGCGTCGTCGATGCCGCCGGTGTCGGAAACCTGGCAGGCCGCAACCTCACGGCCTGGGGCGGGCGGCGGCAAGGTGGTAGGTGCTGCGGTCGTTGGTGCTGCGGTCGTGGGCGCCGCGGTTGTCGGTGCCGCGGCGGTAGTAGCCGGCGCGGCCGTCGAGGTCGCGGCAGGCTCATCTTCAGCACACGCCGCGGCTACGAGTGCGAATGAGAAGAGGAGCGCCAGAAAGGCGCCGCGCTTCTTAAAGGCAGAGAACATTTTTAGGAACCCCTTCGTTGTTTGTACGAGGGCTCACCGGAGCGGCGAGCGGTTCACAGTCTAGCTCTGGTTGAGGGGACAAGTATCTAGTCAGGCCCACGCGAAGCCAGTTTTCGCGTTCTTGGAGGAGAAGTATCCAGTATCCAGTATCCAGTACTCAGTACCGCGTTTGAGGGGCGCCAAACCGAGCAGGAATGATTGACGGCGGAGCGAAGCCGACTCGCACTACCGACGGCCTTTGCCGCCGGTTACTGGATACTGAGTACTGGATACTCAGCTGTCTGAATCCGCTAGTTCCACTGGGGGTAGGTCCGGCGTCTCGATGGCATTGAACGTCAACTCGTTCTCGGAGTCGGAATCGACATCGATGAGGATTGTCGAGCCGGCCGCGAACTCCTGATAGAGCACACGCTCGGAGAGCGGGTCTTCGAGCAGCTGCTGTATGGCCCTGCGCAACGGGCGCGCGCCAAGCTGCGGGTCGTAACCCTTCTTCGCGAGGAGCTCCTTCGCCTCGTCGGTGAGAACGATGTCGAGGCCCTTGGACGCCAGCTGTTCGCGGACCCGCTTGAGGAGCATGTCGACGATCTGCTTGACCTCGTCGAGCGTCAGCTCGTGGAAGACAATGACCTCGTCGATGCGGTTCAGGAACTCCGGCCGGAAGTGGCCCTTCAGAGCCTCCATGACCTTTTCTTTGATCTGCGTGTAGTTCAGCTCGTCGCTCTCCTGGGAGAACCCGAGCTTCTTCTTGCGCAACTCGGCCGTGCCGAGGTTGGAGGTCATGATGATGACGGTGTTCTTGAAGTCGACGCTGCGGCCCTGGGAGTCGGTCAGGCGACCGTCCTCGAGAATCTGCAGCAGGATGTTGAAGACATCGGGATGGGCTTTCTCGATCTCGTCGAAGAGCACCACAGAGAACGGCTTGCGGCGGACCGCTTCAGTCAGTTGGCCACCCTCGTCGTAGCCAACGTAGCCGGGAGGCGAACCCACCAGGCGGCTGACGGCATGCTTCTCCATGTACTCGGACATGTCGATCTGAATGAGGGCGCTCTCGTCGCCGAACAGGAAGTCGGCGAGCGACTTGGCCGATTCTGTCTTCCCGACACCGGAGGGTCCGAGGAAGATGAACGACCCGGCGGGGCGCTTCGGGTCGGCCAGGCCGGCCCGGGTGCGCCTGATCGACTTGGAGACCGACACGATGGCGTCGTGCTGCCCGACGATGCGCTTGTGTAGCTCGTCCTCCATGTTGAGGAGCTTGGTGGTCTCCTCTTCGGTGAGGCGGTGCACCGGGATTCCGGTCCATTGGGCGAGGACTTCGGCGATCTCTTCTTCATCGATCGTCGAGCGATAGCCCTCGGCATCCGGGAGCAACGTTGACTCCTGCTCATCACGCTCGGAGATGACCGTGCGCTCCTGATCGCGCAGCTGAGCGGCCCGCTCATACTGCTGGGCCTGGACGGCTTCGCGCTTGTCGTTGCGAATCGTCTCGAGGCGATCGATGGTTTCCTTCAGCTCCGTCGGGATGTTGGAGCGCTTCAGGCGCATGCGGCTGCCGGCCTCGTCGATGAGGTCGATGGCCTTGTCCGGGAGGAACCGGTCGGCGATGTAGCGGTCGGCGAGGTTGGCCGCGTTTACGAGGGCCTGATCGGTGAAGCTCACCTGGTGGTGGTCTTCGTAGCGATCGCGGAGCCCTTCGAGGATCTGGATGGTGTCGGCAACCGTCGGCTCGTCGACCTGAATCGGTTGGAAGCGACGTTCGAGCGCCGAGTCCTTCTCGAGGTACTTGCGGTACTCCTCGAGGGTGGTGGCGCCGACGGTCTGCAGCTCACCGCGAGCCAGCATCGGCTTCAGGATGCTGGCGGCGTCGATGGCGCCTTCGGCCGCACCGGCGCCGACGAGGGTGTGGATCTCGTCGATGAAAAGGATGATGTCGCCCCGGGTGCGGATCTCTTTGAGGACCTTCTTGAGGCGCTCCTCGAAGTCACCGCGATAGCGGGAACCGGCGACCAACGCACCGAGGTCGAGCGTGTACAGGTGCTTGTCGGACAGCGTGTCGGGCACGTCGGCGGCGACGATCTTCTGTGCCAGTCCCTCGACGATGGCGGTCTTGCCGACGCCCGGCTCACCGATGAGGACCGGGTTGTTCTTGGTGCGGCGCGACAACACCTGCATGACGCGCTGGATCTCATTCTGGCGGCCGATGACGGGATCGAGTGTGCGGTCGCGAGCCAGCTGGGTGAGGTTGCGGCCGAACTGGTCGAGAACGGTGGAGCCCCCGGGCGAGCTTTCGCCGGAGCTGCCGCCCCGGGCGCTAGAGGATCCTGAAGGGCTGCCGCTGGAACCACCCTGCTCTTCACCCGAAGAACCCGACAGAAGCTGGATAACGGTTTGGCGCACCTTGTGGAGCTCGGCGCCGAGCTTCTGGAGAACCTGGGCGGCAACTCCCTCACCCTCACGGATCAACCCCAGCAGGATGTGCTCGGTACCGATGTAGTTGTGGCCGAGCTGGAGAGCCTCCCGCAAAGAGAGTTCCAGCACCTTCTTGGCGCGCGGCGTGAATGGGATGTGGCCGCTCGGAGCCTGGGAGCCCTGGCCGATGATCTCGATGACCTTGGAGCGCACGGACTCGAGGTCGATTCCGAGGCTTTCGAGGCCGCGGGCGGCGACGCCCTCACCCTCGTGAATGAGGCCGAGCAGGATGTGCTCAGTGCCGATGTAGTTGTGGTTGAGGAGGCGCGCTTCCTCTTGCGCGAGGACTACGACTCGCCGGGCCCTGTCTGTAAACCGTTCAAACACTTCGTCTCAATTCCAAAAAAGTCTTGGCGCCTTCTGGGGCGCCTCGCCAAGTATAGCGAGAGGGCCTGTCTTACTAGATAATCGCTGTTCGTTGCCAATGCCGCCGACGGATGGTCCCGCGGGCCGCCCGATTGGGTGAACCCGAAACCCGGTTACCTTGTTCCATCGGTTCGTTGACCTGGCCAACCTAAGCCCTCTGCCACCGTTTTCCACCCAGATTCCTGCTCAACCGTGAGGGCTACCATTCGGCCCATGGACGCTCCCTCCCTCACGGATCTCGTGCCGATCGATGCCATCTGGCGACGCATCGACGCGGTGGAACGACGGCTCATCGAGGTAACAACCTCGTCGAATCAGTTCCTGACCGAGATCGCCCAGCACCTGGTGCGCGCCGGCGGCAAGCGCTACCGACCCCTGCTCGCCCAGGTGGCGGCGGAACTCGGGCCGGACGCTGCGGGGGGCGGTCCGATTGAGGCAGGTACCGCGGTTGAACTGGTCCACATCGGTTCGCTCTATCACGACGACGTCATCGACGAGGCGGAAACCCGGCGGGGCTCACCGTCGGTCAACGCCAACTGGGACAACACGGCGGCCATTCTCGGCGGCGACTACCTGCTGGCCAAGGCTTCCGAGGTCGCCGCGCCGTTGGGCGAGGAAGCCGTCACCCTGATCGCACAGACCTACGCGGCGCTGTGTGAGGGCCAGGTTCTCGAACTCCAGCTCGAGGAGGATGTCGAGCACGGTCCCGACGAGTACTTCCAGGTCATCGGAGGCAAGACCGCGTCGCTGATCCGCACCTCAGCCCGGTTGGGGGCCCTGACCGCGGGTGCTACCCGCGACGACATCGAGGCCATATCACAGTGGGCGTGGGAGGTCGGCATCGTCTTCCAGATGGCCGACGACGTGCTCGACCTGGTCGCCAGCGAAGAGTTCATCGGCAAGCCGGCGGGGTCCGACCTCAAGGAAGGCACCTACACGCTGCCCGTGTTGTATGCCCTCGACGGCCCGCAGGGCGGCGACATTCGCTCAATGCTCGCCGACGGCGCGCCCACCGACACCGGCGTCATCGAGCGAATCATCGACCTGACGGCGGCCGGCGGCCATGTCGACAGGGTGCTCAACGAAGCCAGCGAGCGGCTCCGCGTCGCCGAAGAAGCCGCCGCCCGGCTCCCGGAGTCCAAACTACGGCCCATCTTGCGCTCACTGGAGCTCTACCTCACCGACCGCGTCCACGCGGCAAGGGGCTAGGCACGAGCCGGTCGAACAAAACGGCGGCCGATCAAGCGCACCTAGTGGCTCCCCCGGAGGGGGGAGGGGCACCGCCCGCAGGGCGGGAAGGGGGGCGCCCGCTCGAGGTGGTTCCCGGTTACAGGCCACCGACCCCCGCCGGGCAACAGATCCCTCAAACCGGGAGCCACCCCAAACAACGCGCCCCCTTACCCGCTTCGACGGCTCCGCCGCCGGCGGGTCCCTTTCCCTCCGGAGGAACACATACGCGCGGTGGCTCCCCCTGGGAAACGAAGGGACGGAGCTAACCCTCCGGGCGCATTGTGGGGAAGAGGATCACTTCGCGAATGTGAGCTCTGTCGGTGAGCAGCATCACCAGGCGGTCGACACCGATGCCGAGGCCGCCGGTCGGTGGCATGCCGTATTCGAGGGCCCGCACGTAGTCCTCGTCGATCTCCTGAGCCTCGTCGTCGCCGGCCGCCTTCAGTTCCATCTGCGCCTCGAACCGGCGCCGCTGGTCGAGAGGCTCGTTCAGCTCGGAGAATGCATTGCCGTACTCAGAACCGGCGATGAAGAGCTCCCAGCGCTCGGTGACGTTGGGATCATCCGGGTGTTTGCGGGCCAGCGGCGAGATCTCCACCGGATGCTGCGTCACAAACACCGGCTCCCAGATCGAGTCTTGCACTTGGTGATCGAACAGCTCCTCGATGATCTTGCCGTGACCCCAGTGGGCTTCCGGCTCCACGCCGTTGCGCTGGGCCAGAGCGACCGCGTCGGCGAGCGACAGGTCAAAGGACATTGTCCCGTCGATGGCCTCGTTGACCATCTCGAGCATCGGACGCCGCTGATACGGAGGCGTGAGATCCAGCGAGCGCCCCTGGTAGCTCAGCACGGCCGAACCGGTCACCTCCTGGGCAATGACGGCGAACATCTGCTCGACCATCTGCGCAATGTCCTCATAGCCGGCCAATGCCTCGTAGGACTCGAGCATCGTGAACTCGGGCATGTGGGTGGCGTCGATCCCCTCGTTGCGGAAGATCTTGCCGACCTCAAATACCTTCTCCAGTCCCCCAACGATGAGCCGCTTCAGGTAGAGCTCGGTGGCGATGCGGAGGTACATGTCGAGACTCAGGGCGTTGTGGTGGGTGGCGAACGGCCGCGCCATTGCTCCGGTGGCCTGGTTGAGGAGCACCGGCGTCTCCACCTCGATGTAGCCGCGGGCCTCGAACTCGCGGCGGAATAGCGACACAACCTTGGCCCTTGCCAGTGCCACATCACGCGCCTCCTGGTTCACCATCAGATCGACGTAGCGCTGTCGGGAACGCGCTTCGATGTCGGTCAGGCCGTGGAATTTGTCCGGCAGGGGGCGGAGCGCCTTCGCCAGCAGCTCGAACGAGCCGATCCGCACCGAGAGCTCGCCTTTGCGGGTGGCGATCACCTCTCCGGTCGCCCCGACCCAGTCACCCATGTCGAGCTCGGTAAACGCTGCGAAGCCCTCATCTCCGAGTGTTCGCTTGTCAACGAAGAGCTGGATCGTCCCAGAGACGTCGGAAAGAACCACAAAGCTCAGCTTCCCCATCGCCCGGATGTTGCGGATGCGACCGGCAACCGTGGCCGTCTGACCGGTCTCGGCCCCCGGCTCGAGGTCGCCGTAGAGTTCGTGCAGCTCGGCGGCGAGGTGCGACCGGTCGAAGCGGTAGGGGTAACCCGGTCCGTCGAGCGTCGTCTGGTGCTTGGCGAGGAGCCGCGCCGTCAGCGGATGGTCCGCCAGGTCGAGGCGGTCGTCGAGCGCTTCGTCGGGGGAGTCGGCGGAGGAGCCGTCGTGGGTCACGCGTCTCCTCGATTCATGTCCCAGATCATCCGCAGCCCGTCGAGCGTCAGGAACTCGTCGATGGTCGAGACACTGCTGCAGTGCGGCACGACCGTCGAAGCGAGGCCCCCCGTGGCAACGCGCGTGACATCGCCGCCCACTTCAGTCGCGATGCGCTCCATAATCCCGTCGACCAACCCGGCATGCCCGTAGAGAGCCCCCGACTGAATCGCCTCGACGGTTCCCTTGCCGATGGCGGCCCGCGGCGTCGTGAATTCCACGCGACGCAGCGCCGCCGTCCCGGAAATCAGCGCGTTCGTCGAGATCACCAAACCGGGGGCGATGGAGCCCCCGAGGTAATCCCCTGCCTGACCGACAACATCGAAGTTAGTTGAGGTGCCGAAATCGACGACTATGCAGGGCGGCCCATAGCGCTCCCGTGACGCCACAGCGTTCACGACTCGATCGGCACCAACCTCGCGCGGGTTGTCGATGTTGATGACCATGCCCGTCTTGATTCCGGCGCCGACGACGATCACGTCACCAGATGTGATCTCGCCGGACACAGCGGCGAACGCTGTCGTCATGGCGGGCACGACGGACGAGATAGCGACACCGGAAACGTCCTCCCCTCGGAGGTCCTCCAGCTCCAACAAGCTGCGCAGCCAGATCTCCAGCTCATCGTCGGTGCGCTCCGGCGCAGTCGTCAGCCGCCAATGAGCGACGAGTCGCTCACCGTCGTAGAGGCCCATGGCCGTGTTGGTGTTGCCGATATCGGCTGCGAGCAGCATTGCGACTGTCTTCCTTCTGGCGAGCTACCGGGGGTTCGTGGGTCGTGATTCTACGCGGCGGCCCGTACCGGCAGCCGCACCAAGCCGTTCTTGCGGACTTGCGCGCCGCTATCGGCGCGCATGTCCGCAAGAACGGGGAGGTGGTGGGTCAGCCGATCAGCCAGTCCACCAGCCACCACAGCCCCAGGGCGGCGACGGCTGTGAAGCCAACGGCGGCGATCGCTAGCGCTCGCTGCCGGGCCGGCACCAGAACCCGGACTTCCTGATCCGCCACAGCGGGGAGGAAGTCCGCCACCGGAGTGCCGCCGGGCATCGTCGCATCCGGCCACACCGCCAGCAGCGGTTCAAGCACAAAACGGCGCTCGTAAAGCCGCGGATGGGGCACTTTCAGCCCTTCCTCGTCGATCGATTCGCTGCCGTACAGCAGGATGTCGAGATCGAGCGTCCGGGGGCCCCACCGCTCGCGTCGTTCTCTGCCGTGCTCCGCCTCGATGCGCAGGCACTCGTCGAGCAGCGCGCGCGCCGACAGATTGGTCTCGATGGCAACGGCTGCGTTCAGATAGGGCCCCTGATCGGGCCCGCCGACCGGCGCGGTCTCATAGAAGGGGGAGGCCGCCACGAAGTCCCCGAGCACGGTGAGCGCCGCGACGGCCTGGGTCAGGTGGCTTTCGCGATCGCCGAGGTTGGACCCGAGGCCGATCACGGCCCGGACGGCCATTGCGCTAGCCGAGAGCGGAGTGGTCGGAGATCAGCCGCCGCCCCTCCGGTCCCAGTGGCCGCCCGGCGATCTCCTGGATCACGGACGTGGCCACGATCCGATCTTCGATGAGACTGGAGTGCAGCAAGTAGGCGCCGAGCAGACCGACGACCGTATCGTCAATGAGATCCCGATGGACCAGAACGGTGGCTCCCGGCGGGTCCATCGCTTCGTCGAATCTCGCCAGGATCTCGGGGACGTCCTCCGGCTCGACTTCGCCATCGAGAGGAACGTGGATGAAGCGCATTCCGGCCGCTTCGTAGGCTTGCTGATTCTGATTACTCGACAGCAGCGAGAGGACCGCGTTGAAGCCCTTGTCGGCCATCCAAACAATCTCCTCTTCGCGCCGGACCCGCCGGTGCTGGAATCCGTACCCGCCTATGCGCTCGCACACCGCCAGACGGCCTTGGATCACCCATCTGAAGCCGCGCGGCTCAAGTCCTGCCACTCGTGTCCCTGCTTTCCAATTGGCCCCGCACGATAGCGTCGGTTGTGCGGGCCACCTGCAGCGCTCCGGCCACATCGTGGACTCGGACGACAGACGCTCCGCCGAGCACTGCGGCTGAAACCGTTGCAGCAGTGGCGGAATCGCGTTCGGCGGGCTCCGTGGCGAATCCAGCCGCGCTCAAGATGGAGCCCAAAAAAGCTTTGCGACTTGCCCCGATCAGCACCGGAAAGCCGATATCCGCATACCGGGAGACGTTGCCGAGCAATTCCAGGTTCTGCAGGTGGGACTTGCCAAACCCGATCCCGGGGTCGAGGCAGATCCGGCGGCGGTCGATTCCGGCGTCGATCGCCAGCTGTGCCCTGTCCTCCAGGTAGGCCGCCACGTCTTCGACCACATCGACATAGGTGGTGTCGGCCTGCATCGTGCGGGGCTCGCCTCGCATGTGCATGATGACCGCACCAACCTCGAGGTCGGCCACAACCTCGAGCATCGCCGGGTCGCGCAAACCGCCGACGTCGTTGACGATCACCGCGCCGGCGCCGACGGCTGCGGCGGCGACCGCCGGCTTCATCGTATCGACCGACACGACCGCGCCCGCGGCCGCTATCTCGGAGACGATTGGTACCACCCGTTCCATCTCGGCGTGCACCGCGACCGGATCCGCCCCCGGCCGGGTCGACTCCCCGCCGACGTCGATGATGTCGGCGCCGGAATGCCACAACTCCATGGCGCGGGCGACAGCGCCACTCGTGTCCACATCGAGCCCACCGTCGGAAAACGAGTCAGGAGTGACATTGAGCACACCCATGATCAGGGTGTGGTCCGCGGTCGACAACGTCCTGTCGCGGAGCTGCCACTCCACTGGACGGTCGAGCGCGAAGTCCGAAAGTGCCAGCCTGCGGCGCACCACTAGGACGGAGGTTCATCCGGTGGCTGGGCCGCAACCATGGCGTTGTCGCGAGCCATCGGCGTCTCCGGCGCCCGGATGCGGAGCGCTCCCGAGTCGGCGTGCTCCCATTTCGGGACATCGTGGAAGGCCTCAGCCAGCTCGTCGGGGCCCAGTGTCTCTTTCTCGAGCAGCATCTCTGCCACACGATGCAGCCCGTCGATGTGGGTGACGAGTATCTCACGCGCCTCTTCCCGAGCCTGGAAGATGAGTTCGCGTACCTCTTCGTCGATCAGTGAGGCGACGTCGTTCGAGTAGTCCTGGCCGTGCGTGTAGTCCCGTCCCAGGAAGACCTCGCCCTGGGCGGTGCCATAGCGCATCGGCCCGAGCCGGTCGCTCATCCCGTACTCCATGACCATGGCCTTCGCCAGCTTGGTCGCCTGCTCGATGTCGTTGTGGGCGCCGGTCGAGGGGTCTCCGAAGATGATCTCCTCAGCCGCCCGGCCACCCAGCGCCACGGCCAGCCGATCGACGAGCTCCGTGCGGCGCTGGTAGTCCCGATCGGCCTCGGGGAGCGACTTGGTGTAGCCCCCCGCCCGGCCACGGGGAATGATCGTGACTTTGTGCACCGGATCGGCGTTGGGCAGGGCATACCCGACCAGGGCATGGCCCCCCTCGTGGTACGCCGTAAGCGTCTTCTCGTCTTCCGACATGATGTGGCTCTTGCGCTCCGGGCCGGCGAGGATGCGGTCGATCGCCTCTTCGAGCTCGGGCATTCCGATTTCGGTCCGGTCGCGGCGGGCGGACAGGAGGGCCGCCTCGTTGATGAGGTTGGCCAGGTCGGCGCCGGTGAAGCCCGGAGTCTGGCGGGCCAGCAGCTCGAGGTCGATGCCGTCGCCGAGCGGTTTGCCCTTGGAGTGCACCTGGAGAATCTGGTGACGCCCCGCCAGGTCGGGGCGCGGCGCCATGATCTGGCGGTCGAAGCGCCCGGGGCGCAGGAGGGCCGGATCGAGGATGTCGGGCCGGTTCGTGGCCGCAATGACGATCACCCCGGCCTTGGCGTCGAACCCGTCCAGCTCGACGAGCAACTGGTTCAGCGTCTGCTCGCGCTCGTCGTGGCCACCGCCGAGCCCGGCGCCACGGTGGCGACCGACGGCGTCGATCTCATCGATGAACACGATCGCAGGCGCGTTCGACTTCGCTTGCTCGAAGAGGTCGCGTACCCGGCTGGCACCGACACCGACGAACATCTCGACGAAGTCCGATCCGGAAATCGAGTAGAACGGCACCCCGGCTTCGCCGGCCACCGCCTTCGCCAGCAGGGTCTTGCCGGTGCCGGGAGGGCCGAACAACAGCACCCCGCGAGGGATCTTGGCGCCCATGGCGCGGAACTTGCCGGGACTCTGCAGGAAGTCCTTGATCTCCTCGAGTTCCTCGACGGCCTCATCGGCCCCGGCGACGTCCTTGAAGGTGACCTTGGGCGAGTCCTTACTGACCTGTTTGGCCCGCGACTTGCCGAATTGCATGACCCGGTTCCCGCCACCCTGCATCTGCATGATGAAGAAGATGAAGATCCCGAAGATCAGGAGGTAGGGGAAGATGGTGCCGAGGAACCACTGGAAACCAGAAGGGTTTTCGGCGTCCGTGTCGAATTGGGCCACATCGGCCGCGAGAATCGCCCGGGTCAGATCACCCTCGTACTCGCTGGGATAGCTCAGCTTGAAGGCGTTGTCGGTGGCCCCCTCCGGCAGTGAGGCGTCGGCGACGAACTCTCCGAGAATCTCGTGCGACTTCTCTTTCATCAGCACGGACTCGACCTCGCCGTCGGCCAGCGCCGCTTCGAATTGGCCGAGCGTGAGTTCGGCGGGTTCCTCGGAGCTCGCAAGGAGAGAATTGACCAAGAGCAGAGCTGCGAAGCCAAAGGCCACGTAGATCAGCATTGCTCTTGCGGTACGGTTCACGGTGTTCCTTGCCGGCCAGACCGGCCGGGGGCTTGGGTATCAATCATCATATTGGTTCTGATGCGTTATCGGGAGTCAGGTTTACGACACTGAGCGCTATGAATGGGGGGGCGCCGGCGTTCCGCGACATCACTCGAGGTCGGCTTCGTCGACAACTCCCACAAAAGGCAGATTGCGATAGAGCTCCCCGTAATCGAGGCCAAATCCGATCACGAACTCGGGATCGATCTCAAAACCGGTGTACTTGATCTCCATCGGCGGCCGCTCCACACCGCTCTTGACGAGCAACGCCGCCAAACTCAGCGATGCCGGGTTGCGCACTCGCAAGTTCTTCATGAGGTAGTGCAGGGTGAGGCCCGAATCGATGATGTCCTCGACAATGAGGACGTGGCGATCCTCTATCTGGGTATCGAGGTCTTTGAGAATCCGAACGACACCGGAGGTCTTGGTCGTGCCGCCGTATGACGACACCGCCATGAAGTCGAATTCGACCGACGTGTGGATGTGGCGGGCCAGATCGGCCATGACGATGAAGGCCCCCTTGAGAATGCCCACCAGAAGGAGGTTCTTGCCGTCGTAGTCGGCAGTGATCGCCTTGCCCATCTCGGCAAGCTTGGCGTCTATGTCTTCCGCCGAGATGAGTACTCGTGGATTCACCGCTGGCCCTCTTCCGCCGTCAGCTCGAAAACGCCTTCCTCCCCCAGGTTCCCACGGGCCCATGGAGCAGAGCGAATGCCGACGACAGCGGCGATTCTCCCATGAGCCACGGCCACGGGCCAAGCCGACCGCAATCGCCTCGCCAGCCCGGCCTCCGCCATGACGTCTCTGATCGGCTTGGAGCCTGCGGCTATCTCGATACGTTCGCCGTCGGACGCCGCTCGTAAAATGATCCCAGGGCCGATACGGGCCGCGGCGACGAGGCTCGTCCGCCTCACGAGCGGACCGCTCACCGCGGCGGCCGTCACTTCGAGATTCCCGAAGCCGACCCTGCCCGGGACGGCACATTCAACAGGCGTGGGAGCCACCGCTTCGCCCCGGTGGGTCACCAGCCACGGTCCCTCGACTTCGATACTCCACCCGTCGCTGATGTCCCGACGCCCGGTGACGCCGCGAGCCACCTCTAGTGCAGCCGCGACCTCCTCGGCGGTACCGGCGTGCGGAGGACGGGCCGCCCGCAACAGGCGCCGCACCAGACGGCCGGCAATCGCATCCCCGGCGCTGGTGATCAGCGAGGCCGGGAGCTTGGCGGCCCCCCAGGCGTCTCTCACGAGCGGAACCGACCCGATCCAGCCTTCGATCTGCGCGTCGTCGGCCGCCAGCGTGGCGGCGGTCCTGGTCAATGAGTGGCGCAGCTGCGGGTTGAACTCGGCCTCCAGCTGGGGGATGAGCTTGTGGCGCAACAGGTTGCGAGTGTGGGCCGGGTCGTAGTTGGCGGGGTCGTCGACCGCCGGCAGCTCCAGCGTCGCCGCCACCCGGGCAACATCGGCGCGCCACACGCCGAGGAGCGGGCGCCCCACCGACTGCCGATCCGCCGCCATGGCTGCCAGGCCCGCCGCCCCGGCTCCCCGCAGCAGGTGGCCGAGAGTCGTCTCGGCGAGATCATCAGCGTGATGCCCTGTGATGACTGTCTCATCCGGGCACCTGGCCGCCTCGAGCGCAGCCCAGCGGGCGGTTCTTGCCTGCCCTTCCCAAGACGCGCCGTCTGGAACGGTGATCTCCACAATGTCGAGGGCAATGCCAAGCAGCTCCGCGATCTCTGTGGCGGCCGCCGCCGACGCATCTGCCGCCGGGGTTCCGTGATGAATGTGTACCGCTCGCACCCGGCCGGGGGCCAGCCGTGCGGCCGCCCAGGCCGCCACCGCAGAGTCGGGCCCACCGCTGAGCGCGATCAGCAGGAGCCCGTCGTCGGGAAGAGCCACTCGAGCGAGCAGCTCGTCCGGTGTCATCCCACCCGCTCCAGCCACAGGACCGGGTTCTTGATCTCGTCGAGAGTGGGCAGATTGGCCGGGCTTTCCCACGCCTTGTTCAGCGAAGCCCAGTCGGCGTGGCGCTCGACACCGGCGATGAACTTGGCGCCGTCATCGTATTGGCGCATCTTCATCTCGAGCCCGACGAGGCGCATGAACATTGCGGTGCGCGGATCCTGGCGGCGCTCCTTGAGCACTTGCGACATTCGCTCCTGAGTGACGAGCTCACGCGCTCCCACCCGGTCCATGACAACGTGGCCGTGGCCTTCGAGCAGCGACATCAATGCCTGGACCCGGTCGATTACGTCGCGTTGGGTGGAGGTGGCGAAGACGCCGAACAAACCGGTCTCATCCATGATCGGCTCGCCAGAACGCGCCGCGGTAGCCAAATCGCCCGCGACCCGGCTCAATGTCCCCTTCTCGGGTACCGAGGCGGCCACCAGTTCGTTGACCAGACCCAGGAAGTACTCCTTCATCCAGGGGACACCGAGGAATTGCAGGCGATGGGTGGCTTCGTGGAGGGCCACCCAGAAACGGAACTCCTGCGGGCGAAACTCGTGCTGGCGTTCCATCGCCAGGATGTTGGCCCCGACGAACATCACGGTGTCGCCATCCGACCCGTCGGCCCGAGGAAGAACCAGCTCGTACTGGCCGAGCACCCGCCGGCTGAGCAAGCCGAGAACCGCTCCGAGCTCGGCGGCAGTGATCTTGGCGGCGATCTTGGCCCCGATCCCCTTCTGGGCGGCCAATCTCTCCTCGGCCGGCTTCACCAATGCCGAGAAGGAGCCGATGTTGGCCTCGACCCACTCCCTGCGTGACACGACGGCCACTTCGGCAATCCCCGGCGCGTGTAGCCCGGTCTCTTCCTCAACCATCGTCGTGGCGCGCATCACCAGCTGCGGCGCCTGCAGCGCGAAGCGGGCCTCGTGGTAGGTCCCGGCCAGCGGGTAGCGTCCCGTCATTCGCGACGCGACTCGAACCGCCTGATCCCAATCGATGGAGCTCATGTGAGGAAAGTTAGCCGCCCCCGGGCTTGGCTCCGACGTACCCAGGTGGGAGGCTCCTGGGAGATGAGACTCCCCCGACGGCCCGTCGCGACGTTGATCGCGCTGATCACGCTCATCGGCGCGTGCGCCACAACGGACGAGGCCGCACAATCGGGAGATCCGATCGCCGCCGAGGTAACGAGTTCCGTGACGACGCAGCTACCGGCCTCGACGACTACTGCGACGACGACATCAGCCACGATCACGCCGACCACCACGTCAACCACCACAACCACCACTACCACCACGACAACAACGCTGCCCCCCTTCACCATCGGCTTTGCCGGTGATACTTCTCTGACTCACGGCCTGCACGGCCGCGATCCATTCGGCGAAATCACCGACGCGCTTGCCGCTCCCGACGTGATGATCGTCAACCTGGAGACGACCGTTGCCGAATCCGATGTCGGCGCCGCGATCCAGAAGCGCTTCACTTTCAAGTCGCCGCCGGTGACCGGAGATCTGCTGGCAGAGGCCGGAATCGATGTGGCCGCTCTGGCCAACAATCATGCCCTGGACTACGGACCGGACGCCGTGATCCGCACCATCGAGATTCTCAATGAGGCCGGGGTCGCCACCACCGGCACGGGAAAGACCTCAGAAGAGGCTTACTCCGCCTTGCACTTCGATGTCTCAGGGTGGGACCTGGCAGTCCTGTCGTTTTCGCGGGTGCCGTGCGACTCGCCGGAGCCCGGCGAGAGCTACATCGACGAGGTCGCCTGGGCATGTCCCCAGTTCGAGGACCGCACCATCGCGGCGGTCGCCGCGGCGGCAGATGCCGATTTCACAGTTGTGATGATCCACTGGGGAATCCAGCGTGACGTGTGCCCGAGCGAGTATCAACGAGAGCTGGCGGCCGAATGGATCGCAGAGGGGGCCGACGCAGTGATCGGCAGCCATCCGCACGTGTTGCAGGGCGTCGAGAAGATCGACGACGCTTGGGTCGTTCACTCCACAGGGAATTTCGCGTTCCCGTCGGCGCGCAACGCGTCTTCGTACACCGCGCTGTTCACGTTGCAGGTCACCGCTGACGGCGAACGATTGGAGGCGACCCCGATGCGAATTCAGCAGGGTCGTCCGGTCATGGCCACGACATCGCGCGCCGGTATCCTCGAGGATCTCACCAG
>CAMYIJ010000029.1 GCA_947258375.1 uncultured Acidimicrobiaceae bacterium
GATCAGCTCTTCGGGGGCTCTGGGAACGACGTCTTGGAAGGTCAGACCGGCGTAGACGAGCTCGCAGGCGGCTCGGGGGATGACACCATCTATCCCGGGCCCCATGCCGATACTGCGACCGGTGGATCCGGCATCGATCTGCTCTCGTACTCTGGGAGTGGCGCAGCCGTTACGGCCAATCTCACTACAGGCCTAGCGTCCGGCCAGGGGGACGATACGTTCGCCGGCTTCGAGTGGCTCCAGGGAAGTCGCTATGGCGACGATCTGACGGGGTCATCAGTAGCCAACTGGATATTCGGCGAACGTGGCACCGACCTCATCAACGGCGCCGGAGGTCACGACGTACTCTTTGGAGGCGATGCCAACGATGTGCTCCGCGGTGGCCGCGGTGCCGATACCTTGATTGGAGGGCCTCGTAATGACGAGCTCCACGGGGGATCAGGCGTTGACGCCGTGTCGTATTACAACGCGCCTGGCGCTGTCACCGTGAACCTTGCTACGCAGTTGGCGGCAGGAGGGCACGGCAAAGACACACTGACCGGTATCGAGGACGTTGTCGGCGGCCCTTTTGAGGACAAGCTAACGGGAGATTCCGTCGGTAATTGGATCGAAGGTCGTAGCAGCGACGATCTCATCACAGGTGCGGACGATGACGACTTCCTCTTCGGCTTTGGTGGGGCAGACTCGATCTCGGGCGGTCCCGGCGACGACTATCTGGAAGGCATGTTTGGCATCGATGCACTCGACGGCGGATCGGGAACCGACTTCTGTATCGAGCAAACCGGCACGGTGCTCAGCTGCGAGCTGCTTCCCGATGTCACCGATCAACGATCCACCCCGGCGTCCCGGCCACCGGCCCTGTGGGGAGTTGAGCTGCCTGAACAGTGGTGGCGGGCGATCCCGGACGGCCGCTAGCTAGCGAACCGCGCCGCAGGCTCAATCCGGCAGCACGTAGCTCGTTGTGGCATGCCCCACGAGCCGATCGGAGTCGCCGTCCATGTAGACGTCGGCGACGCCGAAGGCCACGCGGCGCCCCACTTTGAGGACCTCGGCTTTGCAGAGCACGTCTCCGCCGACGGCGGGGCGCAGGAAGTTGTACTTCAGCTCGTTGGTCACCGCCAGTGGCACGATTCCGATCCTGGTGAACAGCGCCCAGTAGAACGTGGCGTCGGCGAGCGCCATCTGCACCGGGCCCGCAATGAAGTCGACGGGGCGGGTCCAGCGGGAGTCGTACGTGAAGCGCCCGATGGCCACTCCGTCATCGATGGAGTCGCAGCTAAGGCTCATCATGGCGGAGAAGGGCACGTTCTCGGCGTTGAAAGCCTGGATCTCTTCGAGGGTTACCGGCAGCACGCCAATCCTTCCGGGTCGACGACGACAATAGGCGTTGTCGAGCGTCGACCGCGGATGTCGTCCGTTCGGACTACCGCAGGTCGGCGAGTTGCTTCTGAGCGGCTGCCGCGGCGTCGCCACCGGCGAGAAGCTGGTCCGTCATAGCTCGGACATCGTGGTCGGATGTGGCCACGATCGCCGGGCCCGACCAATCGACGGCCCAACCGGCATCGTCCCCGATCCCCCGAACCACAACCGCTTCGACGAAGGGTCGCAGATTGGCAGCAAGATCGTCGTCGGCACGAGGGGGCGGACCACCGAGCCTGGTGTGGAACGTGTGCAGATCTCGGCCGCGCAGGAGTTCCCACAAGTCGCTCTTGCCGAGATCGCCCGGCAGATGCACTGCCGTCAGCACCTTGTCGCCGAGGTCGCCCACTGCGGTAGCCAGGTGGTTGCCGGCATCCTCCCACTCGACATACTTCCAGCTCCGGTTCTGGACGAACATACCCGCCGTGAGGGCTCGTTCCGTGACAGAGGGATCGCGCAGCAATCCGCGAGCCGGGCGAGGGTCGTCGGTGTGGGGGATCGGCGGCAGCGCATCGATTGCCGCGACCCGTTCCGGCACGGGAGGGTGCGTGTCGTATTCGCTCGTTTCGGCATGATCGGCGAGTTGTTCGGAGAGCTCCCGACCGCGCGCCGGATCTGCCATCAACGCCCGTAGGCCCTCGAAGAAGTCCGCGGGGAGCACACCTTGTGTGGCCATCGGTTCCACGTATCTGTTCAGCAAGAGGCTGTAGGCCATAGCTGCCTGCGGCAGCCGGCTCAGTGCCCGGGCGGCGGCTGCAGAGCCGCCTAGCTGGGCCGCCCACCGGTCGGCGGCGATTTCCTGCTGCCGGCTCGAGGCCGAAGTGGCTTTCAAGTAGATCTTGGCGTACCAGACGAAGATCGACCGGATGACACCGTCAGCCATGCCTTGCAGGGCGCGGACGATTGATTCCCAGCCGCGGTAGGCAATGGCGCCGAGGCGAGTGTCGGATCCGGCGTAATGCCCGAACTCGTGGGCTACCACGGCGCGGATCTCGTCGACGGTCATGACGTTCAGGAGGCCGACACCCACCGCCAGGATGCGTTTGCGGCTGATGAGGCCGAGGAGGAGGGTGTCCTCTACGACGTAGGCGTTCACATCCGGGATCAGGTACACCTCGTCGGGTCGGGATGTGCCCATGTCGGCGGCGATGCCATCGATGATGTGGAACAGCTCGGGATGGTCGGCGTCACTGATCAGGACTCCGTCGGGAGGAGGCTTGAAGCCGCCACGCACGAAGAAGACGGCTCGCAGGATGGCGAAGGTGATGACGAAGGTCCCGATTGCGAGCTGCCCGCTGACCCGTCCCGCCTGGTACAGGGCGTAGTTGGCCCCGATCATCGCGGCAACGATGCCGAACGCCAGCAGATAGAAGCCAACTAGGAGAAGCACCGCTCCGATTGCTCTGCCGCTGCGAGATCTTGCCGCCACCGGGTCCCCCCTCTTGCCTGGGTGTTCCCCGAGTTTATCGGCTCACCGCCGGCAGCCTTGATTGCTGGCCGATCAGACGGGGTTATCTACGATTCGGGCCTGGTCGCGCTCGTCGGTACTGCGCGTCACGCAGGACTCGCTCGGCAGCGACGTCGCCAGATACGATCGTCTCGCATGAGGCGTGACTCTCACCAGCTGCACACGTGTCGTCGCCAGAGCCACCACGGAGAGTGTCGGTATCCGCCCCCCCATCGAGGCTGTCGTCATTCGACAATCCGCGGATGTCGTCGTTTCCTGCGAGCCCGCGCAACACATTACGTCCGTTGTCACCAACGATCGTATCGCCGTGGACGGAACCGATCACGTCGCGAATCGACGAGAGCGTGTCGCTTCCCTCTCCGACAGCGGTTCCTGCACGCAGATCAACGACGACCGGCAACGGCGACAGAGCGAAGGTCGCCGCGTCGGCACCAGTGCCTCCCCTGAGAGTGTCGTCACCGACCTCACCTGCCAACAAGTCGTTGCCTGAACCGCCAGTCAGCGTGTCCGGGCCATTGTGGCCTAGCAGCAGGTCGTTGCCTGCCCCCCCAAAGAGCGCGTCTGCTCCCTTCCAGCCGTCTAGCGTGTCGGCGCCCGCTCCACCTTTCAACGTGTCGGCACCACGGCCTCCAACGAGGACGTTGTCTCCCTTATCGCCGATGAGCACGTCATCGAATTCGGATCCCTGTGCGTTCTCGACTCCGGCGATGGCGTCGGTACCGAGCCCGGTGGCCCTGCCTTTACCCAGATTGACCGTCACTGGAGATCCAGAGTTCGTATATGTCACGTAGTCGCCCTCGCTGTCGCCTCCATCCCCTCCATCAATCGTGTCGTTGCCGGGTCCCCCTTCAAGCAGGTCACTGTTGTAGCCACCAAGCAACACATCGGCTCCCTTGCCGCCGCGCAGGTAGTCCTCCCCGTCTTCTCCGAATAGCTTGTCAGCTCCGCCTCCTCCCACGATGACGTCATTGCCATGGCCGCCCTCAATGCGATTGGCGGCTCCGTTTCCCCCAAGGAAGTCATGATGCGGACTGCCGGTCACGTTCTCGAAGGTGAAGGCTTCGTCATTGCCGCTCCCCGTCGCACGCCGATTCGCCAGGTCGACGGTGACCGCCGTCAGCGAATCTGAATAGGACAGGGTATCTACGCCGGATTCGCCAAATACGCGATCGTTGCCGATCCCTGGTCGAACGACGTCGTTGCCATCGCCTGCGCACACTCGATCGTTTCCGGCACCCGCGTCGATTTCGTCATTCCCGCCAAGTGCAACGATGACGTCATCGCCACTCGTGCCTGTGATTGTGTCCGCACCTGTTGTACCGACCAGGGTTGCTTGCAGCCCTTCGCACGTAGGGACGGTGACCGCTGTGTCCACGACGCATAGGCCGTCCCTCCCTGCGGCGACGAATACTTGATTGCCGGGCAGGACCTTGAAGTCGCTGAGGACTCTGCCGGTCATTTGGCATGTGGTGATGTATGTCTTCATCGCGCTATGGGTCGAGAGGTTGTACTTCCGAACGCGGAGGCGATCGTCATCCATCATCTGGGCCAGGAACAGTTTCCATCCTTCGCCGCCCGTCGCGGGACGTCCAATCGGCACGGAACCAATCACGTCGAGAGTCACAGCATCCAGCTCCTGGCCCCGTCTGGTGATCACTCGGCTGCCACGACCAGCCACAATTGCCCCGTCAGTCCCGGCAACCTCACCATGTTCATCCTCAGCTACCAGCGGTGCGTCGGGATCTGAAAGATCCAATCGGTAGAGGGATTCTGGCGAGAAGCCCTCGCTAACGAACAACGAGTCAGCGCCGTCCCAGTCGAACCTTGGTGCAGCTCGGATGATCCGGTTGGAGGCAACAATCTTGGACTCCCCGGTGGTCAGATCGAGTTTCGCAACTCTGGTAAAGGAGCTGATTCCTTCAGCTGTCACAAAGAGATCGTTCGCGCCGACAAGCTGCACATCAAAGGTGTTCACCCCGTTGAGCGCTACAGACACATCTAAGGTGCGCAGCGTTGCACCCGTTGCCGTATCCACCTCGGCAACTGATCCCACACCCGATAGAGCGACGTACAGGCGAGTGCCGTCGCCGGAGAGGCTCAAGCCTCGAGGAGCTGCGGACAAGGTGATCTCACTGGCGACCGTCCGTGTGGGGACGTCCACGACGACAACCCTCCGCGAGTTGGCGACCGATACGTAAGCCAGTCGAGTTGGTCCGTCAAGCTCTACCCACACTCCGCGACCGTCAAGATCAACGAACTCACCGTTTACGTCCTCAGCTGTTGCGGTTCCCCCTGTTAGCGGGACGACGGCCGCGACTAGCACAACCACGACCGCCGATCTCGCTAAATGGTCAAGTCGTCTCGCTCTGGCCATGTCCTATCCACCTCGTTCGTCTATCGGGAGGAACATAGGACAGCCGGTCGGGTCGGCATAGAGCCGTTTGGCCCGCCGACAGACAGACTCTGGGATTCCGCCCACCCTGGCGCGATCCGTCGTGGCCGCCAATAAACTTGAACTGCGCAGGACGCAGGATATACTGCAGAAAGTGCAGGACATTACTCCACTGCTGCGTACTGAGACGTTGAAAGAGCTTCTGATTGAGCTGTTCTTCCTGTCCGACAAGCCGAGAACCCTCTCCGACCTCGCTCGGGCGATCGATGTTGACCAGACCACGGTCATGCGCGAGGTGAATCGCCTTCTCGAGACCGGGGTCGTGGTCGAGGAGCGGGTCGGACGGTCCCGAACCATCGCCATCGACGAGACGAGTCCGATCGCGGCCCCCCTGCGGCGGCTCGTCCGGCTGGCCTATCAACCGGCGGACGCAGAATCGGCCGGCCGCGGCGACGGGTTTGCCCCAATTCACGCAGAACGTCCTGAGCGGCGGCCTCTTCCCTCGTCGCGGAGGAGGGACTGATGGCCCCGCTGCCGACAGAAGCGGAAGTGCGGGCCCTGGTGAGCCGCGTCGTGGCCGGTCTCCAACCCGAAACGGCCGGCTCCGCGCCGAGTCCGACGCCCGCTGGGGGAGTTTCACCTGCGCCGGCCGCAGGATCTGGAGTCGCTGCTTCCGGGGCCTTGACCACGATCGCGGTTGGTGCCGACCACGGCGGCTATCCGCTCAAGGAGCGGATCGGTTTCCGGCTCAAGGAAATCGGTCACGAGGTCGTCGATTGCGGCACCCACAGCGCCGATGCCGTGGACTACCCGGATTTCGCCCACGCGGTGGCCCAGACGGTCGCTCGCGGCGGAGCCGTCTACGGAATCATCGTCGACGGCGCCGGGATCGGCTCGGCGATGGTGGCCAACAAGGTCCCCGGAATCCGGGCCGCCCTGTGCTACGACATCTCGAGCGCGCGCAACAGCCGGGAGCACAACCACGCCAACGTCCTCACCTTGGGCGCCGGGCTCGTCGGCGCCGGCCTGGCCCTGCAGATCGTCGACGCCTGGTTGGCGACGCCGTGGGCCCCCGGCCGCCATGCCAACCGGGTCGCCAAGATCACCGACGTCGAGAATCAATACCTACGGAGTGCATCATGACCGATCAGGCGCTCATCGAAGCCGTCACGCGAGAGGTGCTCGCCGTGCTGACGAGCGGCGATCCGTGCGCCGATTGCCATGGATCCTGCGCCGCCCACAGCCCGGAGAAGGTGCGCAGTGTCGTCGCCAACGGGGCGGACCGCGTCAGCTACAACGGTCACGGTTCCGACGTGCCGATGGATCTCGCCAAGTACATCGACCACACCTTGCTCAAGCCAGACGCGACTGCCGAGGACATCGACAGGCTCTGCGCCGAAGCCCTCGAATACGGATTTGCCTCGGTGTGCGTCAACCCGACGTGGGTCAAGCGGGCCGCGGAGAACGTGCGGGGCAGCGAAGTGAAGGTCGCCTCGGTCATCGGGTTCCCGTTCGGTGCCACCCCTGCGGCCATCAAGGCGATGGAGGCCCGGCGGGCGATTCGCGACGGTGCCCGCGAGATCGACATGGTCATCAACATCGGCGCTCTCAAGTCGCGGGAGCACGACGTGGTACGCGACGACATCGCCAAGGTCTCCGACGCCTGCCACGAAGCGGGCGCTCTCAACAAAGTCATCATCGAAACCTCGCTGCTGTCAGACGAGGAGAAGGTGATGGCCTCCCACCTGGCGCAGCTGGCAAAGGCCGATTTCGTAAAGACATCAACGGGTTTCGCAGGTGGAGGGGCCACCGTCCACGATGTCTTGCTGATGCGGGAGACGATCGGCCCCAAGATGGGAATCAAGGCATCGGGCGGAGTACGCAGCAGGGAAGATGTCGAGGAGATGATCGCCGCCGGGGCCACCCGGATCGGCGCCTCGGCCGGAATCGCCATCGTTACAGGAGGCACATCCAGTGAGCAATATTGAACTGCGGTCGTTTGTCTTTCTCGACAGCCTCCAGCCGCAATACGCCGCCTTCATCGGCACCACTGCGGCCGGGTTCTTTCCGCTGTCCTACGAGGCGGCCCTCTTCGTCGAGATCTCTCCGGGTATCGAGATCAACCGGCTCACCGACGTCGCCCTCAAGTCGAACAAGGTCAAGCCGGGCATGCAGATCGTCGAGCGGGTGTACGGCATGCTCGAAATCCACTCACCCGAGCAGGCCGAGACGCGGGGCGCCGGTGCCGCCATCCTCGAAGCCGTCGGGCTGAAGGAAACCGATCGTCTCAAGCCGATGGTCCTGTCGAGCCAGATCGTGCGCCACATCGACGATCACCAGGCGCAGCTCATCAACCGGATGCGCCACGGCCAGATGATCACGCCGGGGCAAACGCTGTATGTGCTCGAGTGCGTGCCCGCCGCCTATGCCGCCTTGGCCGCGAACGAGGCTGAGAAGGCGGCCAACATCAACGTGCTGGAGGTGCGGGCGTTCGGCGCCGTCGGACGGGTCTATCTCGGTGGCGAGGAAGCCGACATCGACGTTGGCTGGAGGGCGGCGGTCGCCTCCCTCGAGGGAGTGAAAGGCCGTGTCCAGAAGTGAAGATCTCAGTGAGAACAATGAGAGGAGAAACCAATGGCTGATGCCTTGGGAATGATTGAGGCCAGGAGCTTTCCGGCCATGGTTGAGGCGGCGGACGCCATGGTGAAGGCCGCCAAGGTCGAGCTGGTTTCGTACGAAGAGACCGGTGGCGGCTACGTAACCGCGGTGATCCGCGGCGACGTTGCTGCGGTGAAGGCCGCAGTGGACGCCGGTGTCCGCGGCGCCGAGCGGGTCGGCGAAGTCGTGAGCAGTCACGTCATTGCCCGCCCCCACGACACCATCGACATGGTGCTGCCACTGGGACGTGTCGCCGAGTAGGACGACGGGAGGCAGCGCATGCTGTTAGCGCGAGTTGCGGGAACCGTTGTCGCCAGCCGCAAGGAAGTCCGCCTCGAGGGGCTGAAGTTCCTGCTGCTGGAACAGATCGGCGTCGACAACAAGCCGACCGGCGGCCACGTGGTGGCCGCCGACGCGGTCGGTGCCGGCGTTGGCGAGGTCGTGATGTATGCCAGCGGCAGTTCTGCCCGCCAGACCGAGTACACCCATGAACGGCCGTGCGATGCCGTCGTCATGGCGATCGTGGATTCCTGGGAAGTGGATGGCGATGAGCAGTTCAGGAAATAGCCCAGCCGGAAGTGAGCGGCGCCCGTGAAGACGCTCACCGAGACTGATATCCAGGGAATCATCGATCGGGTCCAGGATCGGCTCAGCGGTGCCGGCGAACGGCCGGCTGCCACGGTGGCGGCCCGGTCTTCGCTGACCGAGGATGTTGAGCTGGGAGACGGCATCCATACAGGGATCGACGAGGCGGTGGCCGCCGCCAAGCGGGCCCAGGACGTCTACTCGCGGATGGGACTCCAAACCCGGCACACCATTATCGACGCAGTGCGGGCCGCGATGGTTGCCGAGTCGGAGAACCTGGCGATGCTGGCCCACACCGAAACCGGTCTGGGGCGCTACGAGGACAAGATCATCAAGAACCGCCTCGTGGCGAACAAGGCTCCCGGCCCTGAGGACCTCGAGCCGGACGCCGTGACGGGTGATGCCGGAATGGCCGTGATCGAGTGGGCGCCGGTCGGTCTGGTGGGCGCGATCACGCCTACCACCAACCCCACGTCGACGATCATCAACAACACCATCTCGATACTGTCCGCCGGCAACGCCGTCGTCTTCAACGTGCACCCCAACGCCAAGAGGTGCTCTGCAGAGAACGTCCGGCTGCTCAACCGCGCCATCGTGGCCGCAGGGGGCCCTCCCGACCTGGTCACCGCGATCGGTGTGCCGACTCTCGACAGTGCCAAGGCGCTGATGCATCACCCCGACGTCCGGGTTCTCCTCGTCACCGGGGGTCCGGGAGTCGTTGAGGAGGCTCTCCGCGCCACCAAACGGGCCGTCACGGCGGGTCCCGGCAATCCGCCGGCCGTTGTCGACGAGACGGCGGATATCCCGCGGGCCGCGAGGGCGATCGTCGCCGGGGCGTCGTTCGACAACAACCTCATCTGCACGGATGAGAAGGAAGCGATCGTTGTCGACTCCGTTGCCGATCAGTTGCTCCGGGAGATGGCCGCCGCCGGGGCGTACGTGCTCAAGGAGCATGAACTAAAGCGGCTGGAGCGCGTGATCTTCAAGGAGATGGGGCCGCCCAACAAGCCGGGTGTCATCAATGCGGCGCTCATCGGCAAGAACGCTTCGGTGATTCTCAACGAGATCGGGGTGCAGGTCGCCGATGATGTCCGGCTGGTCGTCGCCGACGTTCCCAACGAGCACAACCTGGTGTGGACCGAGCAGATGATGCCGGTGTTCCCGGTGACCCGGGTACCCAACGTCGACGTCGGGATCGAGTTGGCCGTTCGCGCCGAGCATGGTTTCCGCCACACTGCGGGGATTCACTCCACCAACGTCGAGACCATCACCCGGATGGCGCGGGCGATGAACTGCTCGATCTTCGTGGCCAACGGGTCGTTCTTCTCCGGCCTCGGTCACGGGGGCGAGGGCTACAGCTCGTTCTCGATCGCCAGTCCCAGCGGCGATGGCATGACACGCCCGCGCACGTTCTCACGGCCGCGCCGTGTGAGCGTCGTCGGGGCATTGCGGATCGTCTAGCGGATGGGCTTCACCTCCGCGATCGCACTTCTCGAGTTCGGGTCGATTGCGGCCGGTATCGAAGCGGGCGACGCCATGGTCAAGCGCGCCGCCCTCGACGTCATCAAGACCGGAACGGTGCAGCCCGGCCGCTACCTGATTCTGATCGGTGGCACCGTCGCCGACCTCGAAGAGGCCCTCGATGCGGCAATGCTCGTGAGCAGTGATTACGTGGTTGACCGGATGTTCCTGCCCGATCCGCACCCGCAGCTGGTGGCGGCCCTCACCGGCACCAGGGAGGTGGGGGAGGGCGAGGCGCTCGGTATCATCGAGACGGCTTCGGTCGCCGCGACGATCACTGCGGCCGACGCGGGGCTCAAAGGAGCCGCCGTGACATTACGGGAGATCTTCCTGGCCGACGGTCTCGGCGGTAAGGGCTACCTGCTCTTCCGGGGCCCGGTGGTCGAGGTGGAGGCAGCGGTAGAGATCGGCACCCAACGGGTTCCCGGACGGCTGGTGGGCTCCCGTGTAATTGCCCAGCTTCACGACGAGATGGACGAGAATCTGGCGGCCCACGGGCGCTTCGGCGTGCGGGTGCGAGGGAGCTGACGGTGCATTTGGGACGAGTCATTGGAACCGTGGTCGCCACCGAGAAGACCCCGAATCTCGAAGGGGTCCGGTTCCTGATCGTGCAGCCGCTCGAGCGCGACCTGGCGAACCGGGGCCGGCCCGTGATCGCCGCGGACGGTGTCCATATGGCCGGGCCCGGCGAGCTGATCTACTTCGTGGGCTCGCGCGAGGCCGCCCAGGCGATGCCGGAACCGTTCGTCCCGGTCGACCACGCGATCGTCGGCATCGTCGACCAGTTGGCTGTTGAGCCACTGCCCGCTGCCAAGAAGCCGGCTGCCAAGAAGCCGGCAGTCAAGAAGTCGGCAGCCAAGAAGCCGGCAGCGAAGAAGACGGGGGTCGAGAAATGAAAATCGGCCGCGTGGCCGGGACCGTCGTCTCCACGATCAGCGCCCCGATCTTCGACCACCGGCGGCTGCTCCTCTGCGACCTGCTCACCCCAGCCGGCGAGCCGACCGGCGACTACACGATCGCCGTCGACGTAGTCGATGCCGGAGCCGGCGAGACTGTGCTGATTCTCGACGAGGGCACCGGCGCCCGGCAGATCATGGGCTGGACGGTGGCCCCGATCCGGGCGGTGGTCGTTGGCATAATCGACGACATCGACGTGTAGGCGGCGGAAAAGGCCGATACCCTGCAGTTCGTGACGCAGCATGCCTCGACCGAGCGACGGGGCACTCTCGGGACTTTCGCGGGGGTGTTCACGCCGTCGATCCTCACCATCCTCGGAATCATCCTGTTCCTGCGGCTCGGCTTCGTGGTCGGCAACGCCGGTTTGCGCAACACGTTGTTCATCATGGCCATTGCCACGGCCGTGGCGGTGGTGACGAGCATCTCGCTGGCGGCTATAGCCACCAACCTCGAGGTGCGGGCGGGTGGCGACTACTACATGATCTCGCGCACCCTCGGCATGGAGTTCGGAGGCGCCATCGGAGTTGTTCTCTTTCTGGCGCAGTCGGTTTCGATCGCCTTCTATGCCGTTGGATTTGGTGAAGCGGTCTCCCGCACCGCCGACCTCACGGCGTCCTGGGCCCCGCAGGTCATTGCCGCCGTCGCCATCGTCGCCCTCTACGGGCTCGCCTGGCTGGGAGCAGACGCGGCCAGCCGCTTTCAGTTCGGGGTGATGGTGCTGCTGGTGCTTGCTCTCGGCTCGTTCTATCTCGGAGCCATTCCCGACTTCGACCTGGGCCTGGCAGGCGACGGCTGGGGGCGGCCATCCGGGACGCTGGGGTTCTGGGCGGTGTTCGCCATCTTCTTTCCGGCAGTTACCGGGTTCACGCAGGGGGTCAGCATGTCGGGCGATTTGCGCGACCCGGGCCGGAGCCTGCCTGCCGGTACTTTCGCCGCCGTCGGTGTCTCAACGCTCGTCTACGTCACTGTGGCCCTCCTCTTCGCCGGCAACCTCTCTTCCGCGGGACTGATCTCAGATAGGGGCGCAATGGGAGCCGTGGCTGCTTGGAGCCCGCTCATCGTGGCCGGCGTCGTGGCCGCCACGCTGTCTTCGGCCATGGCATCCTTTCTCGGCGCTCCGCGGATTCTGCAGTCGCTGGCGTCCGATCGGGTATTTCCGATCCTCAACACTCTTGCCAAGGGCCACGGCCCGACGGCGAACCCGCGCCGGGCGACCCTTCTTTCGTTGGCGATCGCGTTGGCCACGGTCGCTCTCGGCGAGCTCAACGCCATCGCTCCGGTCGTGTCGATGTTCTTCCTCATCTCCTACGGGCTGCTCAACTACGCGACCTACTACGAGGCTCGTGGAGCCGACCCTTCTTTCCGCCCTCGTTTCAGGTGGTTCGACCGGCGGCTCAGCCTCGGCGGCGCGCTGGCCTGCCTCGGCGTCATGCTGGCCATCAACCCGATTGCCGGGGGACTGGCGATCGCGGCGTTGCTCGGCATTCGCTACTACCTGCAGCAGGTCGACCGGCCAAGAAGGTGGACAGACGCCAGCCGCTCGTTCTACTTCCAGAGAGCCAAGGAGAGCATCCGGGCCATCCCGCCGGGGGCGGTCAATCCTCGGAGCTGGCGTCCCCAGGTCCTGGCGTTCTCGGCCGAACCGCACAGGCGCGCTCGGCTGCTCCGCTTCGCCTCATGGCTCGAGGGTGGTGCCGGTCTCACGGCGGTCATTCAGATCGTGGTCGGCCAGGGTGCCGTCAGCCGCAAGGAGAGAGCCGAGCAGGATGCCGCCCTCCAGCGCGAGGTCAGCAACACCGGCCTGGATGTCCACGGCCGCGCCGTCCTCGCCCCCGATGCGATGGAAGCGTTGCCTGTGATCGTGCAGTCCTTTGGGCTGGGGCCCATCAAGGCCAATACAGTCCTGTTCGGATGGCCGGAGACGGACGAGGCCGCCCACCTCGCGAGCTACCTCCTCGCCGTTCGCGAGGTCCACCGCCTGGGGCTCAATGTGGTGAACATGCTCAGCGACGAGGAGCGCTGGGCGCGCCTGGCCGAGATACCCGAGGCCGAACGACGCATCGACGTGTGGTGGGATGGTGATGACGCCAGCCGCATGGCGTTGCTTTCGGCCTATCTGTTCACCAGGACCGAGGACTGGGGGCAGGCTCGAGTGCGGCTCCTCGGTGGCGCCGTCGCCGGCGAATTGGTGGCGCCCACCCGCAAGACGCTCGAGGCCATGGCGTACCGGGCGCGGATTGCGGCCGACGTCGAGTGTTTTGTCCATCCCGATGAGGACACCGTCGTGGCAGCCTCGGCGGATGCCGCCTTCGTGTTCCTACCGGCCCGGCTACGCCGCAAGGAGATGGTCGGACCGTTCGAGATCGACATGGCGGCGGTGCTGCGGCAGCTGCCGACGAGTTCTGCCGTTCTCGCCGGGGAAACCTTCGACCTGGCTTCGCCTCCCGAATCAGCCGCCCACCAGGCGCTCGGCGTGGCCGAGGAGCGACTTGACAGCGCCGAACAGCGGGTGCGCGCTCTCGAGGCCCAATTATCGAATCTCGAGGATGCGCTCGAGGAGCGCCGGGCCCGTGTATCGAGCCTGCTCTATTCGGTAACCGCCGAAGACGTCCACGCTGCCGAACTGCGGGTCGAGAGCGCAACGAGACGGCTGGCGAAGGCTCGAGTCCACCTCGACTCCGCTCGCGAGGATTTGCGCCGGCTGACCGAGACATAGAGAGGAGCAGCGATGGCAACGACATACGACTACATGATTGTCGGTGGCGGCATCATCGGTCTTGCCGTCGCCAATTCACTCCTGGAACGATCCCCGGGCGCGTCGCTGGTTCTGATCGAGAAGGAGGCCGACTGGGCGCAGCATCAGTCGGGGCGCAACTCGGGAGTGATCCACGCCGGCGTCTACTACGCCCCCGGATCGGCCAAGGCGCTGATGGCGAACGCCGGGAAGGAGTCGATCGTTCGCTTCGCCGAGCGTCACGACATCCCCCATGAGATCTGCGGCAAGCTCATTGTGGCCACGACCGAGGCGCAGCGGGCTCCGCTCGAGGCGCTCTACTCACGGGCGCAGCAGAACGGCGTGCCCGTCGAGATGCTGACCGCCCCCCAGGGCAGGGAGATCGAACCCAACGTGCGGATGGTCGCCGCCATCAGTTCCCCAACCACCGGCATCATCGACTACGACGCGGTCTGTCGAACGCTGGCGCGGTTGGCTGCCGAACGGGGCGCCGACCTGCGGCTCGATACCGAGATGCTGGCTTCTGTCGGCGGTGGCAGCGAACACGTTGTCGAGACGAGCCGGGGTGAGGTTGCAGCCCGCTTCCTGGTGACCTGCGCCGGGCTGCAGAGCGACCGAATCGTTGCCAGGAGCGGGTCCGAGCCACCGGCAAGAATCGTGCCCTTCCGCGGCGAGTACTACCAGCTGGTACCGAGCCGCCGTCACCTGATCAACCACCTGGTCTATCCCGTCCCGGACCCCGCCCTGCCGTTCCTGGGAGTCCACTTCACCCGCATGACCGACGGCAACGTCCACGCCGGCCCCAACGCCGTGCTCGCCCTCAAGCGGGAGGGCTATTCACGCCGCGATGTGTCATTGCGCGACCTGGGAGGCACCCTCGGCTACGGCGGCTTCTGGCGGCTCGCCCGCCGCTATTGGCGGCGCGGCGCCGGTGAGATGGCGCGTTCCGTGTTCAAAGGCGCTTTCGTGAGCAACCTGCAGGAGCTGCTCCCCGAAATCACCGCCGCCGATCTGGAGCCGGCACCCGCCGGGGTTCGGGCTCAGGCGGTTCGACCAGACGGTTCCATCATCGATGACTTCCTCTTCGTCGACCGCCCCAATGCACTGCACGTAGTGAATGCCCCCTCCCCGGCGGCGACTGCCTCGCTGGAGATCGCGTCCGCGATCGTGGATCGGGTGCTGGGAGGGAGTGCCTAGTGAGCCGGCTGGAGTCACCCCACGTTTTGGCCCGACGATCTATCGCCTAATCAGCCGCACGAGCGCATATAGTTGATTGGAGTGCTTGTCGTACAGTCCTCCCGCGTGACCGGTACGAGAAGGAGCCGGTGTCGGGGAGTCTTCGAGCAGCACCGCAAAACACGATTGCCGCAACGCGCCGGCGATGTCGGTTAGACGTGCGGTGGGGAGAAGGGGAAGTCCGCATGTTTACGCGAGTGAGTTCGAGCGCAATCGCCTTTGGAGGTGGACTGGTACTGCTGGTGGCCCTGGTAACGCCTGTGGCGGCGGCGCCGCCGGACAATCCGTTCGTCGGATCCTGGGAAAGCACCTACTTGGATGAGAGCAACGAGATCGGTCAGATTCTCGGCGAGCGCCAGATCCGGATCCAGATTGGCGGCACCGGCCACATACACGGCACTGCCGATCCCACGGGCATCTGTTATGGACAGTACGGGGAGTTGATACGAAGCTCGTCATTCGGCTCCGGCGAAGTTACCGACGTCGACCCGTTCGTCTTCGAAGGCTCAATTGACGTGTACTGCCACACGGCGCTCGGCAGGAAGCTGGCCTTGGAGAACTTGCATGTCGAGTACGAGTTCGATGCCGACACCGGCACCCTGGTGGCACGCCACTATCCGGCTACAGCTCAGATCGACTGTTTATGGCGATCCGGCTCTGATCAGTCGGTTTGCCCCAAGCGCCCCATCAGGATTGGCCTCAATTCCGATCTGTCCGGAGTGTTCGCTTCGCTCTCCGGGCCCATCGTCGCCGGCCAGGAAGTCTTCTGGCAGATCGTCAACGACAACGGCGGGATCGCCGGGCGTCCGGTTGAGCTGGTGATCCGGGACAACGGCTACGACGTGGATACCCATGTCGCCAATTACGAGGAGATGTCGGTAGTCGGCCCCGACGGTGTCTTCATGTTCAGCCAGTCGGTTGGGTCTCCCCATACGGCGGCTACGGCCGGAATGCTCGTCGACGACGACCTGATCGCGATCCCTCTGTCGTGGTACTCAGGTTGGGCGGGCCCTGGGCTCGGCACCAACGTCATGGAGCTGCAGGCCAACTACTGCATCGAAGCTATGAACGGCGTCAGTTATCTGAAGGACTCCAATGACGCGTCAACTATTGCGATCATCTCGCTCCCTGGTGACTACGGTCAGGACGGGGCGGCAGGAGCCAAGATCGCGGCAGCTGCCCTGGGCCTTGATGTGGTCTTCGATGGCGAGGGTACAGTCTTTCCCGGTGCTGACCTGGCGCCAGTCATCGCCGGCTTGGTGGCTGCCGAACCCGACATCGTCTGGGTCACTCTTTCGCCGGCAGAGTTCGCCGAGATACTCGGGGGTTCCTATGTTCAGGGTCTGCGGGCCCAATGGTCAGGCAACTCGCCGACATGGGCTCCTGAGCTCCTCCTCTCGCCGATTGGGCCAATAGCCGACGAGGTGTACACCCACTCGACCTACACGCAGCTGTGGGACGTCCAGGACGGCGCCGGCATGACCGAGATGAAAGATGCGATGCGCACCTATCGACCCGACGCACCGCTCACCGACGTCTACGTGCACTCTTGGACCGAGGGGTATGCCACATTGCAGCTGCTGGAGCAGGCCGTCGCGAACGGCGATCTGACACGGGCCGGAATCGTTGCCGCCCTCGAAGATGTGACCGTCGACTTCAAAGGCCTTGCCCCCAATCAGAGGTGGGGCGGAGACCCGAACGACTACATCGTTCGCGAGACCTACATATACGACGTCGACATCACGAATTTCACCCCGGGCGCCACGGTTTCCGACGTAGGAGCCGGACGGGGGTTCACGCTGCTCGAAGGCCCCTTCGTATCCGACACCGCCGCCGGCTACGACTTCGCGGGTCCGTGCTTCGACATCGGCTGATTTGGGGCCCGGTAGGTCGAGCTGCCCGGACCCCGCTCTGAGACGGGTCCGGGCAGCTCGCCTTCGTCGGGCGTACGATTGAAGGGAGGCGAAAGGAGGTTCCGTGCGCAACCGCCTGGCGGCATGTGTGCTGGTGATCATCGCCGGCTGTGGTGGCGGCGAGCTCACCCTCACCGAGTACGCCGAGCAGGTCGAGGGCAACACCACCGCGATGTATCAAACTCTCGAGGAACTCACCCGCGATGTCGCTTTCGAGGCGCTCACCGTCGAGGATGTCCAAGAGGTGTACGGCGGCGTGGCGACCGCATTCAACCGGTTGAACGATGGCCTCGAAGACATCGAGCCTCCTGCTGATCTCGCTGAGTTGCACGCCTCGGCGCTCGGTTTGTCCACGGAGCTGGCAGCCGCCGGAGATGCCTTTGCATCACTGACCGACGACGTCGAGTCCGAGGACGAGCTGGCTGAGCTGTTCAGTAGCCCCGAAGCCCGGGCGGTCGATACCGCCCAGGAGAAGATGGTCTCCTTCTGCCTGGAACGGCAGGCCGAATTCGACGCCACCGCCGATCGGGAAGCCTTCGCCGACACTCCGTGGATCCCGCCAGAGATGCAGGAGGTCGTGCTGGTCGCCTTCGGATGTGAGCAGGGCACCAACGGCGACTAGTCGAGTCGCTCAGAAGCCGCTCGGTTCAGTTCCCCGAACTCCGCTTCCCAGGCTTCGAGGAATCGGGCGAACCGCTGGTGGGCGTATGGAATGAAGCGGATCTTCTGGATCGGCTCCAACGCCAGTGGCAGCGCCGCCATTGCGTACATGTAGTCAGACAGCATGATGGCCCGCCGCGTTTCGGCCACCAGGCTGCGCAATTCCGCATCCCGGTCGGCCTCATGGGCGAACTCCGCATTGTCGAGATAGAAGCCGATGAGCGACGCCAGATCCTCATCCGTGTACTTCGGCTTGCCGATGCGGAAGTGCGGTGGTTCAGCCAGACCGTGCTCCATCACCGTTTCGGCGAAGAGGTTGGCGAAGTCGAAGGCGATCTGGTTTCGGCAGGAGAACTCGAAGTCGAGGAGCTTGATGCTGTCGTCATCGCGGAGAAACACGTTGCCGTGATAGGTGTCGTTGTGACAGAACACCGGAGCCCGGTCGGGGAGACACTGCAGCACCTTGGAGAGAGTCACCGGGCTGTAGATTGCCTCGAGGTCCGCACACATCTTCTGTTCGTCGGGAGGAAACGCTTCCCGATTGCTCCCGAGAACCTGCCGGGCCATGGGGCCCCACTTCTCATGGAGAAGCTCAAAGAACGTCGGTTCGGGCAGCCCCTCCGGCTCGAGCTGGTGAAGTCGGTACAGCTCGGCGGCGGCTTTGCGTTGCACATCGGCGTCGAAGACATCGGCGGCCTCGAGGGTGCGGCCCCGATAGAACTCCTCGATCCGGTAGTCATCGCCGTAGTAGAGGCACCCAGCGGCGATTCCGGCGTCACCGAGCAGAAGGAAGACGTTCCGTTCTGCAGCGAAATCGAGGATGGCGTTTTCCTTCCCGGCGAGCTGGCGATAGAGAACCGCCGGCGGATCCAGCGGCCCTTTGGCCCGGACACCCATTGTGAACGAGGAGAAGCCCTTCGGATCATCGAACTCGAAGTCGTCGACCGTGAGCCCTCGCCATGAGGCGATGGCGGCCTGACAGCGTGCGAGTACTAAGTCGTTCACGGCTGTCCCCCCGTGTACCTGAGGGTCGATGAGGCAATCTCGAGCGTCTTCGCAAGAGTCGGAACCTCATCGAGATGAATCACGCTGTCGGGAGTCGGTACGTCGAGTGCTACCGGTTCACCAAACCCACTGAGCTCCGCTTGAACGATGAGGTCTGGCTGGAGCTCCGGGCGAGGTGATGACACCTCAATCAATAGGAAGACGATGCGCCCGGCCTCATCGAGCTCGACGGTCGCATCGACTGCCGCGGTGGGGTAAGGGTCGAGGAGGTCCCCGACTACGGCTCGATAATGCGGAACCATCCGCTCCGGGATCCGCTCAGAGAGAAGGATAGGGTCAATGTCGACGGAGTACGTTGGTCGGCCGTCTCCCTCATCGATCGCTTCGGTCGCAGACGCGCCAGCCAATGCGTACAGCAATGGCATGGCCCGGTCTGGTTCGAGATTGACGAGGCCCCATCCGACGAGTGCAGCTGTCGGTGCTTCGACATATTCAATGCCCGCTGGGAGCGACTTGGCGAACGCGGGAGCAGCCATCCTGACCCAACCGGTTTCTCCGTCGACGAAGACCTCCTCCTGCACCGTTCCGTCCCATTCCCCCGCCGACCAGGCGACGGGTAGGTCGAGGTCGTACACATTGTGGAGCACCGTTCCGGTCCCTACCTGCCCTGCGGCCACCTCCGTTCGAATCACGACACGAGATTCCTCCCGCGTGCGCTCGATGGTCGCGAGCCAGTCCACTGTCGTGTCACTTTCTCGTGCCAGGACAGCTGTCGCGTCATCCGCACCGGTGCCCGAGCATGCTCCGAGCAGTAGGGCAAAGGCAAGGGCGACGAATCTCACAAACCTGAACCTACTGGAGCCAGGCGCGCGTCAATCCCGCGACGCTTCGAATCGGTGCGATGGTGACGCACACCGAAGTCAGGCCGCGGCGGTCCACCTATTCGCAGTGGATCAGCTCGGTTGGATAGTGCTGGGTGCTCACGGCTCCGCCGTTGACCAGCTGGAGGGAGTTACCGACCTGAACCCCGGCCCGTCCATCGATCACGTTGGGCTGCACCACCAGCAAGGTGCCTTCCGGGTACTCGAAGCTGTCAGGGTGTGTGGCTCCTCGGGAAGCACGGGTGCGCACGATGGGCGGTAGATAGGCGCCGCCGAATCCGTGCACGAGGTCGTCCCAGATGTCGAACCCGGCGGCGCTGATCCCTTCCGCGGCATCGAGAACCTCACCGACGGTGGCCCCAGGCCTCAGGACCCGCACGATGTTGTGATAAGTATCGAGCGCCACATCGTGGAGGCGGGCGAAGCGCGGGGTCGGCGGCGAGGCGATGGTGAACGTACGCAGGATCTGGCCGGCATAACCCCAGAACGTTGTGCTGATCTCGGTTACGAAGACATCGCCCGCCTCGATCCTCCGGCTCGGGTGGTACTGGTGGGGGACGCACACCTGCGGATCATCCATCGGGGTCGACAGGCTGAAGTGGATGAGGTTCACGCCGCGCTGCCCCAGGTAGACATCCTCTATGACCTTGGCGGCCTCGTACTCGTACATGCCGGGTCGGAGCTCAGCGGCGAGCGCCGCGATCGCGGCGTCGTTCATGCGCGAGGCGACACGGGTGAATACCATCTCCGCTTCGGACTTCGCCTGGCGGAACCCCTGGTAGTGGCGTGTTAGGTCGAAGAAAGAGGTCGCAGCCATGTGTGTGCGTAATACGTCTACGTCACCGTGGGGGATCGAGCCGATCAGGCCGACTCGAGTTGCGGACCGAGCAGCGAGCAAGTCGGCCACGGCTTGCGCTTGGCCGTCCGGCGTGTCGCCTCCGTATCGAACGTCTTCGACGACCGCGATCCGTTGGGCATCGGGAAAGTGGTTCCACAGTCTCACAAGAAGTATCGGAGCTTCGCCGGGGATCACTACGAGATAGCTGGGCACCTGAGGCGGCCAGTTCGTGAAGTACTGGACAGAGGTCTCCAGGGGGCCCGTTGCGCCACCGACCACGATCGCATCGAGACCCTCCGCGGTCATCAAGTCATCGAGGAACCGATGGCGCCGTGCCATTTCATCCTGCGGATAGCGGGGGAATCCGTTGGCTTCGGGGATCTCACCCGTCGCCCAATAGGGCGGGCCAAACCCGGCATCGATCATCGGGGTCTCCTCTGAGAATCGCCAAGATCTATCGAGGCGGAGCCTAGAGCGTCCCCGAATCCGGTCGGCGTCGCCGGTTCCGAGCACGTCGCCCTGATGTCCGCGATGATGGGCCGAAACAGGAGGTGTCCGTGAAAGAACGCATCGGAGTGGTAGGGATCGGAGTAATGGGCTCGGCGATGTCCGGGCACCTGCTGGAGGCCGGATACGAGGTCCACGGGTTCGACGTGGTTCCCGAGAAGGTGGAGGCCTTCGCAGAGCTGGGCGGCGTACCCGCGTCGTCGGGCGCCGCGGTCGCGGCGGCCTCCGACATCGTGCTGCTCTCCCTTCCCACCGTGCAGTCGCTCGACGATGCGGCCGCAGACGTCGCGGGTGGTGCTCACGACAACCTGATCGTGGTAGAGATGGGCGTGTTCCCGATGGATGCCAAGGAGCGGGCCCACCAGCGGCTCGCCGACGTCGGAGTCGAGTTGATGGATGTGCCGGTGAGCGGCACCGGCCTACAGGCGGCCGACGCCACTCTGGTGGTGTTCGCCTCCGGGTCGCAAGAGGCATTCGCGAGAACCGCTCCGATCTTTGACGTGATTGGAAGGTCAACCCACTTCCTCGGCGAATTCGGCAACGGATCGATAATGAAGTACATCGCCAATCTGCTGGTAGCCGTTCACAATCTGGCGACGGCCGAAGCCCATGCCCTGGGGATAGCGGCGGGCATGGACTCGGCTCTCGTTCAGCGGGTCATGAGCGATGGAGTCGGATCTTCGAAGATCTTTGACATCCGCGGCCCCATGATGGTGGCCGACACATACGACCCTCCGGCGGCGCGGCTGGCGATCATCCTCAAAGACGCGACCATCATCAAGGCCTTTGCTGAAGGAGTCGGTGCCCCCACTCCGCTTCTCGACACCGCCATTCCCATCTACGAGAACTCTAAAGCGGACGGCCTCGGCGACCTCGACGCCGCCGCCCTGTGTCGGTATCTGGAAAGGCTCGGGAGTCTCGAGAGACCGTCCGGCTCGGCCTGATTCTCGGGGAGGAAACAAGTGAACTTGGAATCATCGGCCCGAGGGTGATGGGTTCTCGCACCGGAAATCAGCTTCGACCCTCCCTCTAGTCCGCCGCCCGCAGCACCTCGAGGAAAGCCTCGCCGTAGCGCTCCAACTTCGTCGGGCCGACCCCGCTCACGTTGAGCAGCTCCGCCTCGTTGCGTGGCTTGGACGCCGCCATGGCGAGCAGCGTGGCGTCGCTGAAGATGATGTACGCCGGAACACTACGCGCATCCGCCAACTCACGCCGCACCGCTTTGAGATCCTCGAACAGAGGCGAACCGGCGGCCGCCGCAGTCGCGACACTCTCACTCGAGAACATCGGGCGCGGCCCGCCCGCGCCCACTCCGGCCTTCACGCTGAGCCCTTCGAGAGCGTCGATGCCGGTACAGAAGTCGCAGGACGTTAGGCAGCGGTCCATCTCCTCGCCGAAGTAGCGGGCGATCGTCTGGTGGCGACAGGCCGGACGGTCGGCCCAGTTGTACATCGCCCGGATCTGGCGGCGGTGCGATTCGGCGACGGCCCCGTTGCCGACCATGCGCTCCAGATTGAGCACGTCGGGCCACGAGTAGAAAAGGATGCAGTCGCTGTCGACGCCGTCGCGGCCGGCCCGCCCGATCTCCTGGTAGTAGCCCTCGATGGACTTGGGCATGTCGCGATGAATCACGTAGCGCACGTTCGACTTGTCGATTCCCATCCCGAAGGCAACCGTGGCGCACACCACGTCGATGTCATCGCGAATGAACGCATCCTGGGTGACGGTGCGATCCTCGGCGCTCAGCCCGGCGTGATAGGGGAGCGCCCGGATGCCCAGGCTGTTGAGGTATTCGGCGGTCGACTCGGCCGAAGCCCGTGACAGCGTGTAAACGATGCCGCTATCGCCCTTGCGGGCCAGGCACAGCTTGCCGATCGATTCCTTCACCTTGACCCGGCGTCCGTCATGCTCGCCCTTCTTGAGCAGGTGGATCTTGAGGTTCGGCCGGAAGAAGGAGCCGCGGAACTGCAGCGGGTTGGCCAGGCCGAGCTGGCCCTCGATGTCGCTCATGACCGCTGCAGTTGCCGTCGCCGTCAACGCCATGACGGGAACGCCGAAGCGCGACTTGAGGCCGGCGAGCTTGCGATACGCCGGCCGGAAGTCGTGACCCCACTGTGAGATGCAGTGGGCTTCGTCGACGGCGATGAGGCTCAGGTCCATGTTCGCCAGTGCCGCCCCCACCGAGGCTTCGAGCCCCTCGGGAGCGGCATACACCAATTCGTATTCACCGGCCTGCATCAACGCGGTGCGCTCGGCGCGTTCGCCGGCGCTGAGGCTGGAGTTGAGGAAGGTGGCCCGCATCCCCATTTCCTGCAGGGCATCGACTTGATCCTTCATCAGGGCAATTAGCGGTGAGATCACCAACGACGTGCCGCCGAGCACCCGCGCCGCCAGCTGGTAGGTCAGCGACTTCCCGGCTCCGGTTGGCATGATCCCGATGCAGTCCTGGCCGCGGACGGCAGCCTCGATGATCTCGTGCTGGCCGGGCCGAAACGACGAGTAGCCGAACGTGTTCTTCAGCACACCCTCGACCGCGTCCAACAAGGCCGCGTTCACGGCTCCGGCATGGTCGCGGAGTGCCGCGACCGAGGTGTCCGAGAACGCCGCAGGCTCGCGCCGCCATCTGGTGCGTAGGTGGGCGAGCAGATCGGCAGCCGCGGCTGTCTCGTCCGATTCGAGCAGGCTGCTCAGGCGGGCGATCTGGTCTTCTACGGTCGGTTCGGCCATCGGGTGCACGCTACTGCGGACCAGTGACAGCGGCGGCCGACTACCGCGGGCTCCACAGCACCCAGCTGCCGTCGGACACCTTCACGGGATCGCCCCCGGCGACATCCTGTACGTATATACCGCCCTCGTCGCCTACGAAGCCGGCGAAGGCGAACGCCGTCCCGTCGGGCGACCACATTGTGGTGCTGAGGGCGTACTGCCCGAAGAAAGGGAGATAGCTCTGGAGAAACACCTGAGACGGCAGGAACTCCACCAGCTCCCGCAACTCACCGTCCGCCCACACCGACCAGCGCGCCGCATGCGGCCCCTCGCCGATATCGAGTATGAGGAGTTGCTCGCCGGCGGGGTCCCAGAAGAACGCGATCACCGGCGAGTCGGTGACCGGGGTCAGCTCGCCGGTGGCGGTCTCGACAACGACGAGCCGGTTGAGCGGGAGCAGGGGAGCCTCTTGCCACGATGCGGACACGGCGTCGATCTCCCCAACCGCCTGGACGGCCACCCGGTCGCCGGAGGCGGGGACGGTGAAGATGGCATCGGCCGGCGACCGGGCGAGCACTTTGGCGGCACCCCCGGGTTCGCCGACGACGAGCTGATCGGCACCGCCGGTACGCGTCATGTAGAAGATCCCGGCGCCGGTCCAGGCCGGGTTCTGGAATGCCCCCGGCTCGGCGATTTCGCGCGCCGCGCCCGCGTCCACCTCGCGTACTTCGAAGCGGCTCTGGCCGATCAGCGTCGCCAGCCTGCCTCCGTCGGGGCTCCAGGTGAAGTAGAACGGTTGGCCGTGATCGACCAATCTCGAAGTTGGATCCGCCCCGAACTCGGCGATCGATAAACCCATCCCGGCAGCACCGGTGCTCAGGTAGGCAAGACGATCGCCCGCCGGGGACCAGTGCACATAGAAGGCGTTCGCCTCGGTGGCCACCTCGGATTGAGTGCCGGCTGCCAAGTCGAAATCCACGAGGCTGAACGACCCGGACCTCAGCCTCGAGGCGACGATCGATGAGGCATCGGGCGCCCAGCTCGGTTGGAAGTACCCAAGATCGGCACCCGCGTCCTCGGTTATCGCCGTCATATCTCCACCAGTGCGGTCCATCGTGACGATGTTGCCCGAGCCGTCCAGCACCACGAGCCGATCGACGGCCGCCTGCGGCGCTGCCGATGTAGATGTGGTCGTCGTTGTCGACGGCTCTGGATCCGCGGAGTCACACGCCGCCAGTAGCAACAGCAGCGCCGCGGATGCGACGACCGCTCGGTGACGACTGTTCACTGATTCTCCCGGATCGGTTTCCGGGCGTCCCACACTGCCTCGACGACGCCCGCTTGGTCAGGTTAGGGGCGCCGCCTCAGTTAGATTTCGCGGATGACCGAGCTGATGCACCCTCTGGCCGCAGCGTTCCGATTGGACGGCGAGCAGGCAGACTCGTTTCTGATGCTTCACGGCTGGACGGGCTCACCGGCTCACTTCAGGCTGGCGGCCCGATTCGTCAACGACCACGGATATGCGGCGGCAGTGCCGCGGCTGGCCGGACACGGGACGTCTGTACACCATATGGCTGATACCGGTTGGAGAGACTGGGTGCGGTCGGCGCTCGAGCCCCTCGAGGATCTCCGCAATGACTACGAGCGGGTGCATGTGGTTGGTCTTTCGATGGGCGCCATCATCGCTCTCCTACTGGGAGCGACGTGCGATGTGGCGTCCGTGACCACGGTCAATGCCCCGCAGCGGCTCCACGACCGGCGCGCGTGGTTGTCGCGGGTCTACCGCGGGACCCGCAAGATCCAGCCGGGACAACGGAGCGAACCGCCGTCCGATACCGCTGAGTACTGGGTGCAGTACGAGGACTCGCCGGTGGGAACGGTTCCGGATCTCCTCGACCTCATGGACGCCGCCCGGCGGGCTCTTCCCCGGATCCACGTACCGACCGTGATCATCCAATCGAAGGCAGACGAGACGGTACGACACCAGAGTGCAGAGATGATCTACGAGGGCCTGGCGTCACCGAACAAGCGGATCGTGTGGCTCGAGCGGAGTGGCCATGTGGCACTTCTCGACAGCGAGAGGCATCGAATCCATCAGGAGGTCCTGTCGCAGGTGGCCATTCCGGGCAGTGCCTAGACCGAGATGGCCCCGATCCACCTTGTTTGGATATGCCGCGGCTGGGAGAATGCGTGCAACCGGTCGTCACTGTTACTGAGATCGCGCGCCGAGCGCGGCGTTAGGTGACGGCAGTGGCGCCGCTGGCGCCGCACCGAACGAGATCTGATGAAAGGGCGGGCGTATGTTTACCGGTCTGCTGTGGGCAGCCGATAGTGGGGGCTGGGTCAAGCGCCGCGCCACCCGGTTCGTGACGGTGGTGGCACTGTTCGCATCGCTGTTCGTCGTGGCTCAGCCGGAAGCGCTCGCGGTGGACTTCACCGTCTCGTTCGTCTCTGCAGAGTCGACTACTCCCGAATTAGGGACCCATGAGGTCGACGTGATTATCAACACCGCGGCCGGGGTTGCGGGTGCCGACATCATCATCGACGTGATCGACACCTTCAACGGCGACGCAGATGGCGACGACTACTCGCCGGCCATCACCAGACTGACGTTCCCGGCAGGCAGCGGCGACGGGGTGACGCAGCCCGCAACGATCGACATCATCCCCGACGCGACCCACGAGGCGGACGAGACGATAGAGCTGCAGTTCATCGTTTTCGATCCGGGTGACGATGTGGTCACGCCGGCCGGAGAGCTCACGCACACCGTGACTATCAACGATGGGGATCCGGGCTCGATCAGCTTCAGTGATCCGGCCTCGACCACCGCCGCCGAGAGCGGGACCCACACCACGACGGTCGAATTGTCCGTGCCGGGCGGGGGCAACCTGGTGTCCGACGTCACAGTCGATGTGATTGAGGACCCGACCGGGACCGCCGACGCGGCCGACTACACCCTGACAACCACATCGGTGACCTTCGCCGCGGGCACGGCGGACGAAGCCACCCGCAATGTGAACCTGGCGATCGCCACCGACGACATCGACGAGGGCGACGAGACCATCGACCTGAGCCTCGCCGCCAACTCCGGTCCCGGTGTGGTTTCGGGAACTCACGAGGTGACTATCGAGGACGACGACACGGCCGGGGTGACAGTGAGCATTCCGTTCACAACGGTCACCGAGGGAGACCTGGTTGGGGTGCCCTACACGGTCGTTCTCACATCGGAGCCCACCAACAACGTGCGCATCGAGGCAACGCCGGCAGGCCTCGAAGCGGCGGTGAGCCCCCAATTCCAGACGTTCAATTCGAACAACTGGGACGAGCCGAAGGGATTCGTTATCACGGCGGTCGACGACTTGCTGCTCGATGGCGAGACGGCCGACCAGATCCTCCACAACCCCATCTCGACTGATGCCAACTACGGCGCCATCCCCATCCCTCCGATAGCGGTCACGGTGCAGGACAACGAGGAAGCCCCGGTCGCCAACCCCGATTTCTACAACGTCGACGAGGGAGGAACCCTCACGACTGACGCCCTCGACGGAGTGCGCAGCAACGACACCCCTGATCCGCTAGATCTGACCGTTACATTGGTGACGCCGCCGGACCACCATGTCGGCCTCTTCACCCTCGATCCAAACGGCTCGTTCGAGTACATCCACGACGGCTCGGGTCCCCCCACAGACACGTTCACGTACTTCGTCACCGATGGCCTGGGCAACGACTCGGCGGCCGCGACGGTGACGATCACCATCGATAATGTGGCTCCCGTCGTGACGGCCGGCGATGACATCGTCGTCGCCGAAGAGGATCCTGTCGACGTGAACGCCGTCTTCACCGACCCGGGCCTGGGCGACACTCACACGGCAACGATCGACTGGGGTGACGGAACCGTAGATGACTGCTCGACGGACGCCTGTGATGTGACTTTTAGTGCGCTCACCGGTGTCGGCGCTGTCACCGGATCTCACAGTTACGGAGCGGCCGCTGTCTACTCCGTCACGGTATCGGTCGACGACGGCGACGACGCGGGATCCGACAGCCTCTCGGTTCAGGTGGACAACGCCAACCTCACCGTGATCGTCGCTGCCGACCCCGACGCCATCAACGAAGGTGCCGCCACGTCGGTGTCTGCGACATTCGACGACTCCGACAATCGCGGGGCTCACGTCGCCTTGGTGGACTGGGGAGATGGCACCGTCGATGACTGCGCGACGCCCGCGTGCACGATCGTAGACAACGGCGACGGAACCGGGACGGTGGCGGGAACTCACACCTACGACGACGATGGCTCCTTCACCGTCACCGTCAACGTGTCCGACCCCTCTGGTGACGAAGGCTCCGGTGGCGCCAGCGTTGCGGTGGCCAACGTTGCGCCGATCGTCGAGATCACCAACAAAGCCGGAGATCCGCTGCCCACCAGTTCGAACGGTGGTCAAGAGGGCGTGCTGCTCAAGCTGCGATCTTCGATAGTCGACCCGGGCGCTGAAGACTTCACATACGACTGGAAGATCCGCTTGCTCGGCCAGGTGGTCGCCTCGAGCACCAACAGCAAGCTCAACTACACGCCGACCGAGGACGGAACCTACTTCGTGTCACTCAATGTGAACGACGGTGATGGCGGTTCCGACGCCGACAGCGCGCTCATCATCATCAGGAATGCGACTCCGGTGATCACGCAGATCGATTTCGACGCGACCCCGCCGATCGGCGCGAGCGTTCCGATGGCGGTCCACTTCGTTGACGGGGGGACGAGCGACACTCACGTCACCACGGTTTCGTGGGGAGAAGGGCCGCCGGAAGGAAAGCCGGGAGCTTCACCCCGGTCGTTCGGCCACACGTACCCCTCGGCAGGAACTCGCAGCGCCCTGGTGTGCGTCAGCGACGATGACGGGGGTGAGGCGTGTGAGTCCTTCTACGTCAACCCCGGCGTCACGTTCTCGATCGACTCGGACTTCGACGGCAACGGGTATGAGGACCTGCCCATTGGCGTGCCCGGTGAGAACGGCTTCGGCGCCGTCAGCGTCCTGTACGCCACCAACAGAGGCCTGCGCGCCGCAGCCGATGACATGTGGCGGCAGGGCCTCGAAGGCATCGCTCAGGTCGGTGAAGCCGGGGACGGCTTTGGCTCGGTGCTGGCGTGGGGAGATTTCAACCTCGACGGCTATGCGGACCTGGCGGCTGCCGCCCCCACCGAGGACATCAGCGGCGTGGCGGATGCCGGGTTGGTGCACGTGATTCCCGGTTCGGCCAACGGTCTCACCGCGACGGGGGATCGGGTCTTCCACCAGGACTCGACGGGCATCCTCGGCAGCAATCAACCGGGTGACCGGTTCGGCGCGGCTCTCACGACCGGTGACTTCAACGGCGACGGGTTCGCCGACCTGGCTATCGGAGTGCCCGGTGAGGACATCGGGGGCCTGCTCAATACCGGGCGCGTCGCCGTGCTGTTCGGCTCGCCCGACGGCTTGACCGCGGCCGGCGACGAGAGCTGGGATCAGGACAAGCCGGGAGTCGTTGGAAGCAATCGAACCGGAGCCGATCGCGGGGAGGCGTTGACGGCCGGAGACTTCGACCGTGACGGCTTCTGGGACCTGGCGATCGGCGTACCCGGCAATGCCACGAGCGGCGTGAGGGATTCCGGGGCGGTGCTGATCCTCGGGGGTTGGATCGGGGGCCTTGATGCGGGTGCCGATCAATGGTGGACTCAGAACACCCCGACCATCGTCGACAAGGCCCAAAGGGGAGATCGTTTTGGCTCCGTGCTCGAGACGGGGGACTTCAACGGTGACAACCGCGCCGATCTTGCCATCGGTATTCCGCGAGAAGGCGTCGCCGGGAAGTCGAAGGCGGGAGCGGTTGCGGTCCTCCTGGGCTCGGGTGGCGGCCTGACGGCCGTTGGCAACACGATCTGGAGTGAGGCGACAACGGGAATACTGGGAGATATCAAGCGCAACGACCGCTTTGGGTTTGCTCTCACGGCAGGCGATTTCGACGCAGATGGGCGCGACGACCTCGCCATCGGCATTCCTTATCAGGAGATCGGTGCCAGAAAAGACGCCGGAGACGTGGCGGTCATTTACGGGGGAGCGGCCGGGCTGCAGCCGACCGGCGACCAGCGTTGGAATGAGGCTACACCCGGTGTCAAAGGCGGGGCGGCCAAGTACGACCACCTGGGTTGGGCGTTGCGGGCGTTCGACGAGCGTGCCGACAATGATGGCGACCTCGTGATCGGGATTCCCGATCAGAACGTCGCAGGCATCGGCAACGCCGGAGCGGTCCTGGTTCTGAAGGGTCGGTCCGGGGGCATCACCGCCGCCGGTGACAGCTACTGGCACCAGAACACCACCGGGATTCGCGGAGAACCCGGAGTCGCCGACAAGTTCGGGAAGGCTTTGTAGGTAGGTAGGTACTCAGTACTCAGTACTCGGTATTCAGTACTCGGTACCTGGCCACTACTTGCCGAGGCGTCTTACGTCGGGGGCTCCGAGGCGGGCGGCGTCGGCGGTGTGGTCGTCGGATTGGGTCTGAGATTCCCGTTCGGCGGCGACCCGGGCTCGGTAGTGATCCAGTTCCCGTGCGACCGCGGCGTCGTCCCAGCCGAGAAGCTCTGCCATGAGCGGCGCGATCGCGTCGGCGGCGGCGAGGCCGCGGTCCGGGCTCTCGACCGAAATCCGCGTTCGGCGGGTAAGGACATCATCGAGGTGGAGCGCGGCCTCGGCGACAACGGCATAGGCCGCCTCGGCCAGTAGATAGTCCGGTGAGCCCGGCAGTGGCTGCGCCAGTTCGGGTCGGGCTGCGATGATGGCGAGGACCTCCGGGGCGAGCCCACCGTGGCGCCGCAGCAGACGTTCGATCTGCGCTGTCGCTAACCCGGTTTCCTCGGTCAGCGCGAGCCGCCTCTCCCACAATTCCTGGTAGCCGTCGGCTCCGAGCAAGGGCACTTCGGCGGTTGGCGACGGACGCACGGCGCCGCCGAGGTCTTTGACGACCGCGTCGACGGTGTCTTCGGCCATCACCCGATATGTCGTGTACTTGCCGCCGGCGACCGTGGTCAGGCCGGGGGCGGTGTGCCAAACACCATGCTCCCGACTGAGCTTGCTCGTCGAATCCGATTCGCCGCTCAGGAGCGGCCGAAGCCCGGCGAACACTCCCACGATGTCATCCGTTGTCAGCGGCGTCTCCAGCACCTGGTTGATCTGGCCCAGGAGGTATTCGATGTCGGCAGCAGATGCGGCCGGATGGGCCAGATCGAGGTTCCACGCGGTGTCCGTCGTGCCGATCAGCCAGTGGCGGCCCCACGGGATCACGAAGAGCACACTCTGCTGGGTGCGGACAATCATGCCGCTGCGGCCCTCGATCCGATCGCCGGGCACGACCAGATGGACTCCCTTTGAAGCCGTCACGTCAGCATCCGATTGTCCCGCCATCATCTCGATGTCGTCGGTCCACACGCCGGTGGCGTTGATCACGTGGCGCGCCCGGATGTCGATCACGTCACCGGTTTCGAGACAGGTAGCGACGGCTCCCGTGATGCGCCCGTCCGTCCGGATCAGTTTGGACACATTCAGGCTGGTACCGACCACGGCTCCGCGGGCTGCCGCCGTACGCGCCACCGCGAGGGTGTGTCGGGCGTCGTCCACCTGGGTGTCGTAGTACTGGATTCCGCCGACGAGAGACGTTCTTGCCAGAGCCGGGATCTCCCGGAGTGCTCGCGAACGGCTGAGGTGCCGATGGCGAGGCAGCGGATTCCCACCCAGCTTGGCGAGCAGGTCGTACAGGGCGATGCCGGCACCGACGTACCAGCGCTCCCAGAACCGGTGACGGAGCGGATAGAGAAACTGCACCGGAGAAACCAGATGGGGGGCGAGCCGCGTAATGAGCAGGGTTCGCTCGCGCAGCGCCTCCTTGACGAGCCCGAAGTTCAGCTGTTCGAGGTAGCGCAGGCCTCCGTGGATGAGTTTGCTCGATCGGCTCGAAGTGCCCGACGCCACATCCCGCTGCTCAACCACTGCGACGCGGAGTCCCCGACAAGCTGCATCGAGAGCACAGCCCATTCCGGTGATGCCGCCGCCGATGATGAGCAGGTCGAACTGCTCGTTGTTGAGGCGGTCGAGGACATGTGCGCGGTACTTCGGGCCGAGATGGTGGGGCGAAGTGAACGCCGGGATCTGCGGATCGGGAGGAGGCGTCATCGTGGTCACACTACTGGAGTCGCCAGTGCCCAAAAGACCTGTTGGGGCGGGGGCGTTTAGGCTCAGGGCAGTATGTCTCTAGATACTCTCACGGCGGCCGCCCGGGCATGGATCGATGGCGACCCCGACCCGGTCACCAGCGCTGAAATGGAACAACTCGTCGCGGCCGGAGACGAGGAGGCACTGGCAGATCGACTGGATTCCCGCCTCCGTTTCGGTACTGCCGGGCTCCGGGGCGAAGTCGGAGCCGGGTCCAATCGCATGAACCGGGCCGTCGTGATTCAGGCCACCCGGGGCCTGGCGAATCACCTCCTCGAGCAGGGAATGTCCGGACCCGTGGTGGTTGGATACGACGCCAGGATCTCGAGCCGGCGATTCATGGAAGACACGGTCGGCGTGCTGGCGGCTGCGGGCTTCCACGTGCGCTACTTCGATGTGCCGACGCCGACCCCCCTGGTGGCGTTCGCCGCTCGCCGCCTCGACGCCGCAGCCGCCGTTGTCGTCACGGCCAGCCACAACCCTCCGCAGGACAACGGGTACAAGGTCTATGCCGGCAACGGAGCCCAGATCGTGCCTCCGGATGACGTGCTGATCGCATCCGAGATCGACCGGGCGGGTGCCGCCGCTCTGGTTCCCCGGATCCGGTGGTCGGCGGTGGCCGAATCTGATCTGTGCAGTCCGCTTGATCCCGACGGTTTCTTCTCGAAATACGTCGATGCGATAGACCGACCGCAAGCGGATCGGGCGACGACGCCGCTTCGAATCGTCTACACCCCGCTTCACGGGGTAGGGGGCCGCTACACCAAGGAGCTTCTCGAGAGCGGCGGTCATGAGGTTGTGCCCGTGGTCGCCCAATTCGAACCCGACGGAGCTTTCCCGACCGTTGACTTCCCAAACCCGGAAGAGCCGGGAGCGATGGACGAAGCTTTCGCGATCGCCGAACGCGATAGCTCCATCGACCTGATCATTGCCAACGACCCGGATGCCGACCGCCTCGCCGTTGCCGTGAGGTCCGGTGACAGGTGGCAGGCGCTTACGGGGAACCAGGTAGGAGTCTTGCTTGCCGACTGGAGCCTCGACGGCAGTAAGGCGCGCCCGCTGGTGATCAACAGCATTGTGTCGTCGCCAATGCTCGGAAGGCTGGCTGCGGTCCGGGGCGCCACCTGGGCGGTCACTCTCACCGGATTCAAGTGGATCTGGAATGCGGCCCTCGACCTGGCCGCCGCGGATCACGAATTCATCATGGGCTATGAAGAGGCGCTCGGCTACTCGGTGGGTCCGGCCGTCCGGGACAAGGACGGGATCGCGACGGCTCTCGTCTTCGCTGATATGGCGGCAGACGCCAAGGCCCGCGGACTGTCTGTGATTGATCGGCTGGCGGCGCTCTATGCGGAGGTCGGCGTGTGGGCGAGCGCCCAGCACAGTGTTCGCTTCGAAGGGCCCGGGGGCATGGAGCAGATCGGGCCAATGCTCGATCGGCTGGCAGCAACGCCGCCGACCGACCTGGATGGTTTCGTGGTGACCGGCGTCGTCGACTACCGACAAGGTGCCGACGATCGACCTCGCTACCTGGGAGCGACGCCCTTGATCGATCTCGATCTGGGAGAGGCGGGGCGCTGTCTGATCCGCCCGAGCGGCACCGAGCCCAAGCTCAAGATATACGTCGACCTGACGGAGGCGGCTGCCGGCGCCGAGGCGGCCGCAGTCCTGGCCGCCGAGGGCCGGTTGCGTGATCGGGCCGCCACGGTCGCCCGCGCCGCCGCGGCCGCGATGGGCATGTAGCCGGCAATCCTTCGGATTGCTTGGGAGTTGCTGCGCAACTCCTGGCGCGGTCGTCTTCTGTGTGCGCTGTCCTTCGGATTCCGGGAATCCTTCGGATTGCTTGGGAGTTGCTGCGCAACTCCTGGCGCCATGGTTCAGTGTGAGCCGTCTGCCGCACTCAATCCCGTGGCTTTGGCTTGAGGTTTCAAATCCAGCCGGGATAATGGGAATTGCAAACAAGCGCGTCCGGATTAGGAGTACTGACTGCCATGGATCTCGTATCACTGCTCGGAGATGAAGCAACGTCTCTGCTGGAACACGAGTCGAAGGGGATCCCGAAAGCGGATCTGCACCTGCCGGGGCCCGACTTCGTGAGCCGTGTCATGGCCCAGTCCGATCGGTCACCCCAGGTGCTGCGCAATCTGCAAAGCCTCTTCGACCACGGCCGGATGGGCGGGACGGGATACGTCTCGATCCTGCCGGTCGATCAGGGAATCGAACACTCGGCGGCCGCGTCCTTTGCGCCGAACCCGGCCTATTTTGATCCGGCCAAAATCGTGGAGCTCGCCATTGAGGGCGGCTGCAATGGAGTGGCCTCCACGTTCGGGGTCCTCGCGATGGTTTCGCGCACCTACGCCCACCGGCTCCCGTTCATCGTGAAGATCAATCACAACGAGCTGCTCACCTATCCGGCCACCCACGACCAGATCATGTTCGGCACGGTTGAGCAGGCCTACGACCTGGGGGCGGCAGGTGTTGGTGCCACCATCTACTTCGGCTCGGCGGAATCCAACCGCCAGATCGTAGAAGTCGCCGAAGCTTTCGCCCGGGCCCACGAGCTCGGGATGTTCACGGTGCTGTGGTGCTACACCCGAAGCGGCGACTTCAAGGTGGATGGCGTCAACTACGAGGTTTCGGCCGACCTCACAGGCCAGGCGAACCACCTCGGAGTGACCATCGAGGCCGACATCATCAAGCAGAAGCAGCCGGAGAACAACAACGGTTTCGGCGCCGTCGGGTTCGGCCGCACCCATGAACGGGTCTACAGCGAGCTCACCACCGATCATCCGATCGACCTGACGCGCTGGCAAGTGGTCAACTGCTACATGGGTTCCGGTGGCGACGACCTCGCTCAGGCGGTGCGCACTGCTGTCATCAACAAGCGAGCGGGCGGCACCGGCCTCATCAGCGGTCGCAAGGCCTTCCAGCGCCCGATGGCGGAGGGAGTCGAGTTGCTCAACGCGATCCAGGACGTCTACCTGGACGAGTCGGTGACGGTTGCGTAGCTAGGTATCGTCCGAAGCCCGCCCCCTCCGCTCTTGCGTAATTCGTCGCGTCGTCCGCGCGGTCTATTGTTGCGCAACGCATGCACAAATAGGAGTCGGGGATGTCGTTCGAGTTGCCTGTCGCGAAGTCGGTTGCTGTCAACCCAACGCTGGATCAGATGAAGGCCTGGGCGCTGGAGTACATGCCCAGGGTCCAGCAAACCGTCCATGGCAACATCAACTACGAGGCCAAGATCACGGCCCGTCTCGCCGGATCGACGTTCTTCGTAACCGAGGAGGAGAACTACCAGAACCGCATTGCGCGTGCCGAAGCCGAAGAGTGGGCCGCCCGCCAGGACGCGTACATCGCAGACAAGGACATGATCCTCATCGAGGGATACATCGGTCCTGATCCGGAGTTCCAAACCGGTTGCCGTCTCTTCATCGAACGCACTCAGGCCAACATCCCGGGTATGCAGCAACAGCTGTACTTCCCTCGCGATGACAGCTGGGCTCCCGAGTTCTCAGTGATCTACACGCCGGGACTGCCCGCGCCGGGCAAGCCCGACGACAGGTTGATCGTTGTCGACAACGAGAACTACGTCACCCGCGTATTCGGCTCCGACTACTTCGGGGAGTCCAAGATGGGCGGCCTGCGGATGTGGAACCACCTCGTCTACCAGGCGGGTGGCCTCGCTCTCCACTCAGGTCTCAAGACCTTTCCCGATGTCAACGGAGAAGAGAAGTCGCTCCTGGTGCTGGGGCTCTCCGGCACCGGCAAGACAACGTCGACTTTCCGCCAGCAACTCGGGTCACTCCCGGTGCAGGACGACTTCGTCGCCCTCATGCCGGGCGGGGTCGTCCACACCACGGAGAACGGGTGTTTCGCCAAGACCTTCGGCCTCGACCCCGAGGACGAGCCCACCATCCACGGGGGGACGATCCGGGCCGACGCGTGGCTGGAAAACACCCATGTGAATGAAGACGGCACGATCGACTTCTTCAACGACTCGCATACTCGCAACGGACGCTCGACCTTCCCCTTGGCGAATATCCGCCATCGCAGTCCGCTTCACGTTCCGCCGGCGAGCTACCTGCTTCTACTCAACCGCAACGACAGCATCATCCCGGCGGTCGCCAAGTTGTCGCGGGAGCAGGCCGGCGCCTTCTTCATGCTGGGCGAGACGCGGGGGACATCAGCGGGCGGCAAGGCTGAGGCCGGCAAGAGTCTGCGAGTCCCGGGCACGAATCCGTTCTTCTTCGACAACGACGCACTTCAAGGCAACCGTCTGATCGAACTTCTCGACACGATGCCGCATCTCGAGGTCTACCTCATGAATACGGGCGCGGTCGGAGGACCGGAGGACGATCCGGCCGCTTCCAAGGTGAAGATCGCCCACAGCTCGGCGGTGATCACCGGCATCGTCTCCAGGACCATCGAGTGGGAAACCGACCCGGACTTCGGCTACGAGGTGGCCAGCGCTATCCCGGATTTCCCCGACGGCGAGCTGCTGCAGCCGCGGCGTCTCTACGAGCGGCAGGGACGCCTGGACGAGTATGCCGCGGCCGTCGAGAAGCTCCACGCCGAACGCCGGGCCTATCTGCGCTCGTTTCCGGACCTCGATCAAGGTATTGTCGAAGCGATCTAGCCGGCGGCTAAGTGTGCGGGCCGACCGGGTATTTGCCGTCAGGCAAGTTTGTCAAGCGGGCCGCGCACGCCGCCGATAAGCATTGCTGTGAAAGATTCCACCGATCTTCCTGAGTCGATCGAAAACGCGCGATTCTCGATCGTCCGCAAGGGATACGACAAGCGCGAGGTCCGCGACTATCTCCAGGAACTAGAGAGAGCTTTCCGTGATCTCGAGACCTGGTCCCAAAAAGCCAAGATCCAGTTGGCCGACGCTGAGGAACGGCTGTCGGAATCCAAGGCGGATACCGATGGCTCAGTCGATGATGCGATGTTCGCGGTGTTCGATGCCAAGGACCGGATCCTCGACAAGGCACGTCGTCGCGCCGAGCAGATCGAGAACGAAGCACTAGAAGAGGCAGAGGAGATCAAGGCCCGCGCCGTACGAATCAGCGGCGATGGCGATCCCGGCGACGTGCTTGCCGCGGCGAGGGAAGAGGCCACAGACATCATCGAACGCGCCAAGCGCGAGGCGGCGATGACCGGCGGCAATCAGGCGATCCGGACTTGGTAGCCCAGGCCCGCGCGAAAGCCGACCGCATCATCCGCGAGGCGCGAGAACGCGCCGACGGAATCATCGCGGCTGCCGAGGCCAACCAATCGGTCTCCGGGTCAGGCGAAGATGCGGCCGCGATTGTCGAAGCCGCCAAGATGGAGGCTTCCGCGATCGAATCGCGCGCTCAGCTGCTGCGAACGACCGCCGAGCAGTTCCTCGCAGATGCAGAAGCGAAGTACGCGGCAGCCGAAGAAGCAGTGGCCGCCGCCGAGGCGCAGGCCGCCACCGGCCCAACGGGAGCGTACGACATCTCCGATGACGCTCTTGTCGAGGGGATGGCGACTGAGTTGCGGGAGCTGCACGAGCAGGTTGAGCTTCGCCGGGGTGAGCTGTCCGAGCTCCACGAAGGTGTCGAGGAGCGCCGTCACGAGCTGACGGAGATCCACGATGCGGCCGAGGCGCGGCGGGCCGAATTGGCCGATATCGAGGCTGCCGTCGAGGAACGCCGGCTCGAATTGCGTGACGTGTTCGACGCCGTGGAAGCGCAGAGGGCGGAAGCCACCCAGCTCGCAGCCGGCGAGACCGGTGGCAGTAATGCAGAGCGTGACCGGATTCTTGCCGAGGCCCGTGATGAGGCCGCCCTCCTCGCGGCCGAAATAACCAGAGAGGCCGAGGAAACCAAGCAGCGGCTCGAGGCTGAGGCTGCCTCCGTTCGCCAATCCCTCAGCGAGCTGAGTACCCAGCAGAACGAGCTAGGTGTTGCCGAAGGCCGGGCCAGCGACGTTGTGGCCGCGGCCCAGGCGGCCGCCGATGAGATCAGGGTTCGAGCCCAGGAAGAGGCCACCGTCGTTCGCGAAGATGCCATGCGGATGCTGGCGGAAGCTGAACGGGAGAAGGCCTCTTTCTTCGAGGGCGCTCCCGATAGCGCAACTGTGGAAGCTCACGAAGCGCAGGTAGCGGAGTTCGAAACACAGATTGCCGAGCTTCAGGCTGCTCGCGACAAGGACCGGGCCCATTCGACCGCATGGTCGGAGCTGGTCGACGAGATGAAGGTCCAGGTGGCCGAGCTCACATCGGATATCGAAGCCAAGGAAGCGGAGCTGGTCAACCGGAATACCGAGTTTGATTCAGTGACTGCTGATTTGCGGCAGGAGTCTGAGGCGTTGGCGGCTCGGGTGTCCGAGCTTCATGAACAGCTCGAAGCCAAAGATTCCGAATCTGATTCAGTGACTGCTGATTTGCGGCAGGAGTCTGAGGCGTTGGCGGCTCGGGTGTCCGAGCTTCACGAGCAGCTTGAGGCGAAGGATGCCGAGTTGGGGGCGAAGGCTGCTGAGGCCTCGGACCAGGTTGGTGGGCTGGAAGGGCAGCTGGCTGAGCTTCATGAGCTGCTTGAAGCGAAGGAATCTGAGTTGGACGTGAAGGCTGCTGAGGCCGCGGACCAGGTTGGTGGGCTGGAAGCGCAGCTGGCGGAGCTTCATGAGCAGCTTGGGGCCAAGGAAGCAGAGTTTGACTCGGTGACCGCCGATTTGCGCCAGGAAGCCGAGGCGATGGCGGGTCGGGTGGCTGAGCTTCATGAGCAGCTTGGGGCCAAGGACGCCGAGTTGGGGGCGAAGGCCGCTGAAGCCGCGGAGCAGGTTGGTGGGCTCGAAGGCCAGCTGGCTGAGCTTCATGAGCAGCTTGGGGCCAAGGATGCCGAGTTGGAGGCAAAGGCTGCCGAGGCCGCCGAGAGAATCGGCGGGCTGGAAGGGCAGCTGGCGGACATCACTTCGCAGCTCGAGGACAAGAACGCAGAGCTCTACTCGATGACGGCCAACCTGACCCAGGAGTCGGAGGCGCTGGCGAGCCGGGTTTCGGAACTTCATGAGCAGCTCGGGGCCAAGGATGCCGAGTTTGACGCAAGGGCCGCCGAGGCCGCCGAGAAGGTTGGCGACTTGGAGGGGCAGCTGGCGGAGGTGTCTTCGCAGCTCGAGGCCAGAAGCACCGAGTTCGACTCCGCCACTGCGGATATGCGACAGGAGTCGGAGGCGCTGGCCGGTCGTTTGGCTGAGGTGCATGATGAGCTCGAGGCCACCACGGCATCCCTCGATGCCGAGCGCATCCAGGCGGCCCGTGTCGAACCGCTCACCAACGAGCTGACGAAAGTCCGCGGAGAGCTGAGTGAGAGGGAATCCGAGCTAGCCGCGCTGGCTGGCCATGCCGAGACCGCCGCCAGGCTCGAGGCGCGGGTCAAGCTGCTGGAATCGAAGATCGAGCCGGCAAGGGCTGCCGTCGCAGATGCTCACAAGCTGCAGATGCAGGTGGATGGCCTCAAGGTCCGCGCCGACACTGCCGAGGCGGCCGCTGACACCGCGGTGCAACAGCTGTCCGACCTGATTGCGACCGTCGACGATGCCGAGTCGCAGGTCATCAGGCGAGCGGCGGCTGCCGAAGCGGCCCGGATTCGCGAGTTGACCGAGGAATCTCTCGGGATCGCCCGCTCGGCGACAACCGGGACCGGTCTCGATGCCGATGACTACGTCCCGCCACCGGTTGCGGTCAATGCAGATCCGGACGATTGGTCCGATGTCTTTTCAGCCGGCGATTTGACCGCCACCGAGGAGCCGGAATCGGCTCTCGTCGCAGACGAAGCCGCGGTGGATGAGTCTGTGGTGGATGAGGCCTCGGCTGATGAAGCGGCGGTGGATGAGTCTGTGGTGGATGAGGCCTCGGCTGATGAAGCGGCGGTGGAT
>CAMYIJ010000030.1 GCA_947258375.1 uncultured Acidimicrobiaceae bacterium
TTCGCTGCCCCCCTCGCCTCGCAAGCTCGGCACTCCCCCCAACTGTTTCCCGACTACGTCGTGAAACGGGGGGAGAGACAGCGCCTGCTTTACACTCCGCGGGAGGAGGGTGGCTTGGTCGAGTTCGAGTTCGATTTCAATCCGCGGTATCGATACCTGTTGCGGCCGCTTGGTGTGCATGCGGGCAACTCGTACGTCGGCATCACCGATGATGATGAGTTCGTGGCGAAGTTCGGGCGATGGCAGATCAGGACTCCGCTGGCGAACATCGCCGGTTACCAGAGGTCGGGCGGCTATCGGTGGTGGAAGGCGATCGGCATTCGAGGTTCGCTGGCCGATCATGGACTCACCTTCGGTTCGACCACCCGCCGGGGGCTCTGCGTCGAGTTCATCGAGAAGATTCCGGCCCTTGTCGCCGGCCCCAGCCACCCGGGGCTCACAGTGACCGTCGCCGATGTTGACGGCCTGGCGGCAGCCCTGGAGAGCCACGGTATCGGCGAACGCTGAATCTACGGGCGGCGCACCACAATCGATATCGCGAAGTCCATCTCGGCCTGGTTGCAGTCGTCGCTCTCGCAGTCGGGTACACCTGTCGCCGAGATGATGAGATTGCCCGAGTCGGCCGTGATGAGCTCCCACGCGACATAACCGGCGTCGTCGGGAGGCGTGATTGCTGCCAGCTCCGCGGGCCCGACGACCAGCGGATCCGTCCAGTCGTAGTCCCGGCTCAAGCGCAGTTCGGCGCGGTCCCCGAGGGTTATCGCCAGATCCCGATTCAGGTCATCGAGGGTGATGGCGCTGCCGTCCAGCAGATGGCGATACTCGCGCGCCGTCGTGGCCGGCGTCGTTGTGGGTAGCCGGGAAGTCGTTGTGGCGGGCGCGGACGTTGGGGGAATCGTGGAGTCTGCGCAACCGGAGATCCCGGCGGCAACGAGGGCGAGCATGGCGAGGGCTCTGGCTGTCCGCATGGTTCCTCCTCAACTCCAGCCTACGTGACCACCGTCTGGCGAAATCCCCTCACCTTCCTGACGCCGGTAGCGTGTCGCCATGACCGGGGTCCAGCCTCTTCTCTCGCGCCGCTATGCGGCCGTTTCGATCACCATCTTCACGATGGTGGCCCTCTCTGCGTTCGAGAGCCTCGCGGTCATCGCGGCGCTCCCGGAGATCGCCGCCGACCTGGGACAAGTCGAGCTGCTGGCGTGGATCGTCACCGCGTATCTCATCGCAGCCACCCTGTCGTCGGTTGCGGCGGGCGCCTTCATCGACTCGATTGGCGTGAAACGGATCTTCTTGATCGGCGTCCTTGTCTTTGGGGTTGCCACGATTCTGGCTGCTCTCGCCCCTTCGATGGAACTCCTCGTCGCGGTCCGGCTGCTCCACGGTGCTGGGGGCGGGCTGGTGTTCACCGCGTCCCTGGCGGCCGTGCCGCTGGCGTATCCGCACGAGATGGTCGGCCGGGCCTATGCAGCGGGGGCGACGGTATGGGGCGTCCTCGCCGTGGCCGGGCCGGCGATCGCGGCGCTTGTCCTCACTGTGCTCGAGTGGAGGTGGATCTTCCTGGTGATCCTTCCCCTGGTGGCGCTCGGCACCGTCCTCGGATGGCGAACACTGCCCGGCCCGGTCGACGCCGCAGAGCCGATCACTCTTGATCTCCGCGGCCTGGCGTTGCTGGCGGTCTTCTTCCTCGGTCTGATTCTGGCGCTCGACTCTCTGGGCTTTCGCTCCGTCGTACTTGCGGCGGTGGCACTGGCCGGTGCCTTCGGCTACTGGCGTCACGCCGAAGGGGCGCCGGCTCCAGTCCTCAAGATCGGGCATTTCTTGGCCGAGCCCTACCGTTCATTGTGGATGGCCGTCATGTTTCTCCTCCTTGGAGCCATCGGGGCCTACGTATTCACGCCGGTCTACGTCCGGGCGGCGCGCTCCGGCTCGGAGGCGTTGACAGCGTGGAGCGTGTTGTTCCTCACCGTTGGCTGGGCGGTCGGCGCCAACATCAGTGGTCGCCTCCAAGACCGGGCAACGGGTGACCAGATCATGCTGGCGGGAATCTCGTTGGCGGCCGCGACGTTGCTGGTGTCCGGTCTACTCGTCGGCCTAACGGCTCCGCTGTGGCTGATGTTCATCGTCATGGCGGCGGTTGGGATCGGGGTGGGCCTCGGCACAAACGCCGCGTTCCATGTGCTTCGGGTAGCGACCCCGGATGCCGTGATCGGTCGGGTGACGGCGGCTCACGACTTCGGGCGCAACATCGGCTTCACGTCGGGCACTGCGATTGGCGGGGGCATCCTGTTCGCCGTGATGAGCGGCCGGATCACTGATATCGAACTGGTCAGGGACGTGCTTGCCGGTGCCGACGTATCTGCCTCCGCCGACATCGCCGACGCGGTGGCGGCCGGCTTCGGAGCCATGCAGCTCGCCGGTGGAGCAATGGCCGCAATCGGCGTCTTCTTCGCCTGGCGGGTAAGGAACTGGCGCCTGCAAAGCACCGATAGCGAGCGTGTTGCATAAGTGGGTTAGTGACGGACCACCAGTGCGATACTTACCGGCATGACCCTCGAAGAGTTGCCCACCGACCTGCCCGTCCCGATCGACGACGGCGCGGCGGATCACCTGCTCGGGATGCACCTGCCTTCGATCGAGTTGAGGTCTACCACGGGCGATACGGTTGACCTCAGCGAGGTCGGTTCTCCGTGGGCCGTCGTGTACGTCTACCCGCGGACCGGTCGACCGGATCAGGAATTGCCCGAAGGCTGGGAGTCGATTCCCGGTGCCCGCGGATGCACCCCGCAGACGTGCTCATTTCGTGACCGGGCCTCCGACTTCGCGGCGTTTGGTGCCGAGGTATACGGCCTGAGCGTCCAGGCGAGCGACTATCAGAAGGAGATGGTCGAGCGGCTGCATGTGGATTTCCCCGTCCTGAGCGACGAGTCCATGGAGTTCGGCAAATCGGTCCGGCTGCCCACGATGGAGGCCGCCGGGATGACGCTGTACAAGCGCCTCACGCTGATCGTCCGCCATGGCCGCGTTGAACATGTCATGTACCCGGTGTTCCCGCCGGATCAGAATGCAGCAGAGGCACTCTCGTGGGTGCGGGCGCGCCTCGCCGCGAAGAGCGATCCCGCAGCCACCTGGAACGAACGTTACGCCAGGAGCACCTCGGTGTTTGGTCAGGAACCGAACTCCCTGGTTGCGGAGGAACTGGCCGGGCTCTCGCCTCGTCGGGTGCTGGATCTCGGCTGCGGTCAGGGGCGCAATGCCCTGTGGCTGGCGGCGCAGGGCCATGAGGTCACCGGTCTCGACCTGTCCGACGTCGGCATCGCCCACGCGAGGGAACTCGCCGAAGTGGCCGGCCTCGAGGTCACATTCGAGGTGATCGACCTGGTCGACGAGTGGCAGCCTCGGGAGGAGTACGACCTGGTGCTGCTCAGCTACATCCAGCTTCCTGCAGAGAGCCGCCGCATCGTCCACGGCAAGGCCGCGACGGCTCTGGTGCCCGGCGGGATGGTCCTGGTCGTCGCCCATCATCTGGACAATCTCAACCAGGGAGTTGGCGGCCCGCCGATGGCCGAGGCGCTGCTCACCGAGGATGACCTGGTCGAGGAATTCGCCGGCCTGGATATCGAACGCGTCGAGAAAGTGCTCCGCGAGGTCGAGCGCGATGGTGTCACCAAAACGGCCCACGGTGTTGTGATGCGAGCCGTCAAGCGATAGTGGTCCGTCGCCGGTAGCCTGGCGCGATGGGAGACTGGCCGTTCGAACCGCCGATCAAGCCGATGAAGGCGAAGATCCGCGTGAACCCTCCGGAGCCACCCGGTTGGTTCTACGAGCCCAAGTGGGACGGTTTCCGGGCCATCGCCTGGTCGGGATCGGAGCCGCGGCTCGACAGCCGATCACTGAAGCCGCTGCTTCGCTATTTCCCCGAGTTGCGGCCGGCCCTCGCTCAGTTGCCCGACGGAACCGTCGTGGACTCGGAGATAGTCGTCCCGGTCGGCGACGTCACCGATTTCGGGGCACTTCAGCAGCGCATCCACCCCGCCGAGTCGCGCATCACCCGGCTGGCGGCCGAAACCCCGGCCGAGATTGTGGCCTTCGACCTGCTGGCCCATCAGGGCGAGGACCTTCGTCACGTTCAGTACGAAGAACGGCGGCGGCGGTTGGAGGCCCTCTTTGCCGGGTTGGGCTTTCCATGGCACCTCACGCCGGTAACGAGTGATCTGGAAGAGGCCCGCCGCTGGTTCACCGAGTACGAGTCGGCGGGCTGCGACGGCATCATCGTCAAACAGGCCGACGAGCCGTACGTCGAGGACAAGCGCAACTGGATCAAGTGGAAGCATCGGCGCGACGCCGACTGTGTCGTTGGCGGCTACCGCGTTCACAAGGACGGTGACAAGATCGGCTCGATCCTCCTCGGGCTCTATAACGACGCCGGGGACCTGAGTTTTGTCGGCCATTGCTCCGGGTTCTCCGACCATGATCGGGTCGAGTTGCTGAATCAGTTCGAGTCGATCCGGGCGGATAAGAGCTTCGGCGGCGGTGACGACGTTCGTGTTCCCGGGATGCAAAGCCGCTGGTCGACGGGTAAGAACCTGGATTCGGTTCCCGTCGAGCCCGGAGTCGTCGTCCAGGTGAGCTACGACCAGCTCGAAGGGAATCGTTTCCGCCATGCCACCCGTTTCGAGAGGTGGCGGCCGGACAAACCGGCGGAGGAATGCACTTTCGATCAGCTGGTGCGGCCGGAGGGCACCGGCTTCAGCGAGGTTGTGAGTTAGTCAGTCGGCGAGTCAGTGAAGGGACCGGAGCATGTATTTGGTACGGCGGGTGTGGGTGGCGAAGCCGCGTGAGGCACGGCGGGCGGCGACAGTGGCCGCCAAGATCGGCAAGGCGTACGAGGATGCCGACCAGCGCGATTCGGTTCGCATCTACTTCAACAGCGGCACCACCCCGGGCGACAAGGATCGGGTGATCATGGAGTGGATCGCCGAGTCCCTCGAGTCTCCCTACCGGGCAGGCAACGAGTACCCGGCGACGTCGACCGAGCTCGGGCCACAACTCCGCGAACTGACTACCGAGAGCTGGATCGAGTTCTACGAGCTGCTGACCGAAGACAAATACCTCGACTAGACCGCGGTCAGGAGATCGCCGTCGGACCGACCGCTCCGGTCACCCGCCATTCGCCGTCGATCCGTTCGATGCCGAGCGTTGTCCACAGACCGCAGCTGCCACTACACCAGAGGCTGACGCCGACGTGCGCGGTTGTGGCGTCGATCTCTTCGAGCGGAGCGAGGCTCAAAATGGCCGACCCCCGAATCACCGGCTGCAGGTCGGCGTCACGCCAATCGGCTGCGTTCGCGATGAAGCGAACCTCACCGAGTGGGGCAAGCACGCTTCTGATGGCAGTTCGTTCGGCATCTGTGAAGGGGGCTCCGGGCTCGGCGATGGCCTCGAAGTCCCCGGCGCCGCGCATCGTCGAATCGAGCACAAGCAGCTCGGAGAAACGGTGGTCCGGCCCAAACGTGTTCAGCTCGCTCGCGAGGTGGTGGATGGCCACGGCATAGACGGCCGGGCTATCGACCCCGGGTCCGGATCGATCGGGAAGCCCGCTCGGAGCGCAAGCCGCCGCACCCAGTGCGAGTGCAGCCGCCAGGATCACTCCTGTGCCCCTTCTCATATGGATGCAGGATTCGGCGGCACGCGAGGAGCGGTTCCGACGCTCGGTTGCTCGGACGTGGCTACTACTCCTTGGTCGCGATCAGGCTCATGATGCCGGCCGCGATTACGAGAACGGTCCCGAGCATCAGCACAAAGAACCCAACGCTCGGCGACACGGTCCAGGCCTGGACTCCGGGGAGCCCTTGGGCAGCCGCCTGGGCGAATCCTGCCTCCAGCGTGTCGGCGCTGTCGCCGGCGTCGAGATACTTGACGAAGGCGTATCCCAGGAGAACGACTCCGATGACCGCCGTGATCGTGGCACCGGTCCTGTCGTAGGTGAGCAACCGATCCGGCATGACGGCCAACGCCACGGTCACGATTATCAAGATGACAAGCACGATCTGAGCCCAGGCATCGAGGCCGCCCCAGATCGTGGGAACCCCATCCGGGAAGGAGTCGCTTTGCTGGCTGAGCCCTTCCAGTACTCCTTTGCCGTCGGTAGTCAAGCCGCTGAAGAACAATCCAATGATCCCGATGACGGCGCCGGTCAACGCCATGAGGCGATGCAAGTGCATTTACCCTCTCCTCCGATTCCTGATCCGCTTCCCGGAAGTGAGGCTACGGGTTCGGGCATCGCCGGCGCAACCAGGGCGGCTCGACCTCTCAGTCGTCCCAGTTCTCCTCGACCTTCTTGGAGGGCTGCACGCGCGGTGGTTCCCCCGGCATCTTGGGGTAATGCGGAGGCCACGGCGCCTCGCCGAGGCCGAGTTCCTCATCGCCGGCCACCATCTCCAGCAAGCGTTCGAGGCGTCCTGGCGCTTCGTCGATGCCGGTAGTCAGGTCGCCGACGTCGGCCCAGCGGTCCTTGAAGGACATCAGGTCCATCGCGATGTGGTCGATCGTCGCGAGCTCCTCCCAGCGGAAGGGGGCCGACACGAGACCGGTGTGGCGGATCGAGTACGCCGATGCGATTGTCTTGTCCCACGCGTTCTGGTTGTAGTCGATGAACACCCCGTCGCGTTCCTCTTTCCACCATGCGGTTGTCGCCAGCGGATGGCGTCGCTCGAGCTCGCGGGCGAGAGCCAGGCCCGCCCGGCGCACCTCGTAGTAGTCCCACTCCGGCAGCAGGCGCACGTAGATATGGATGCCCCGGTTGCCCGACGTCTTGGGCCAGCCGACGAGCCCGAGCTCATCGAGGAGTTCCTTGACCGCGGCGGCTACATCCCGGGCCGCTTCGAAGTCGTGATTCTCAGTGGGGTCGAGGTCGAGCCGCAGCTCGTCGGGGTGCTCGAGGTCACTCGCCCTGGCGTTCCACGGGTTGAGATCGAGGCAGTTCTGCTGGGCCATCCAGATCACGTCACCCTCGTCGATCGGAGCGAACATCTGCCCGGGCCGTGCCGATGGGAACGTTACATCGACGAGGTTGCGCGCCCCTTTGGGCCGCTTGACGAACAGGGCGCGCTGTCCGACCCCGGCGTTCCAGCGCTTCAAGAGGCACGGGCGGTTGTTGACGCCGCGCAGCGCACCGTCGATGCACATGAGGAAATGCTCCACGACGTCGAGCTTGGTCCACCCCTGCTCGGGAAACATGATCTTGTCGATGCTCGAGATCTTGACCTCGCGGCCCGCCAGCTCAAACGTCTTGGAAGCGCCTGCCATGGACCGAGTCTATGGGGATTGGTCTGCGTCTGTTGTGCATCCAGAAGGGAATAGCCCGGCTGGATGCACAACAGACGCTACGAAGGATCCGTCACCTGTCTCGTGCTCTACAGCTTGAGGCGATACACATTCGTGTCGCGCATCTCGAAGCCGAGGCGCAGGTACAGGCGATTGGCTGCCTCGCGGGCGGGACGCGAGGTGAGCCCGACGGCCTTGGCACCTTCGACCCGGGCGCGATCGATCGCGGCGTTGGTCAGCAATTCGCCGATACCGGCGCCGCGGGCCGTCTCGTCGACGATCACGTCTTCGATTCTGGCCTGGAGGCCGGTGGGAATCCGGAAGAAGGCGAGGGTCAGCGTGCCCACGATCCGGCCTTCGTCGGAATTGCGGGCGACAAACAGCACGATGTTCGGGTCGGCCGCCATTTGGCTCAGCGCATCAATCGACGGGGGCGGGTTCGACGATGAGAGCTGCGGGATGAGCCGGTCAAAGGTGGCGACGACGTCGTCGGTGATATCGACGAGCTCTGTGATGTGAATCATTCGGCCAGTCTACGGGGAAGCGGCCGACTCGAGGTTTGAGCCGACCGCTTCGACCGAGGGGGTCTCAAAATCACATGCGAGCCGGGCGATGGCACGGACTGTGGGTAGGCGCTTCGCCACCATCGGCTGATGGAGCGAGCCTACGGAAGCCGTGTTCCGGTCGATAGGGTCGAACGGCCGTAGACTCGGTGGGCCATACGACTGGCCCCGTTCCGAGGAACGGGGCCAGCCTCGTGGCAGCGGCGGGAGGGGGAGTTACCGCTGCACGGCGACAGTCACTTTGCGCGGCAGCTCAACGGGCTGCTTCGGCACCGTGATCTCGAGAATCCCGTTGCCGGACGTTGCAGTGACTGCTTCTACTTCAACCTCGGCATGGAGGCGAATCTTCCGCACGAACGTGCCTTCGAGGATCTCCCGGCGCCGATAGGTCATCCCGGTGGCGGCGTCCTCGTCGTCGGTTGCCGAATCGAAGCTCCGGGTGCCGGTGATCGACAGCACGTCCTGCTCGACGGTCACGTCAATCGAATCGGGGTCGATCCCGGGCAGCTCGGCCCGAATCATGAACTCAGAATCTGACTCGGCAACGTCGACCCGCGGCTTCCAGGTCTCAACGACAGCACCCGGGGCGGTGCCGAAACCAGTGGTGCGGGGAGTGCCGGGCCCATCAAAGAGCCGGCTCAGATCGTTGAACAGTGTGGTGCCTACGAGGGCAAACGGATCGAGCTTCGTAGTTGCCATGTTGTCTCCTTCGATACGATTGATCTCTTGATCTCAAGGATACAACGTCACTAAATCTAAGTGTATTCCTATCAGATTATCGAATTTCCGGCCCGGTAGGCCCCGCTATACAAGTTGGCGGCTCAGGACCCCCGTCAGGCATCCTGTGTTGCCGGCGGCTTTGGAGAGTTCCTCTGTCGGGGTTGTGAAGCACTCAACTCCCAGCCCCTCGTAGAACGACTGTATGTCGTCGGCTCCAGCCGGCATGAGGATCTGCCGCGGACCGACCGTGACGAAGTTGATTGCCCGGTAGTGATCGGCCCGGTCCCCCAACGCCGGGAACTCCACTCGTACACCGCGCCGTCTCAACGCCTCGATAGCGGCGTAGGGCGTGCGCCGCGGCCAGCCGATTGCCAGATCACGATCGAGGAATCGCAACAGACCCATCAGGTGCATGGCCCCGTACGGCAGATCGACGGAGATCACCGAAGAGCCGATCTCGTCGAGCGTGGTTGTTATCTGGTCGATACCGGACTGGTTGGTGCGCGGTCCGCGCCCGATCAGTGCGGTGGACTCATCGAGCCACATCAAGTCGGCGCCCTCGAAAGTGGCATGACCGTTCAAGGTGCGAATGATCGGTACGCCGAGGTCGGCCAGGCGGCGGGCGATCCACCTCTCCTCGCCCGCCCGCACCGTCGATGCCGGGCGGGCCAGGATGGCGCCGGCGGGGGTCATCACGAACAGGTCTGCGCAGAACATGAGATTCGGCGACGGTTCAGAGGAGGGAGCCACCTGGTGGACTACCACGCCGGCTGCCTCGTAAGCGGCGATCATGGCGCGGTGCTCTTCGGCTGCCCGTGCCGCGTCGAGGGGCGCCAGCATCTGGACGTCGTTGGGGTTGGTGGCGCTCGCAGCCAACTCGTCATCCGGAGTGTGGACGATCACCTCCCGAAGGGGGCGCCACTCAGAGTCGATAGCGCTTGCCGACCAGACCGTTCCCAACTCCTCACGATGGTCGGATTGCCGCGGCGACCAGCCGTCGCCGCCGTACGCCGCAGTCCCGAAGCTGTTGTCTCGCCGATCATCCATAGAACCTCCTGTCCCGGACGTTACCGGTAGCCTGATCGGGTGAGCGAACTTCCCATCCCGCCTGTGACGTGGCCCGATGGGAAAGCGTGCGCCCTGGCGCTGACCTTCGATTTCGACGCCGAGGAGCTCTGGATCGGCAACGATCCTGCCAACGTCTCCAACCCCGGCGTGCTGGCCATGGGGCACTACGGAGCCCGGGTCGGCGTTCCCAAGATTCTCGAGTTGCTCGCAGACGAGGCGCTACCGGCCACGTTCTTCGTTCCGGGCGCAGTCGCCGAGCGCTACCCCGGCCACGTACACGCCATCCTGGAGGCCGGCCACGAGGTCGCCCACCACGGGTACACCCATGTTCCTGCCGACCCGGAAGTGCCCGGCCTGGTGGAGGAGCAGATCGATCGTGGCCTGGAAGCTCTCGATCGGGTCGCCGGGATAACGCCGGCCGGCTATCGGGCTCCGGACGGCGTGTCGAGCCATCTCGGTCTGCGCACCCTGACCGATCGTGGCTTCCTGTATGACAGTTCCCTGCGAGACCATTTTGCGCCGTATCGCATCACTCTCGACGACGGCCGGCCCGGCCCCGTCGAGATCCCCGAGCAGCCGACGCTCGACGACTGGGCCTACGGAAGCTCGAGCCCCACCCAATACCGGGTGCTGCAATCGAAGTCGCACGTCCTGTCCATCTGGCAGGACGAGTTCGCCGAGCTGCGATCCTGGGGCGGTTCGATCACGATCGTCATGCATCCGCAGATAACGGGGCGGCCGATCCGAATGGCGACCTTGAGGGAGTTCGTCGCTTACACCAGGTCCTTCGACGACGTCTGGTACGCCACCTGCAGCGAAATTGCCCGTCATTTCGTCTCGCAGGAGTTCTCGGCGGGGCCCGAGATCAGATAGGGTCTCGTGATGTCCTTCATCCTGGTGACCAATGACGACGGCGTCGATTCGCTTTCCCTTCCCGCCCTGGCGCGCGCCCTGCAGGCAAGCAGCGAAGTGCGCGTGGCGGCCCCCGCCGTCGAGCGCAGCTGGATCGGCAAGGCGATCAGCCGCTTCGACGAAGTGCGGGTGAAGCCGGTCGAGCGCGACGGTGTCGCAATGATGTCGGTCGAGGGATACCCGGCCGATGCTGTGCAGCTCGGGGTGTATCGACTGTTCGAGGAGAAGGCCGCAATGGTCGTTAGCGGCGTCAACATCGGCGCCAACTTCGGGTCCGCCTATACGGTGGGATCGGGCACCGTCGGTGCGGCCCTCGAGGGCTCGATCGCCGGCATTCCTTCTTTCGCCTTCTCGGCAGTCTCCGTCGGCAACTTCGGAGAGTGGAGGGAACACATGCTCTCACCGGACTCGGTTCCGGACTGGGAGCGGTTCGCTGAGGTCGCCACCGCCATCGTTGCCGAAGTGATGGCGTTCGGTTTCCCCTCCGGCGTCGATGTGATCAATGTCAACATGCCGGCCGAAGCACGCGTCGATACGCCTCGTGAGGTGACCCATGTGGCCCAGACCACCTACGGGCCGCTCTTCAAGCAGCACAGCGACGGTATCTACAAGCACGACTGGGTCTCCGACATGGAGGTGGTCGACGGCTTGTGGGGCTCCGACATCCAGGCGGTCACCGACGACAAGATCGCCATCACGCCGATCCGGATATCAGCGGTCGGGATCGATTCTCCCGAACTGCGCGAGCTTTGGCCCTAGGAATCTCGTAGGCCGTCCGACGTTGCTGACACCTTCGGCCGTTGGCAGGCTCGATTAGGCAGCCGAGCTATCAGCTTAAGCCCGGCGGCAGCCGCTGACCCCTGGTCCTCCATGTGCGCGTGATTGCCCGCGGTCTCCGGCGACTGGTCGGTTGGTACGCCTGGTGTTCTGAGGGCGGAACTGAGGGCGCGATATCGCCCGAGGCGGAGGGCGATAGATGTGCGGGGTCCTGAGGAACCTCGTGACGTCCCGGAGCCGCCGCAGTCGATCTCTTCCGGGGTGTAGCCGCCGGCTCTTTTCGCGTTGAAACCGCGTCGATCCCTGACCCCGATTTCAGCACCGAGCTCCTGGCCGTCGGACCCGGAACGGGCAAGGTGCTGTGGACCGCTGATCTTCCCCCAGATGTCTACGACCTCGGCTTCTCGGATAGTGGCCTGACCTTCAGCTACGCGGGACAGTGGCGCGGCGCCGGTGGCTTCGGAGGTGTCTCTTTCGATGGCGAGCCGCTGTGGCAACTGGAGTCAGTGACCGAGACGCGGTACGAGAGCGATCTGCTCGACGACGGCGATGTCCTACTCGTCACACAGGGAACCGCGCCAAACACTGTGGGCAGGGTGCTTCGAGTCGACGCTGATAGCGGCGACCTCGTGTGGAGCACCGAGGTCGACCACTACCTCTCAACGTATGGACTCCTCGACGATCGGCTGGTCGGTTTCCAGCAGGGAGAAGGCCTCATCGGCATCGATGTCTCGAGTGGTGACGTGCTCTGGGAGACAGGCTTCGATGACGAGCGGTGGAATCTGGGGCCCTCTCGGCCGGTCCGTGACATCGATCGGGCTAGCTCATCTGCCGTCTTCTTCGAGGCGGTCTCGGGAAGCAAGGACGGGATCATCGGAGTCACCGCCGACGGCAGAATCGTCGCCGAATTCGAGGTACCGCGGCAATCAACAGTGGTCGCCGTGGCCGACGACTACGTTCTGGTCGAGCACCCGTCGGCCTTGTCCAGATACTCCCTCACCGGCGAGCTGCAATGGAGCACGCCGGCGATCGTGGTGCGAGCCTATGAACAGATCGATGGGGTGGCGCTTGTTACCGCGGCGGATGCGTCCTCGATGATCGGAGTCGACACGGAGACCGGAGAGAATCTCTGGACGACCAAAGAACTGAGCGGGCACAACTTCGCGGAGTCGGGGGACGAAGCCTTTTTCGTTCTCGACATCGGCGAGAGTTTCCACAACGCCGTGGCGATCGATGCGGTAACTGGCACCAGACTCTGGAGCAACCGGGTGACCGGTCTCGGACGCCATGCTCCCATGGTGGTAGGGCGCTGGGTGATCGTGGGAGTCGCCGGTTCCTACTCCGTTCCGGGCCGATCGGTTGCCGATCCCAATCAAGCAGGAGTATTCCAGGCCTTCCACGCGGAGAGCGGCGAGCCGGCCTGGAGCCTGGGCCTGAACGGAGGCTTCGAGACCATGGCCGAACACGACGGAGTGATATACGTTGTGTCGTTCCCCAACCGAGCCAGCTCCTGATTCCCATTGCCGCCGCCCTCGTCCGCGACGTCGGACACCACACCTAGGCGGTTCCGCGGCTGTTCTCGAGCAGGTCGATGAGATCGGAGTACAGCCGCACCTTGATCGTGCGCATCGTCGGGCCGGCTTTGGCAGCGAGACCGGCGGCGATCTCAATCGCTTGTGGCAGCACTGCGGTCTCGGCAACGGCGTGGTGGACGATTCCCTTGGCGGCGGCGGCTTCGCCCCCGTAGCGGGTACCCGTCACCATCACTTCGTGAGCGACGACTTGCGGCAGCCGGCGTTTGATGAGGGCGTCCATGCCCGGAGTGAACGGAATACCGAGGTCGACCTCCGGAAGGCAGAAGAAGCCGCGGTCCGAGCGCATGACACGGAAGTCGTGGCACAGCGAGAGCATGGCGCCGGCGGCGAACGTATGGCCGTTGCACGCGGCGACCGTGATGTACGGCGCGGCGATGATCCGGGCGAAGAGCCTCTCGGCGTCGGCAACGAACTCCGCCATCACCTCGGCACCGGCGCTCGTCAGCGGCTCGAGGTCGAGCCCGTTCGAGTAGAACTTACCGGAACCGGTCGTAACCAGCGCCTTGCCGGGGCCCTCGGCGGCATCGACCTCGTCGAGCGCCGCATTCATGACGTCGAGCCAGGGGCGGTTCATCCGGTTCTCGCCGGTGTCCATCGTGAGGACGAACACGTCGCCGTTGCGGTCGAGCGAGATTCCCATCAGAACTCGAGTTCCGGGTCGAGTTGCTTGAGGAACTCACCGATGCGTTCAACCTCGTCGTGCTCCTCTATGAGCAGGGCCGCCGCCCGCAGACCGAGCAGCGCTCGCAGAAAGCCGCGATTGGTCTCGTGCTTCCACCGGACGTAGCCGGTGCCTCGCCAACCGCTCGCTCGCAATGCGTCCAGACCACGGTGGTAGCCGATACGGAAGTAGGCGTAGGACTCGATCGGCTCGGTGCTCAGCTCGCCGAGCCGGGCCCAGGCGTCGACGTAACGCGGCCAGCGCGCCACAACGGCCCCAACGGCACTTCGAAGGTCGTCGTCCGACGATGCGAGGGCTGCCTCAAGGGCACGCGCCGCCTCCGGTTCCGCGGGCAGGATGGAGTCGGGCGGTCCGGACGGGCTCAGGTCGATTCGCTGATCAGACATGGGCTGCACGCTACTCCGATCGAATGGGCGCGGGTTCGTCGCTCGGCCGATAGTGTGGCGGCTCGCCCGGAGGGGCCTCTTCTGTTGTTGGGAGGATGGAAGGTTGACAGACCCGCTCGCGATTACCTCGTTCGCCGGCCTGCTGTTCGTCGTGAGCCTCACGCCGGGTCAGGCCGCCGCCTACTGCGTTGCAGTGGGTATGGAGGACCACGATCGGAGCGCCTTGTGGGCTCCCGTCGGCGTCGCGCTGGGCAAGCTGGTTCATCTGATCGCGGCCGCGCTTGGGGCTTCGTGGCTGCTGGAGGTGCCCCACGCCGTCAAGCAGGGTGTGCTGCTGGCGGCCGCCGCATACCTGCTGTGGCAGGGAGTACGCCACTTGAGGCATCGGGCTGCCACTACCCATGAGCGTCCTGAGGGAAGTGGCTCGCGATCCTTCCATATCGTCGCCGATGGCTTTCTGGTGTCGGTCGCCAACCCGGAGAGCATGGCCAGTTCGCTGGCAATCCTTCCACTGTTCGCCCCCGACCCGGCGACGTTCGGCGCCTGGGCGGCGCTGCTCGCGGCCGGCGCCGTTGCGGTCCTCATCGCCTACTTCTTCTACGAAGCCATTGCCGCGATTCTCTCGCGCCACGTTCACGAGACGGCCCTCAACCGCATCGTCGGCGTTGTGTATCTGCTCGCCGCACTGGCGGTGGTGATCCTGTCTTTCGTGTGATGTTCGTGTGCTCGGGGTCGTTCGAGCTATAGTCGAACGTATGTTCGCTTCAGACCTCATTCGAGACAAGCCATGGGCGGAGGGTCTCAACCAGGAGCAGAGCGCGGCCGTGCATCACACGGGAAGCCCTCTCCTGGTTGTGGCCGGGGCCGGAAGCGGGAAGACGCGAACACTGGTGGCACGGGTAGCTCGACTCATCGACGGCGGAGTGGCCGCGGATCGAATCCTGTTGCTCACCTTCACGCGGCGGGCCGCGGCCGAGATGTTGCGCCGGGTCGATCGCCTGGTGAACACGCAGACATCCGGCCGGGTCTGGGGCGGGACATTTCACGGGATCTCCCATCGTTTGCTGCGACGCTTCAGCCCGGCGGTCGGCCTGGCTGAGGGCTTCACGATTCTCGACCAGGCCGATACCGAGGCCCTGTTCGGCATGCTGCGTGCCGAGCGCGGCCTCGGAGAGAAGGGCATCCGTTTCCCGAAGAAGGAAACGATCGCCGCCCTCTACAGCCGGGTTGTCAACCAGCAGGCCAAGCTCGACGAGATCACCTCCAAACACTTCCCATGGTGCACGGAGCATGTCGATCCGATACGCCAGCTCTTCCGCGATTACACCACCCGCAAGCGCGAGCACAACGTCATCGACTACGACGATCTACTGCTGTATTGGCGGGCGCTTCTGGAGTCGCCGTCGGCCGCAGCGGTCACGAGCATGTTCGACCACGTCCTCGTGGACGAGTACCAGGACACAAACCGCATTCAGGCCGACATCCTGGCCGGGATGTGCGCCTCGGCTGTGCCCACCGTCGTCGGTGACGACGCACAAGCTATCTACGGGTTCCGCGCAGCCGAAGTGGCCAACATGTGGGAGTTCGAGTCTCGTTTTCCCGGGACCAGGCGGATCACTCTCGACCAGAACTACCGCTCGACTCCGCAGATCCTCGCCGTGGCCAACGCCGTGATGACCGAGGCGGAGTCCGGCTACGAGAAGAACCTGTGGTCGGTTCGCCAGGACGGCCCGCAGCCTGCCCTGGTGACCTGCCACGACGAGCCGACGCAGGCCGAACACATCTGTGAGCAGGTGCTGGCGCTGCGTGAGCTCGGCACCCCGCTCCGCGACCAGGCTGTGCTGTTCCGCACCAGCCACCACTCGGCCGGCCTCGAGGTCGAGCTGGGTCGGCGCAACATTCCGTTCGTTAAGTTTGGTGGGCTCAAGTTCCTCGAAGCCGCCCACATCAAAGATCTCACTTCCATGCTGCGCATCGCGTCCAACCCCGAAGATGAACTCGCTTGGAATCGGGTGCTGCAGCTCATCCCCGGCATCGGCCCGGCGACTGCCCAGCGCATGTTGCAGAAGGCGGTCGCCCGGGCGGAGGTCGAATCGTGTTCGGTCATCGCGGCGTTCTGCGAGCTCGACATCCCGGTGCCCGCCGAGTCGCGTCCGATGTTGAGCGAGCTGCAGGCGGCGTTGCGCGACATAGTCGTCGAGCCCGAGATGCCGCCGGCTGCCCAGATCGATCGGTTGGGCGAGTTCTGTTCCCTTGCCTTCGATCGGCGCTACGAGGATGCCGCCGTCCGCATGGGCGACATTGCCCAGCTCGGCAAGATGGCTTCACCGCATCGCAACCGGAGCACCTTCCTGGCCGATATGGCCCTCGATCCGCCCAACAGCACCAGCGACCTGGCCGGGCCGCCCCACCTCGATGACGACTACCTGATCCTGAGCACGATCCACTCCGCGAAGGGCGGCGAGTGGCGGGCGGTGTTCGTCATCCACGCCAGCGACGGCAACATCCCCTCGGACATGGCGCTCGGCGAGCCCGGCGGCCTCGACGAGGAGCGCCGGCTCTTTTATGTGGCGCTGACCCGGGCCAAAGACCATCTCACCGTGACGGTTCCCCAGCGCTACTACCACCGCCGCTTCGGTGGCGACTCCGCCCACTCCTACGCCCCGCCGAGCCGCTTCATCGAGCCGGCCCGGCCCCACCTCGAGGAGTCGACCGCCGCCCCGTCAGTCGAATCCGCCGCCGCGATCGCCCTCGTCACCGACTCGGACGTAGTAGGCGACTTCCTCGAAAGCCTGTGGGGGTAGGTCTCGATCTAATCCTGATTCGATCGAACTCACCCGCCGCGGACTAGGAACATCTGTTGCTGCTCGCCGCCGAAGCCGAGGAAACCGCCGCCCTCGTTCCAGCCGAGGAGGAGCATCGAGCCATTCCCAAAGGCGAGAGAGTTCGGGTGGAAGTTCGAGTCCTCCACCGGCAGGACAGACCAGTCCGTGCCGTTCTCCGAAAGGAAAATGCTGACCTCAGGGCGCTGGGGGCGGCGGTTGAACTCGTTCTCCCGACGGATGGCTTCCCAGGCCTGTTCGAACGCGAGGTCGTCGAACTCCACGACGACATCTCCGGTGTCGGGGTCGGTGATCGTGATCATGTCCCCGCGAGTCACATTTTCCTCGAAGACCTCGACGACGGTCTCTCCCTCGCTGTCGATTACCTGGAACCTGCCGTCACTCGAGGCGAGCACGGTGAAGTCGCCGGCCTGGATCTCGGCCGGGCCCAGCGCGACGCCGCCGTTCTGGCCGTAGCCGACTCCGACAATGCCCCCGGCGCCTGTGAAGAACTGATTGATCGTTCCCCCGGGGACGTCGGTCTCGTTCCACGTGGTCCCGTCGGTTGTCGTCCATATTCCTGATCGGCCATCGGCCTTGGCGGCACCTGCGGCGATGACGCGGCCATCCCAGGTTGTGAGCGCACTGGCCAGGAAATCGACGTCGGGCCGCGTCCATTCGTCACTGTCTTGCAGCCACAGAGTCGGTCCGAACTCACCCCAGGCGAGGGCAGCCGTGACGTTGTCGGTCATGGCGAATGCCCCGATCCCCCCAGCTCCGGGCGGGGCGGCCGCCTGAGCCGTCTCCCATTCGACGCCGTCCTCGCTGGTCCACATGATTGAGCGGCCGCCGCTCATGAGCGCGACCAGTTCGGGATTCAGATCGAGTTCGTCCCATGACAGCGTTTCGACCAGGTTGCCCTGGTTGTCGTAGAACTGCATTCCGTTCTCGTCCTGGCCGTAGCCGTGACGGAGCAACTCCGGATCGACCAGATCGCGCAGCAGGTCTTCTGGATCGAAGTCGGCGCCCTGGTTGCCGACGATGGTGAATCCGGAGTCGCTGACGTTGACAGTGCTCACCCAGGTATGCAGGTCGACCACCTGGCCGTCGATCTCCACCGAGTCCTCGAGCGTTAGATCGACCCTGTTCCAGGTTTCCCGGTCCTCCGAAATGAAGACAAGAGCCGACTCCTGTCCCCGCATCTCATCGAACCCGGAACCGACCGCAACCAGGGCTTTCGGAGTAGCGATGAGCTGGTGAAACCACACGTTCTGGCCCCCGGCCGGCCCGGGAATCGCCGCCCAGTCGACTCCCGTGGACGACTGCATCATGACGGGACGCCCGCGATTGTCCATTCCCAGGAGGTAGAAATCCGTGCCGTCATGGGCCAGCGTCATCATGTTGTCGCCACTGACCGGCATCGGCACTTGCTCCCAGACGGCGCTGTCCGCAGTGAGGCCGATGACCGGTGCAGCGGATGGCAGCTCGCTTCCGATTGGTGGCTCAGTGCTGGCTGTTCCACCGGTGTTGATCACCGCCGTCACTCCGGCGATTGCGGCGACCATCAGGGCGGCACCTGCACCAAATGCCCCGATCTTCTGCATGGTGCCCTTGGTCTTGACGGAGTCCAACCGAGTGAGCGGCTCAACGAAGCCGGCAGCCCGGCCTTGCAGGGCACGGCTCATCCGGTCCTCGCTGTAGCCGTCGGCCTCGAGCCGCTCCAGGAGGGATCGGGCGGCCGAGCCGATGCCGTCGGCCGCCAGCGCATGGCGGATCTCGCTGTCGTTCCATCCGAGGACGCTCCGCATCACGAGCAGTCCGCGCTCGTCGAGAGTCAGCGTCTTGAATCGATCGATCGCCGCCGTGTCGAGATCCGCATCCGGATCGGAAAGCCGGAAGCCACCGGTCTGCGATCGCTTCCTACCGAGCCGGCGCCGCGCCCACTTGAGGGCAAGCCCCATGATCCCGACGTCGGGGGGAATGTGCGTCGGCTTGCGGATCCTGCGGCGCCAGGCCGTGAACCCGGCATCGACCGCCTCCGTAGCGAGATCTCGGTCGGCCGTGATGGTCGCCAGGGCCCGGTAGATCTCAGCGCGGCTCGCCGCGTACAGCTCCTCGAACGACGCCGCCGCGACCCGCTCGGAAGGCGTGGTAGCGAGTTCGTCCCCTCCGTTCATTCCGCCGAGCCTAGGTGTGTTTCCGATGTGGACACATTTTGGCGTCGCACAGCGGAATATGTTCCGATGTGCGACGCCAAAACCTCGTCGGACGTCGCCGAGCCCTCTCAGTACCTCGCCAGTTTCAGCGCCCGTTCGGTGATGCCGTCGACGCTGGGCATGATCTGGCTCTCGAGACCTCCCGCGTATGGGAAGGTGGGAATCTCCGGCGAGGCGTAACGCTGGACCGGAGCGTCGAGCCAGTCGAAGGCCTTCTCTCCGATCTGGGCGGCTACCTCGGCGCCATAGCCGAGGAACTCGTTGTCCTCGTGAACGATCAACACCTTGCCGGTGTGCGAGACGGCGTGCTGAATCGACGGCCAATCGAGCGGTCGCAACGAGCGCAAGTCGAGGACCCGGGCACCGACTCCCATTTCGGAAAGGCGGTCTGAAGCCTCGACGGCGTAGTGGGCCATCGTGCCGTAGGCCAGGATCGTGACGTCGTCGCCGAGGCGCCGCAACGCGGCCTTGCCGAGCGGCACCACCCAGTGACCCTCAGGCAGCGGTCCCGTGGACAGCCGGTACAGCCGCTTGGGCTCGAGGATCATCACGGGGTCAGGATCAGCCACCGCGGATCGCATCAACCCGAGCACGTCGGCGGGGGTCGAAGGCACCGCGACCTTGAGGCCGGGGACATGGGCGTAGAAGGCTTCGATGGACTGCGAGTGATACAGCGCGCCGTGGACTCCGCCACCGTACGGCACCCGGATGACCAGGGGGCAGGTCCAACGTCCATTCGAGCGGTAATGAATCCGGGCGGCCTCGGAGACGATCTGATCGAAGGCCGGGTGGATGAAATCGGCGAATTGGATCTCGGCAATTGGACGTCCCCCGGCGCCGGCCATTCCAACGGCAATACCGATGATCAACGATTCGGCGAGCGGCGCATTGAATGCGCGATCGACGCCGTACTCGTCGGTGAGCCCCAATGTGGCCTTGAAGACGCCACCCTTGGGATCGGCGACGTCCTCGCCGAAGACGCGGACGTCCTTCGAGCTCTCCATTGCATCATGGAGCGATCGGTTGATGGCGGTGATCATGTTGACCTCGGGCCCGTCCGGCACCTGCTCGATCGAGGTCACAGCCGCGCTGGGGACGATCGGGTTGGCGTAGACGTGGCTCATCGCATCCGACGGCGCGGGAGCCGCTTCGGCGGCGGCCACGGCGGCGGCAACGATGCCGTCGACCTCCTCGTTGAGCTCATCTTCGAATTGCTCGCTGAGAAGTCGTGCCTCGATGAGGTATTGGCGCAGGGCTTCGATGGGGTCGCGCCGCCGCCACCTCTCGACCTCTTCGGGACTGCGGTACTTCCTGTCGTCGTCGTCGGAAGTGTGCGGCCGGAGCCGATAGGTCTTGGCCTCGATGAGGGTAGGGCCCTCGTCGTTGCGAGCTCGCTCGACGGCCGCGGCCATGACGCCGTAGACCGCCAGAATGTCGTTGCCGTCCACTTCGATACCGCGTATGCCGTACCCGGCGGCGCGTTCTGCGACGCCCCCTGCGACCTCCTGGGCCTGCGGCACGGAGATGGCGTACAGGTTGTTCTGGATGAGAAAGATGAGCGGCAACCTGTGGATCCCGGCGAAGTTCATGGCTTCATGCCAATCACCTTCCGACGTGGCGCCCTCGCCGGACATGACTGTGACGACGCCGGTGGTGCCTTCGGCCTTGAGCCGGTAGGCGATGCCGCAGGCATGCGGGAACTGCGTGGCGATGACCGATGAGTGGGTGAAGACGTTCCGGTCCGGTTCCGACCAGTGGTTGGGCATCTGCCGCCCGCCGCTGGCCGGATCGGCCGCCCGAGCGAACACCGAGAGGAACAGTTCCTCCGGAGTCAGCCCGAGGGCGAGGTTGTAGGCGATGTCGCGGTAGTAGGGCAGGGACCAATCACGGCTCGGGTCGATGGCGAAGGCGGCGCCCACCTGGGAAGCCTCGTGGCCGGCCACCGACACGACGAACGGCACGCGTCCCTGCCGATTGAGGGCCCACATCCGGTCGTCGACACGCCTCGCCATCAGCATGGCTCGGTACATGTCGACCACTTGTATGTCAGTGAGGCCCAGCGCCTGGTGGCTCTTCGTATTGTCGAGATTCAACATCTCTCCAGTTCACCTCCCGGGCTCATTCGCGTCTTGAGCCCTCCGATAGTCTCGATTCTGGTCTCGGCCATACGAATCGCGGCGGTCGCCGGGTTGACGCCGTCCCGATCGGCGACGCCGAAAACGCAAGCAACATTGCCGGCGATGGCATCGACGGCGGCCGCGGCCTTCTGCCAGTCGTAGCCGCCGACCTCGTGGGCGATATTGATTACTCCGCCGGCGTTGGCGACGAAGTCGGGAACGTATGTGATGCCGCGGTCTGCGAGCCGGTCGGCGTCCTCCGGGGTGGCCAGCTGGTTGTTGGCTGCGCCGACGACAGCCTCGCACCGCAGCCGGGGAATCGTCTGCTCGTTGAGCGCACCGCCCATGGCGCACGGCGAAAACACGTCGCATTCCACATCCCAGATCTCGTTGGTCGCAACGACGGTCGCACCGTATTCGGCCTGCACACTCTCCAGGGCGGAGGCATTGACATCGGTGGCGACCACCGTGGCGCCCGCCTTGGTGAGTCTTTCGACGAGGCTCGTGCCGACCTTGCCGACGCCCTGCAACGCGATCGTGCGGCCGGCTAGCTCCTCATCAGCCCACAGCCGGGTCGCCAATGACCGCATCGCCGCCATGACTCCGCGAGCGGTCGCCGGTGACGGGTCCCCCGAGCCGCCGTGTTCGATCGAGAGGCCGGCGACATGCTGCGTCTCGCGGCGAATCATGACCATGTCCGTCGTTGTCGTCCCGACGTCCTCGGCGGTGATGTAGCGGCCACCGAGGCTGTCGACGATGCGCCCGTAGGCCCGCAACAAACGCTCGGTCTTGTGTTCGATGGGATCGCCGATGATGACGGCTTTACCGCCGCCGAGGTCGAGACCGGCGGCCGCCGACTTGAGGCTCATGCCGGCCGAGAGCCGCAGGACGTCTCGGAGGGCTTCCTGTTCGTTTGAGTACATAAAAAAGCGAGTCCCGCCTAGAGCGGGACCGAGGGCTGTTGAGTGGATTGCGATGATGGTCTTCAATCCGGATGCCGGGTCATGGCCAAACACCACCTGTTCGTGGGTGGCCGTGCCTATCGCTTCGAATACTCCCAAAGCGGAAACTCCTTTGGACTGGTATGCCTGGTCCCGATCGCTGACGGCGAGAGGTTGATGCCCACTTCAGATTCTAGTGGCGTGAGGACGGATACGGCTGTGTCGGCAGTGCAGCCGGACCGGGTAGCATCGTGCTTCATGATCAGCGCCTCATACCTCCGGGTGTACTCGCCGGCCGGCCGGGCCGATGCCCGTTCCCTCGCCTCCAACCAGTGGGGCCGGAACGTTGTGCGTGCCGACGGCTACTTCGTGTGGGCGGAGTCCGATGACGATGATGCCTTCAAGGTCGAGTGGAATGGTTCGACTCTGATTTGTCCGCGCAACGGCCGCCTGAGGATGCTGGAGGGAATCGTTGCCTTTGGCAACGTCAACCCCGGTGCCGAGCTGTTGCCGGCCACTGCGGTGCAGCGCGCCGCCGATGAACTGCTACGCATCAAGTCCGGGGCTCCCCGGGCCCGTTCCCACATCCTGACCTCGCCGTGGCAGGTGCCGCTGCGGTGGTTCAGCGCCTTTGATCCCGAGGATCGTGAGCTCTACGACGTCGGAAGCGACGTCTCGCTCCGCTATCGCACGGATCTGGATGCCGCCGTGGAAAGGGTCTCGAGTGCCGTCGAAATCATCGATCGGGCCGGCTTCGATGACAGCCTCATCGAGGTTGTCGAGGATCTGGAACGGTGGCTCAGGGGCTTTCCCGACGGCTCGATGCTGGAACTCGACTACGCCTCGGTCGCCCAGCAGTTCACAGCTGTCGAACTGGCCTTCGACGAGTCGGTCGCGCGGATTCACGAGTCTCTCGATGCGCTCGATCAGCTCGATTTCGAGCTAGCGGGGGAGAAGTACGCTGAGGTTGCGGCCCGTTGGGTATCCGCCCAGGCCTTGTCTTACGTCAACTAGCTGACGACGTGGCGGCGCAAGGTCGCCCGCAGCAGGTACTCGGTGTCGACCTCGACTCCGATCCCGTCTCCGGCCGGCACCCCGATGTGGCCGGCCACCATCTCGAGCGGCTCGGCGATGACGTCACGAGCCCAGTACTCGGCGCTTGGGCCCATGTCACCGGGCAGGTTGAATCCGGACAGCGAGGCGAGTGCCAGATTGTGCGCGCGGCCGACGCCGGTCTCGAGCATGCCCCCGATCCACAGGCTCAGTCCTGAGTTGCGGGCGAGCTTGTAAACCTCGCGAGCCACCGAGTGGCCACCCAGCCGGCCGGGCTTGATGCTGAGGGCGAGAGCTCCGTGCATCTCGATGATGCGCCGGATGGTGTTGAGAGAGCTCGCCGATTCATCAAGGGCAATCGGGGTTGACAGCGAGTCCTGCAGCTTGGCGGCGGCATCGAGCGAGGCCGGCGGAAAGGGCTGCTCGATCCAGGCGAGCCCGGCAGCATCGAGCTGGCGCAACGGGGCGATGTCCTCTGGCGAGAAGCTGGCATTAGCATCGGCGACTACCGGAATGTCGGCCGCGGCCCGAATAGCCTCGGTGGCGGTACTCAAGGCCGTCTTCGGCTCAACTTTGATCTTGATTCGCTGGTAGCCGGCCCGCCGCGCCTCGGCGACCTGAGCTGCCAGCTCGTGAGGCTCGTACCCGAGGCCGATGGTCTTGCCGGTCGCGATATTGCTGCGTGTGCCTCCGAGGAGGTTGGAGAGGCTCCGCCCCTGGCGACGGGCCACCATGTCCCACGCAGCCATCTCCACCGTTGCTGCGGCGACCGGCGTGCGGGGTGCGGCACCGGCGAGGTAGTCGGCCAATTCGTCCGGTGACTCGAACCGGCGATTGTGCACGGTGGGCATGATGCCGCTCACGAGTGCATCCCAGGCACTGTCCACGGTTTCTGCCAGGTAGCCGGGAGTGGGAAAAGCCACGCACTCGCCCCATCCGTAGGCGCCGTCGTCATCCCAGATCCTCAAGAGGATGACCGGACGCTCGGCAATGGTGCCGTGCGCCGCGACGTGCGGTTCTCGAGGGATCATGGCGACTTGCACCATTTCGAGTCTTTGGATGCGGATGTGGTTCATCTTGTGAGTATCCCAAACCAAGAGAGGGCTCCGGAAACCGGAGCCCTCTCTGGAGTTCAGTGTGCGTGCCGGTTACAGCTCGCAGGCGGTTTGGTTCTCACCTACGCAGGTGTCCGTGTCCTGGCCACCGTTGAGAGTGTCAATGCCGCCGCCGCCGTTGAGGACGTCGTCGCCGGTGTTGCCGTTGATCTCATCGGCGCCCTTGCCGCCGTTGAGAGTGTCGTCCCCGGATCCGCCGTTGATAAAGTCGTCCCCGAGGGCGCCGTAGGCGGCGTCACTCCCGGAGTTCCCGTTCAGCGTGTCGTTGCCGGCTCCGCCGCGCAGCTCGTCGTTGCCGTCACGGCCGACGAGGACGTCGTTGCCGTCTTCGCCGCGCAAGTCGTCGTTGCCCGTTGAGCTGGCAACGCCGTTGCCGCCGTCGAGCGTGTCGTTGCCCGCTCCGCCGAGGATGACGTCGTCACCGCCGCGTCCCTTGATGTTGTTGTTGGCGTCTGAGCCGGTGAGCGTGTCGCCGAACTCGGAGCCTTCGAGATGCTCGAACCTGGTGAACGTGTCCGCACCGGCGCCGCCGCTGGCAGTTCCGGTTGCCATGTTGACGGTCACACCCGAGGGGGCGTTGCCGTACAGGAGCACGTCCTTGCCGGAGCCGCCGTTGAGCGTGTCGTTGCCGGCCTCGCCGTTCATGCGGTCGATGCCACCCAAACCGTTGAGGATGTCGTCACCGCCGCCGCCGTACATGGTGTCGGCCTTCTTGCCGCCGCTCATGAAGTCGTTGCCGCCGCCGCCGGCCATGTCGTCCCTGCCGGCCGCGCCGTACAACCTGTCGTCGTGCAGCCCGCCGCGGATGATGTCGTGGCCGTTCTGACCGCGGATCAGGTCGCTACCGGTGTCACCGTAGATGGTGTCATTTCCGATCCCGCCGTTGATCTCGTCGTCACCACTGCCGCCGCAGATGAGGTCGTCTCCACCGCGGCCGTCGATGAAGTCATTGCCTTCGAGGCCGACGATGACATCGTCACCTTCGGTGCCGATGAGCGTGTCGGGGCCTGTGGTGGCGCCCGCAATTGTTGCCGCTTGACCTTGACATGTCAGCGGATCCACCGCGCTGGCGATCCCGGGCATGACCCAGATCGTGAGCAACGCAGCGGAAAGAACGGTAGCCATTCGTGATCTGGCCATTTCTCCTACTTCCCTAGATTGATGGTTCCTATTCGCACCGACCCCCCAGACACGGGTCATAGGTCAATCGCGAAACTTCGTTGTCGAGCGGAATCCCCTGGTTTTCGCTCGTGGTCAACTATACGTAAACCGGCCCGTTTTGGGGGAGGCATTGACCACACACGATAACGAACTAGTCAGACCCTGGAGTTCCCGGTTTTCGACCGACCCCGAGACCCTATACTTCTCAAGCCGGTCATTTGGCCTGCCGAGGCGTGGGACGGGTTAATATCCCGGTCGATCTGGCCCCCATCGTCTAGAGGCCTAGGACTCCGCCCTTTCAAGGCGGCAACAGGGATTCGAATTCCCTTGGGGGCACGAACGAATCTGGCACGGACCTGGTAAGAACTCGGTACGGATCTGGTTCGAACATGGCTCCGTGGCGATGGCATGCTGCGGGTTCATGGGGGCGTGGTGAAGTCTGGAGTTCACGCCGGCCTGTCAAGCCGGAGGTCGCGGGTTCAAATCCCGTCGCTCCCGCCAGGCGCTCGATCAGAGCGTTTGTTGTGCTTAGACCGGGCCTATGGCACCGGTTTAAGCACAACAAACGCTGAGCATCCAAGCGTCATGGTCAGGTAGCTCAGTTGGTAGAGCGCTGGTCTGAAAAACCAGAGGTCGACGGATCGACGCCGTCCCTGACCACGGGTACCGGCCTGGCGGCCGGTACCTTGGCAGTTCGCCTGGCGGCGAACTGCTGCCGGGGGATCCGAATCAAGGGGATATGGCACGGCGGCCGGTACCTTGGCAGTTCTGCTGGCGCAGAACTGCGGGAACCCCACCAAAAGCCTGGATCGGACGGTTCCGCCTCCACTTGCCCCCTACACGTCCCCGTAATACCTGCGCCTTGCCCATAGCGCCACATAAACCAGGCCGACGAGCACCGGGACCTCGATCAGCGGCCCGACAACTCCCGCCAGCGCCTCTCCCGACGTGACGCCGAACACCCCGATCGCCACGGCGATGGCAAGCTCGAAGTTGTTGCTCGCCGCGGTGAAAGCCACGGTCGTGTTCTTCTCGTACGACATCCCGATGCGCAGCCCCAGCGCAAATGAGATCACCCACATCAGTCCGAAGTACACCAGCAGGGGCAGCGCGATCCGGGCGACGTCGACGGGCTGCGCGGTGATCGTCTCACCCTGGAGGGCGAACAGGATCACCACCGTGAACAGCAGCCCGTAGAGCGCCCACGGGCCGATCCTGGGGAGGAATCGGGATTCGTACCACTCGATGCCGCGGGTGCGTTCTCCCCAGCGCCTGGTGAGGTACCCGGCGGCGAGCGGGATCCCGAGGAACACGAGCACGATCTTGGCAATGTCCCACATCGACACATCCAGGGCGGCGGTGTCGAGGCCCAGCCACCCGGGGAGCAGCTCCAGATAGAAGTAGCCGAGCACCGCGTAGGCGACGATCTGGAAGACCGAGTTGAGGGCGACCAGCACGGCGGCGGCCTCCCGGTCGCCGCAGGCGAGGTCGTTCCAGATGAGCACCATGGCAATGCAGCGCGCCAGGCCGATGATGATGAGCCCGGTGCGATACGACGGCAGGTCCGGCAGCATCAGCCACGCAAGCGCGAACATCAGCGCCGGGCCGATCAGCCAGTTGAGCACGAGCGACATACCCATGAGCGTGCGATCCGTGGCGACCTCACCGATCTGGGAATAGCGCACCTTGGCCAGCACCGGGTACATCATCACCAGCAGCCCGATTGCGATGGGCAACGACACCGAGCCGATCTTGACGGTATCGAGCCAGTCATTCAGGTCCGGAATCAGGCGGCCCAGAACGAGGCCGGCGACCATTGCCACGCCGATCCATAGCGGCAGGAACCTATCCAGAGTCGAGAGGCGCTCGAGGACGGGTGCCTCTGGTATTGCTTCGGGATCGTTCATGCCATCTTTCTTGTGAACCTATTCACGAGCCTAGTGCTCGGGAGGAAGGCGTCCGCGGTTGGAGAACAACACCCGCACGATTGCTTACGTCCCGGGGTATTGAGCCGATACATCTATTGCGCTGCCTGCAGTGAATTGAGTCATGCCCCCGGCATCCATCCCCCAGAACGAATCCATTCGACTGGCCGATCTGAGGTCCTTCGACATCCTCGACACGGTTGCCGAGGAAGCCTACGACGCCATCACCTACCTGGCGGCGGAGATCTGCGATGTGCCGATTGCCCTCATCAGCATCGTTGACAAGGAGCGGCAGTGGTTCAAGAGCAGGGTGGGTCTCGACGCCACGGAGACCCATCGGGACCTCGCCTTCTGCGCCCATGCGATTCGCGAGCCATCCTCCCTGTTGATCGTTCCCGACGCGTCGGCTGATCCCAGGTTCAGCACGAACCCACTCGTAACGGACGACCCCTCCATCCGTTTCTATGCCGGGGCACCGTTGGTGAGCCCGGCCGGCAATGCCCTCGGCACGCTCTGTGTAATCGACCGGGAGCCGCGCGTGCTGACCGGAGAGCAGGAGAAGGCGCTGGCGGCGCTCTCGATTCAGGTGATGGCGCTCCTCGAGTTGCGCAGGACGGTTCGCGATCTCGAGCGGAAGCAGCGCGAGGTCAAGGCGGCGACGGCGCAGCGCGACTCCTTCATGGCCACCGTATCCCACGAGATCCGAGGTCCGCTCACTGCCGTCATCGGCTATGTCGAGCTGCTGCGGGCCGGGTTGCCGGAGGAGGAGCGAGCAGAAGCCCTGGCGAGTGTCGCCCGCGAGGCCGCCGACGTCGAGTACCTCATCGAGGACCTCCTGGTCTCGGCACGCGCCGAGGCTGACTCACTGCGAGTTGTCGCGGTTCCCGTGAGGCTGGACGCGCAGATCGCACAGGTTCTCGAGGGGCTTGATGGCGCTGTCACGGCGGGAGTCGACACGGTGGTCGAAGGCTGCCGGGCGATCGGCGATCCGGCAAGGGTCCGCCAGATCATTCGTAACCTCGTCACGAACGCCTTTCGCTATGGCGGAGACTCGATCACTGTCGATGCGCGGCGCTCCGGGAAGTGGTGCCTCCTCACCGTCTCCGATGATGGCCCGGGAATCGCAGCGGCGGATCGGGAGCTCGTGTTCGAACCGTTCAAGCAGGCGGCCGACGGGCGCGACGTCTCAGCTTCGGTTGGGCTGGGCCTGCCGATCAGCCGCCTCCTCGCCGAGAGGATGGGTGGCAGCTTGACGTATCGCTTCGAGAGTGGCCGGAGTGTATTCGAACTGTCGCTCCCCGCTTTCTCCGGCTAGGCCCCGTAGGTCGACGGCACGGCGCCGGTTGCTTACGGAGTTGTTACCAAACCGGACTGTGGCCGGCCGGTCCAGTCGCATTCGTGACAATGCCGCTAGGTCTCACAATCAGTGACGGCACCGGAGGTGCAGTAGTCGGTGCCGGACCCGCCATCGATCCAGTCGCTGCCAGATCCTCCGAAGAGTCGGTCGGGCCCACCCTGACCGTATATGGTGTCGGCGCCGCCGTGACCCCTGATCGTGTCTCCGTTCGAGCCGCCGTGCAGCACGTCCTTCCCGGCGCCGGCATTGATCACGTCAGCGCCACCCCCTCCCCAGATTGTGTCTGTATGGCCGCCACCCCAGATGGTGTCGTTGCCTTCCTTGCCGTGAAGGAAATCTCTGCCGTTGCGACCGCGGATGACGTCATCGCCAAGCCCGCCGGCAATGTTGTTGTACGCCGAATTGCCGGCCAGATGGTCATCGTGGTCGGAACCCACCAGATGCTCCACCCACACCCTGTCGGCGCCTTCCCCGCTGGCAGTACCGTCATGAAGGTCGACCGTCACTCCGCCGTTTGCCGTCGTGAACCGGGCGACGTCGCTGCCGCCGTTACCCCGCAACTTGTCGCGACCGGCGTTGCCTTCGAGGCTGTCGTCTCCGTTGCCGCCAACGAGAATGTCGTTGCCCCCGCCGCCAACAAGAGTGTCTGCGCCCTCGTTGCCACAGATGGTGTCGTTGCCGCCATGTCCATAGATCGTGTCGTCGCCGCCACCGCCGACGATCACGTCATCTCCGCCGGTGCCGTGGATCGTCTCGCCCGACTCGGTGCCCAAGATGGTCGCCGCGCGACCGCTGCAGGAGGTCGGCGGCGGTGCCGTGGTCGGCTCACACGTTCTGTTGCCCCAGGCGGTGCAGGCGACCATGTCGCGGTAAGGGGTGAAGACCTGGATCTTGTCACTTGTGAAGAGGATCGATTTGGCCAGCCCCCAGTACACGGTATTGCCCGCATCCGGGCCCTTGCCGATCTTGATGCGAAGCCGCTCCCCGGGGCTGAGGATGCGCGAGGTATCGAAGTGATACTGATTGATGTTGTCCATGACCAGCCAGTCACGGAGATCCACCTCTGTCTCTCCGTCATTCTTGATCTCGATCCACTCATCGTTGGGACTGTCCGCGTTCGGACCGCCTTCCCACCTGTAGTCATGGATTACGACATCCGGGGTCGGACCGCAGGGATTGCACGGCCAGGCGAATCGCCCGATTTCAATGTCGTCGTAGGTCACGATTTCTACGAGCTCGGGACCGCCGGTTGAGAGCATCCCCTTAGGCCGGCCCCAGTACTTGGTGAGGCGGGAGTCATTGCCGCTGCCAATGTGGACCCGGAGCCTCTCACCCGGGTGGACCAACGAATTGGCCGGGAAAGCGTATGACTTGGCGCCCGAACGGAGGAGGTACCCATATAGATTGAACGAAGCATCGGACGTATTGGTGATGTTCACCCATTCACCGTTGGGGTTGGCGTCGTCACTACCTTCGGCGTCCGCGTTGACGCTCATGTCCAACGCGCCCTGGAGCTCGTCGAAGCAATCGACGATGCAGGGATAGGCGAAGTGCACCCGGATGTCACCGTCCGGGTCGACCAGAAAGCCGGCGTCGCCTATCGAGTTGGCGAACAAGTTCCGTTCCAGCCCGAGGTACACCTTGGTGGCTGTGTTCGATCCACTGCCCACGTAGACAGTGAGGTAGCCGTTCGCCGGAATCCGGGTCCCGGAAGGCAATTCGAATATGCCGTTCGTGGCCGAGTCGCGAATCGTCCACCCGCCGACGTTGAGTGCCGTTGCATCGTCGTTGAATACTCGGAACCATTCGCCGTTGTATGTGCCCGGACTGCCGTCGACTCCTGGGGCGTCCCAGTTGACGATCATGCGTAGGGCAGCAGCTTGGCGGGGCCCTGCTCCACAGAAAGCGGGATCCCAGATTCGCCTGCCGGCGACTGACGCGTAATGAGAAGCGACAGCGTATTGCTCGTTGCGCGATGGCTCCTGGTCGTTGGGAAAGACGAAGCCCCGGCTCTCCTCGATCATGAGGAGCGACATGTCCACGCCGTTGTGTTCCACGAATCTCAGGGAACGGCCATCTATCGCGCGTGAGTCTGCACTATCCGCCTTGAGGTTGACCCACTCACCCTCAATGAGGTTCTTGAGACGATTGGCTGCCGCGCCCGCATGGCATGTCCCGATCTCGTTGGTGTTGACGCCGAGGAGTCGCACAACCTCTCTGGCGCCAGAGGTCTGGCCCGGCGGGTACACCTCGATTGTGTCGCCGTCGATGACTCGAGCCACCAGGTGATCCTCGTTGTAGCCGGCGGCGGCACCAGCGCCGGTGGTCGGCGCAAGGTTGACCACAGCGGTCGCCAGCATGAGGAACGTAGCCAGCAGCGCGACGCGGCGGCGAACACGGAGCGTCTCCGCTGCTGAGGGGGTGGGACTCCGCATCTGGTCGATATCGGAAGGTTCGGGCATGCTTCTGAAGGACCAATCGCTACTCTCGGTGGTCGTATTGTGCCATAGCGCCGTGCCTGGTTCATGGCGCCCAACGAACACCGCGGGCTGTGTCACCCGAACCGAGCCCTGGTTCGTCTGTCTTCATGAGTAGGCCGAGATACGGCTGGGCTCAGGGAGGTATCGAGAACCATGAATTCATCCAAATGGTGGATCTGGTCCGCCGCCGTAATCGCAGTGCTGATGCTCGCCCTCGGTGTGGGCAACCTCATCGAAGACGACGGTGGTCCGCTTTGGGGACAGATCATCTTTGCGGCCGTGCTCTTCGCGGGCGCGCTGCTCATCGCTCGCGGCATCCGGGTCCGACGGAGCAGCCCCCAACTGGGCAGCAGGCTGATTGCCATCGGCGTGCTCCCCGGGCTGAGCGGTCTGGCGTTCTTCTGGTTCCCGCCGGCGGTAGCGGTGGGGCTGTTGGCGCTGGCGTCGAGCATCGCCGCTTTCGCCGACAGCAGAGGCGCCAAGGCCGTCAGCACCAGGAAGGCGCTTGCCGTCGGTGGGCCCATCGCCCTTCTGGCCGTGCTGATGACCTGGGGGCTTCCGGGATAGAGATCATGCGCTGCTGCGCCGGGCATGGCGCACCACCGTCTGGCAAGATGGCAGTTGGGAGAATCAAATGAACTGGTGGATACTCGAGCTGATCACCGTCGGCGTGCTACTCCTGGCCCTCGCGGTGCTCGGTCCGCTGATCAAACGTTTCGGACGGAGCTATGCCGCCGACGTGTTCCGGGCGAACCCGCGAACGGGCAAGAGCTACATCATCCTCATGGATGTTGCCTACTACCTGATCTTCACGGCTTACATCCTCTTCACCACCGTCTTCGAACAGCAGAGCGGCTGGGCGGACACGGTGAACGCGGATCAGCTTCGATCCGAGACGGTGCGCATCGGCGGCATGCTGCTCATCATGGGCATCCTCCACGGCGCCAACGTGCTCAGCCTGCCGATCATCGGCCGACTGCTCGGGCTGGGCCGCCGCGTCGACGAGGACGCCCGCGGACCCCGCGCCGCCTGATGATCACACTGCCTGCTGAGTCGCCCTGGCGGCGGGTCGCCGGCTGGTTGCTGGCGGTGGCCGACCGGGCCGTTGCGGCTGTTGGCGTCGTCGCCAAGCTCGATCGTGATGCGTTGGTGGCCGATCTCTTTGCCGCCGAGGGGGCCCGCCTGGTGCGCCTCGCCCGCTTCTTCACGGACGACCGCAATGCGGCCGAGGACCTGGTTCAGGAGGCGTTCATCCGGCTCCATCGCGCCGCCCATCGCATCAATGACCCCGCCAAGGCGGCGCCGTACCTTCGTTCGATCGTCGTCAACCTTGCGCGGGACCACAATCGCCGCGGGTTGATGTCGCTGCGCCATCAGGAAGCCCTGCCGGCCGGCAGCAGTCCGGATGCCCCCGAGGATGTCCTGGTGGCCGGCGAGGACCGCCGCCGGTTGATCGACGAGCTGCGGGAGCTGTCGCCCCGTCAGCGCGAATGTATCGCCCTGCGTTTCTACCTCGAGCTGACCGAGGTTGAGATCGCGGACGCTCTGGGAATCTCGAACAACTCCGTGAAGACGCACTGCCGAAGGGGCATGGAAGCGCTGCGGCGCAGGATGGAGCTTCCCGATGACGTTTGAGCAGTTGGTCGGCGATGCGCTGCATGCCGCGGACGATTACGAACCGAGTCCCGATCTGTTCGCCAAGGTGCAGCGCTCGATCGACGAGGATTCCGCCCATCGGCGCCGCGTCCGTCGTGTGATTGCCTGGCTGAGCGCTGCCGTGGCCGTGGTAATCGTGTACCTGGCACTTATGGTCGATGTGGTCGACGGCTCGATCACCATGTCGTTCCGTGCCCTCGAGATTCTGGTGACCGCAGTGATGATCGCTCTGGTGGCGGTTCTCGGACCAGCGATTCGGCGATTCGGCGAAACCTACGAGCGGGACGTCTTTTCCGCCGGCCCCGAGACGGGCGCCCGGGTGCTGCGCCTGCTCGACATCGCCTACTACCTGGTCTTCGGTGCCTACATCCTGATGTCGCTCATCTTCGACCCCGCGCTGGAATTCGGAGGGACACTGGCGGATTGGGTCCGGGCCGAGCTGGTGCGTCTGGGCGGCTTGCTGTTGATGATGGGAGTGCTCCATGTGGCGCTGTTGCTGGCATTGCCGGTAGCGGGGCTGGTGTTCAGCGCCAACCAGCGCCAGATGCGGCTTGCGGAGGGGACAGTGTCGACCGATCCGTTGGCGGCGCGTGTCGACAGGGTGATCACCATCGGGGCTTGGATCGTCGCCGGCCTCATCGTGCTCCAGATGCTGGGCATCGTCCTCAATGTTGTGCTTCTGGGAGCCGGCGGATGAGCGCCATGGCCCCACCCCCGCTGCTGCGCCGGCTGGGATTCCCGAACATTGCCCGGGAGATCGCCCGCGGCGGGCTCGCCGGATTGATCACCGGCCTCGTTCTGGTTGGT
>CAMYIJ010000031.1 GCA_947258375.1 uncultured Acidimicrobiaceae bacterium
CGCCCGCGAGATGGGGATCACCCGCCAGGCCGTCCAGCGGGTCGCCAACCGGCTGATCGACGACGGGCTCCTCGAGGCATCACCAAACCCCGCCCACAAACGATCGCCGCTGCTGTCGCCGACACCGGCCGGGCGCGCCGCGGTGCGACAGATCGCCCCCCAGCAGGCCGACTTCGCCACCCGGCTGGTCGACGCCTTCGGCCACAAACGCTTCCAGCAGCTCGTCGACGACCTCGCAGCCGTCTCAGAAGTACTCGACGACGTCCAACCCTGAGCTGCGAGCTTTGGTTTCTTGCGTAGCTGAGCGCCACATATGGCGCGCATGTACGCAAGAACGAGAACCTCGCAAGACGGCGCGCCTACGTGTCCTTTTCCTAGAAGTCGCCTTCGGCGGGCCGCACATCGACCACTCCGGCGATGAACTCCCCATTGGGCACGTCCACCGATCGTCCCTCGGAGACCTCCACGCGTGTCGTCGACAGCCCGATTTCGGTGATCTGCCCCTCCACATCACCCACCCGGATCCGATCTCCCTGGCTGTACCGGTTCTGGACATGGCGGCCGGCCGCGATGTGGCCCGCGATCGGGACTGATCCGAGGCCGACACCGAGGGCGATCGTGAGCGCTGAACCAAATGCCAGGGCCGCGACCAGGATCAGGATTATGTCGGCCGAAATGCCCACCTGTTGCAGCGCGATGACAACACCAACACCGAGGATCATGCCGGATACGACGAGGCGCGCCCGGCTGGCGAGTACCGGAGAGATCCGGCGCAGCCCGGTCTCCGCGAACAGCCCGGCGATCCGGCCCAGCGCCTGAGCAATCACGACGATGATGATGGCGATGGCGACTCTGGGAACGGACTTGATGACCGAGCTGAACAGGTCGGATGCCTGATCCGGATCGGCGACCACAAGCGCCCCGACAACCAGGGCCGTGAAGACGAGCACGGGAACGAGTTGCCCGACGAGATCGCGCCACCGCTCCCCAACCCTGCCCCGCAACACCTTCCCGGCGAGCCAGATCAATATCGCGATACCGACGGCGATTGCGGCCGCCGTAATCCTGTCTGCGTCCATGCCCTCTACTCCGTGTCTTCAATGTCCGCCGCGGCGGAAGCTGGTCCGTCTGTACTGTCTTGCTCACTCGCCCCCGGGCCGTAGGTGAGGATGCCGCGACCCATCGCGGCCACAACGTCGGCGCCGAACTTGGCGACCTCGGCAACGAACTCCGCCAGGCGAATCCGGTCCATGACCGGCTTGCTGAGATCCTCGGTGAGTTCTCCCTGCCAGAGCTCTGCGAGGAATTCCTGGCACTCATCGCACGTCTCCACATGCTCATCGAGTGTCGAATCGAGGCCGTCGACAAACGCGAAGAGGAGATCGTCAGAGGTTTTGCAGGTTCTCACTGCCACTCCTCCATCGCGGTCCGCAACGCCCGCCGGGCCCGCAGGATCCGGGTCCGCACGGTGTTCAGCGGAAGGTCGAGCTCGTCCGATATCTCGAGATACGAGAGCGACTCGTACTCACGCAGCACGAGCGGGACCTTGAGATCCTCCGGCAGCTCCTCGATCGCCGCCCGCATGTGCGCGGCCATTGCCCCGCGGACGGTCTCTCTCTCGGGGCCGCTTGATGTGACGGTTTCGGGAAGCTGCTCAGCCGGATACTCCTTGCGGCGCTGGACGGCATTGAGGGCCAGGTTGGTGGCGATCCGGTACAGCCAGCTGCGCACAGCTGCCTGCCCGCGGAAGTCCGGAAGGGCCTTGTAGGCTCTCACAAACGCGTCTTGGGCTACATCCTGTGCAAGCACCGGATTCCTAACTATTCGCAGTGCGGCACCGTAGACGAAGTCCTGATGTCGCCTGATCAACTCTCCGAACGCCTCCAGATCGACATCGACTGCCGCGACCAGTTCGACATCCGTCATCTCCCGGTAGTCGGAATACTCCAACCGGTGCGACAGTGGCTCTTCGGCCGCCGGCCCCCTCAATTCTGTACTCATCGCCGCTGTGCGATCACTTTCGTCATCTTGGACACCGGCGGGCCTCACGAGTTCTCAACAAATCCGAGGTCCCCATGTCGACCCAACAATACGGTTTTCAGTCGGCGCCGGCAGAAAGTAGGGAACTTCCAGATCGAATCAGTGTCTGAGAGTCGAACAACAGATTTCCCGCAGGAGGTTGCACCACCACCTGTTGGGAAAGGTGTCGGAAGGGCTGATCGTCTGTACCAACCCCCTCACGGATCCGTCCCGAAGACGCCACCATGATTTGAGGCCCGCCTTGTGCGGGCCTCAAATCGTCGAAATCGATTTCTTGATGTAGCGTCCCATCTTGTGTCGAACCTAGGAATCAGATCAGAGCCCGATTCACAGGAACATCGTGTTGCGATCGTCCCCCAATCGGTAGCCCAACTGACAGAACTCGGTTGGGATGTAATCGTCGAGAGTGGTGCCGGCGACGCAGCCGGTTTCCCCGACAGTCAGTACGTTGAGGCAGGCGCAACCGTCGGCGACTCGGCCGCGATCGCCGCCTGTGAGATCGTCCTGGTGGTATCGCCGCCCTCCGCGCAGTTCATTGGAGGGCTTACCCGCGGCGCCATCATCGCCGGGTTTCTCGAGCCGTACCTCAACAAGGATTTGATGGAGGCGTGCGTCAAATCCGGAGTCACCGCGATTGCCGTTGAGGCAATCCCGCGGACGACCCTTGCCCAGTCCATGGACGCTCTGTCATCACAGACCAACATCGCCGGCTATGCCGCCGTGCTGCTCGCATGTCAGGACGCCCCCAAGTTGATGCCGATGATGGTGACGGCGGCGGGCACGATTGCCCCGGCTCGGGCACTGATCCTCGGAGTCGGCGTGGCCGGACTCCAGGCGATTGCCACTGCGAAGCGCCTGGGCGCCGTTGTCCACGCCTACGACATCCGCCCCGAGACCGCCGAGCAGGTCGAGAGCCTCGGCGCCAAGTTCGTGGCCGCTCCGACGGCAAGCGCGGACGCCGGCGGCTATGCGGTCGAGGTCGAAGCCGACACCCAGGCTCGCCAGCACGAGGCGCTGGCCCCGTTCGTAGCCGAGGCCGACATCATCGTCACCACTGCCCAGATCCCCGGCCGCCCCGCCCCGCTCCTCATCACCGACGAGATGGTTGCCAGCATGCGCCCCGGCGCGGTGATCGTCGACATGGCGGCGGCAACCGGCGGCAACGTGGCGCCGTCACAGCCCGATGAGATCGTCACGGTCGGCGGTGTCAGAATCCACGGCCCCACCAACCTGGCTGCGCAGATGCCGGGCGACGCCTCTCGCATGTATTCCCGCAACCTCGTCACTCTTCTGAAGCGCCTGCACGCTGAAGGGACGGAGAATCTCAGAACGGACGCCATCTTCGAAGAGGCGGCCGTGATCGTCGACGGTGAGGCTCACCATCCACGAACCCGCTCGCTACTTGGAATGGAGGACGCGTGAGCGAAGTCTTCATCTCAGGAATCGTCGTCTTCGTGCTGGCGGCGTTCGTCGGCATGGAGGTGATCTCCAAGGTTCCGCCCACGTTGCACACTCCCCTCATGTCGGGAGCCAACGCCATTTCCGGCATCACGATCGTCGGTGCCCTGGCGGGGGCTTCCTACCTTGGGGAAGGAGCCGCCGCCAAAGTGTTGGTCTTCCTGGCGATCACGACAGCGACCATCAACGTCGTCGGCGGTTTTCTCGTGACCGATCGAATGCTCGAGATGTTCAAGAAGAAGCCGGTGAAGCGCGATGGTTGAACTCCTCTACATGGCTGCGGCCTCACTGTTCATCTTCGGCCTGAAGATGCTGGGATCGCCACGCACCGCTCGCCGCGGCAACATGTTTGCCGCCGCCGGAATGTTCCTGGCGATCATCGTCACTCTGGTCAACGAAGAGATGCTCTCATGGGGCATGATCGTGGCCGGCATGGTGGTCGGCGGCGCGATCGGAGCCGTCCTTGCCCTGCGGGTGAAGATGACGGCAATGCCAGAGCTCGTGGCAGCTTTCAATGGATTCGGTGGCGCCGCCTCAGCACTGGTGGCGCTCGCCGAGTTGGACCGTAATGGCGCTGAGCTCCCTGTCGAGATCGCTGCGGTCGTCGCCGCGTCGCTCGCAGTGGGCTCCGTGACCTTCTCCGGCAGCTTCATCGCGTTCGGCAAGCTCCAGGGAGCCCTTCCGGGTCGCCCGGTAGCGCTGCCCGGCCAGCACATGATCAACGCCGTGTTGGCGGCCGCGATCATCGGCCTGGCGGTGTGGGGCGCAGCCGTCGGCGTTGTCGCCCCGTATTGGATAATTGTGGCCGTGGCTCTGGTCCTCGGCGTATTCGGTGTCCTTCCGATCGGCGGCGCCGACATGCCCGTCGTGATCTCTTTGCTGAACTCCCTGTCGGGCGTTGCCGCCTCCATGGCCGGCTTCATCATCGGCAACTCCGCTCTGATCATCGGCGGTGCCCTGGTCGGCGCGGCCGGCTTCATCCTCACCGTCCAGATGGGCGAGGCGATGAACCGCACTCTCGCCAACGTGCTCTTCTCCGGCTTCGGTTCAGCGGTTGCCGGCGCAGGCGAACTGTCCGACAAACCAGTCAATCGGGCCACGGCCGACGATGTCGCCATTGCTCTCGGCTATGCCGACAGCGTCATCGTGGTTCCCGGCTACGGCCTCGCCGTCGCCCAGGCCCAGCACGCCACGCGGGATCTCGGCCTGGCTCTCGAGGACAAGGGTGTCACGGTCGACTACTCGATCCACCCGGTCGCCGGGCGGATGCCGGGACACATGAACGTGCTTCTGGCCGAAGCCGACGTGCCGTACGAGCAACTGCTCGACCTGGATCAATCCAACCCGCGCTTCCCGCAGACGGACGTCGTGGTGATCGTCGGGGCGAACGACGTGGTGAACCCGTCGGCTCGTGACGACGCCGACAGCGTGATCTACGGCATGCCGATCCTCGAGGTCGATCTGGCGCGCACCGTAATCGTCATCAAGCGGTCGCTATCTCCGGGATTCGCCGGCATCGACAATCCACTGTTCTACAACGAGAACACGATGATGTTCTTCTCCGACGGCAAAGCCGCAATGGAGGACATCCTCAAGTCCGTCAAGTCTCTTTGAGGTGGACTTTCGAGATGTCGTCGCCCGGCGGCGGATGGTGCGCAGCTATCGGTCGACGCCAATCGATGCTGTTGTGGTGGATCGAATTCTCGACGCCGCCCGGCGCGCTCCGAGCGCGGGATTCTCGCAGGGAGTTGAGTTGGTCGTGGTCACCTCGGATGCGGGCCGGCGCCGCCTGGCTGCCGACGCTCACGAAGCGGAATTCCTGGCACGCGGCTTCGACCCCTGGCTGTCGGCGGCGCCCGTCCACATCGTGGTCGCCTGTGACCCGGATGCGTATCGAAGCCGCTATGGAGAAGCAGACAAGACGGCGAGCACTCCCCCGGATGAATGGACGGCTCCATACTGGTGGGTCGACGCCGGTGCCGTCTTGATGATGCTGCTGCTCGCTTCAGAAGATGAGGGCCTGGCGGCGGGCTTCCTCGGAAGCCACGCATTCGACGATCTGGCGGCAGTCACCGGAGTCCCCGCCGGATACGAGACGGTCGGGCTGGTCACGGTAGGCCACGCCGCTGAGCCAACCAGGAAACCGAGTCGGCCGCGGCGCCGGCGTCAGGTGTCGGAGGTCGAGCACAGCGAGACCTGGGGAGCACCGAGGCGGATCGAGCCGAGCGAGTGACGGCCCGGCGAGGAGCCGATGAACGGAGATCCCGTCCCCGGCAAGTACAATGCCCTGCCCATCGGAGGCTGTGTGACGGTACGAACATTCACTTCTGAATCTGTAACTGAAGGCCATCCCGACAAAGTCGCGGATCGTGTTTCGGACGCCGTCCTGGACGCCTACCTGGAACAGGATCCTATGAGCCGGGTTGCCTGTGAGACGCTGGTGGCGGGCAACCGGATGATCATTGCGGGTGAGGTCACCAGCGATGGCGAGGTCGACGCCGCGGCGATCGCGCGCGGCGTGATCTCCTCAATCGGGTACGACCGACGCGAGCTCGGCTTTGATGCAGCGTCTTGTGAGATCGAGGTGCATCTCGGGGTTCAGTCATCAGACATCGCCATGGGCGTGTCCGAGGCTGAGGAGGTCAGGGGCGGCGGTCCGGGCGATGAGTTCGATCGCCAGGGCGCCGGAGACCAGGGCATGATGTTCGGGTACGCCACGGCGGAAACGGCCGAATTGATGCCCTTGCCGATTCACCTGGCACATCGGATGGCCGAACGCCTCTCGTCCGTGAGGAAGTCCGGCCTGCTCTCCTACCTGCGCCCCGATGGCAAGACCCAGGTGACGTTCGAGTACGACGCAGCCGGTCGCGCCACACGCCTCGACACCGTCGTGATGTCCACCCAGCACGATCCTGAAGCCGATCGTGACACCCAACTCCGGCCGGAACTGATCGAACACGTGATCCGTCCCAGCTTGCCTGCGGAGTTCGCCGACGACGACTTCCGGACTTTCATCAACCCCACCGGGCGTTTTGTCATCGGCGGGCCTGCCGGCGATGCCGGTCTCACCGGCCGCAAGATCATCGTCGACACCTACGGTGGCATGGCGCGCCACGGCGGCGGTGCCTTCTCCGGGAAGGACGCAACCAAGGTCGACCGCTCCGGCGCCTACGCCACCCGATGGGTTGCCAAGAACGTTGTCGCCGCGGGCGCGGCGACTAAGTGTGAGGTCCAGGTCGCCTACGCCATTGGTGTCGCCCGGCCCGTGTCCGTATTCGTTGAGACGTTCGGCACCGAGTCGGTTGATCCGGCCAAGCTCGGTGCGGCGATCAACGAGATATTCGACCTGCGGCCGGCGGCGATCATCGAACATCTCCAACTGCGCCGCCCGATATATACGCCCACGGCCGCATACGGCCACTTCGGCCGGTCCGGCCCTGGATTCACCTGGGAGCAGACGGACCGTACCGAGGAGGTGCGCCGCGCGCTCCAGCTGTAGCCCGCGGTCCCGTCGAGCCTTGCTCCGCCGCGGCTAGTAGGCCCGGATGTCCTGGACCGGAGACTTCGGCCCGTACCTGGGTGCCGTGATGTGGCCCCGCTTGATCAACACGACGACCCGTCGCCGATGGGGACGGTACGGCTCGAGCAACTCGAGCATGCGGGCGTCGTCGGCGCGGGGCTCCCCTGCCAGGAGCCACGAGACTGAGTTGGGAAGATGGAAGTCGCCGACGGGCACTGCGTCGCGGTCGCCCCAGGCCACGCCCATGACGTGGCCCGCCGTCCAGGGCCCGATACCGCGGATCGCGTTGAGGCGGCCGTAGGCGGCGGCCCGGCCCATCGTTGAGATCTCCTCGACGCGCTTGGCTCGCCGGGCGACTTCCCGGACGATCAGGGCCCGGCTCCTCTCGATGCCGTGGCGGTGGAACTCCTCGTAGTCGAGCTCCGCCAGCCGCTCCCCCGCAGGCGGCACCCGCAGCCCCGCCGGCCCGGGAGCCGGCTCACCCAGCGCCCGTACCAGGCTGTAGTAGCTGCGCCTGGCTCCCTGGCTCGTCACACGCTGACCGAGAATGGCGGGTACCAGGGCCTCGAGCACACGGCCGGTTGCACCCAGGTGCAGTCCGCGGTTGCTGCGAACGAGCTCACGAACGGGGCCCGGCGGCGGAGAGAACGACGACGGGTCGTCGTCGAGGCCGAGCAATCGCGGAACCATCTCGAGTTCGGCAGCCGCGCCCGGGCCCCACGCCTCCGCGACGACACTGCCACCCTCCCGGCGCAGCGCTAACTCGACATTGCCCTCGATGTTGGCGCTGGCCCGGTGGTGGACGCCATCGAGGAACCTGCTCGTGGTCCCTCCGGGGCCCGCGACGGTACCTATAGTGGCCGCCAAATCGAAGGGAGCGGCTACTGGGATACGGCGAATCGACGACACCCGGACAACGCTACCTGTTGCCGCCTCGCTAAATCTGACGGCCTGCGAGGCCGAAGTAAATGGCTGGCACTTCGAACCCACAAAGGGGGCCCCGCAATGACCGACAGGACCGACGGCTCGGAGCCGGGTCTTAGCAGCGAGGATCTGATCAGGCAGGCGCGTATGCCCTACGAACCGCCCGCCGCCGAGACGCACTCGACGGGCACCACAATCGAGTCGAACGATTACCCGGCGCCGGCTACAGAGCCCGCGATCGAAAGCTACACGCCTGAAACCTACGCGCCCCAACCTGATCCGGTGTCGCGTCCTGCCGATGGACTCGGTGGCGACCCTATCCAGCCCGCTCCCTGGGACGGCGGACCCCAGCAGGCCGTCCAACCATCGATCTTCCAGCGCTACGGCAAGCTCATGCTCTTCGGCGCGATCGGTCTCGGGGTTATCCTCTTCGGTGTGCTGGACAAGACCAAGAACGTTGAGGATCTTGCGGTCGGCGACTGCCTGCTGATGCCGGCCGAGGGCACATTCTTCTCCGTCGAATCGACTGATTGCGCCGCCGATCACCAGCTAGAGGTCTTTGCCCTCGTGACCGTACCGGGCGACGAGGATGCGCCGTATCCCGGTGATGAACTCCTCTGGGTGTCCACTTTTGAGGAGTGCCTACTGCACTTCGAGCGGTACGTTGGCGTCGGGTACGAGCAATCGGTCTTGGATATCGATCCTTTCCTGCCTACACCGGAAGGATGGGCGGATGACGACCGCGGGGCGACCTGCACGCTTGCCCGGTACAGCGCGAGCGGCCAGGCCCAGACCACCACAAGTTCGGCCCGCGGATCTGGTCAGTGACGTGAGCGGAAGCGGCGGCGCCCTCTACCACCAATTGGGGCCCGACCGCTTCCTTGCTTCCGAACTCACCGCAGGCCCGTGGGCGGCGGATGCCCAGCACGGGGCCCCGGTCGGTGCGCTGCTGCTTCATTGCATTCAGCAGGCGGCCGGAACAGATGGCGGACCGTTCGCCCGGGTCACCGTTGAGTTGCTCAGGCCCGTGCCCGTCACCGAATTGCACGTCGTCGCCGGTGTGAGGCGGCCAGGGAAACGAGTCCAGATGTTCGCAGCTGAGATGATTCACGGAGACAAGCCAGTGGCAGCGGCCACCGCGTGGAGCATCAACGGAGACGCCCGCGACGTGCCGGGCAGCGAACGCCCGGTTCCGCCGCTGCCGACGACGTCGGGGAACGGTCTAGTCGTTCCGGAGTTCTCCGGGCGCGGCTTCCACAGCCAGGCTGTGGAGATCGATTTCGTGTCGGGGCATTTCACAGAACCGGGGCCCGCCACCGCCTGGGTGCGGTTTCATCGCACCGTTGTCGACGATCATCCCGTGACCCCCGCCCAACGGGCCTTGATCGCCGCGGACTTCGGCAACGGCACTTCCAGCACCGTGAGCCCGAAGGACACGACGTTCATCAACGCCGACCTCACGCTCTATCTGAGCCGAACGCCCCGCAGCGACTGGATCGCCATAGAAAGCACGACCTACACCGGCGGCGAGGGCTACGGGTTCGCCGAATCGGTCGTGTTCGACGAGAGCGGAGTAGTCGGTCGATCGGTCCAGGCGCTGCTGTTCCAGCGCCGCGGCTGACGGCTCGATCAATCGCGCGGCGGTCCACTAGCGTTGCTGTATGCGTCACACATTCACATTCGGGTTTGCCATGCTGCTCGCCGTCCTTCTCATGCCGGCGGCCGTGGCTCAAGAAACCGACGTCAATTTCGACTGCGGGGAGTACGCGGGTGTTGTTTGCGCCGGCTACTTCACGGATGCCGCCGGCATCGTGGATGACGACCAGCGTGTTGAAGATGCTGTCGCCAGGGTCGTGACGCGCCACGGCAACCAGATCGCGGTCGTAACCATCACCGACAGCTCACCGGATCCCGATACGGACAGCCCGGCCGAGTTCGCCCAAGAACTTGCCAACGAATGGGAAATCGGCGGCCCGGACCAGGACGGTGTCGTTGTGCTCGTCGATATCACGGCGCGGCGTACCGAAGTGCGCACGGGAGACGGACTCACCCTCAACGCGGAACGGATCGCCGGTGCCGGCAACAGCTTCTTCGGAGTCGGCGACTTCGAAGGGGGCCTGGTGGCGATCGTGGGCAGCCTGGAGCAAGGCCTCGACGCCGAGGCCGAGGGAATCACTTCGGCGCCGCTGCCGGAGGGCGACAGCGGGCGCAGCTACGTCGGCTGGATCCTGGGAGCGGCAGCCCTCGGAGGCGGCGGTGTCATCGTCGCCCGAACCCGCAAGCGCCGCCAGGACGAGAGGCTCGAGCTGCGCTCCGGGCTGGTCGACGATCAGCTCGACAAGCTCGACGTGCCGGGGCACGAGCTTCCGCAGCTCGCTGAGTACACCATCGCCCCGCCTGATGATCGTGTCGCCGACGTCTCGACGAATGATGCAATCGATGCGATGCGGGCCATTGGTGCCGGCGGGCGACCGGATGACGACGCCATACCTGCGTTGCGGGTCGCCGAGCTCGTCGCCATCATCGATCGTGATCGCCTGCTGTCCGACGTTCAGATTCCGCTCGAATTGGCCGCATCGGATGAACGCGACATTCTCGAAAAGGCGGTTCAGGATGCCGCCCGTGATGCCCAGGACGGTGGAATCAGCGAGAAGCAGTTCGAGGTCAACCTCCAGGAGCTGGCGCGGCTTGTCGCATCCCTCCGACCGCACCGGCTTGCCGCCGATCGGAAACGATTCGGCCGCGCAATGAGCGACCGGGCTGTCGACACTGCCCACGGGGCGGCGTCACTCACCGATAGTGCCGATCGGTTTCTCGAGGCGGCCCCGGCCTTCGACCGCACCGCCGGCCTCTCTGAAAGCCTGGCTGAGATGGCCGAGGTCTACGACAACGCCGTTGACAAGACGGCGCGGCTCGAGCAGTTGATGGAACGACTCCCCGAATCAACCGCCCGCCCCGCCGTGGCGGCCGCCCTGGCGGACGTCAGCGACGACCTAGACGCCTCGGTGGAGGATTACGAGATACTGCGGGACAAGCTGGAGAGAGAGGGGACCGCCCTCGATGCCGACGGGCTCGACGTCCCGGCCGTCGCCGCCCTTCTGTTAATGAACCACGACGAAACGAACGTCGGCGACTTTGTCGCGGCATACAACTCCAACCGGGGCCGGGGAATCGACCCGGGCGAGTCTGTCGAGCTGGCGCTTGCCGGGCTGCGCCACCCGTCGGATATCAAGCTGGTGCGCGCTGAGGCGTCCCGGCTCGGCCTTCCGGTGTCGATCACGACGGCTCTGCTGCGGCGGCGTGACGACGGCCCTGAGGTGTACGAACAACTGGTACGCGAGCTGGCCGGTCAGGGAATCGAAGATGAGACCCGGCGCACGATCGCCGGAATCCTGGCCGTGTCGCTGGAGCCGGCCCAGGCAACTCAAGCCTGGCTGGCCGCCCGCAAGGCGCTCGCCGATCTCGGGCTCGAGGGCTCTTACGCGGATGTTGCCGCGGCCTTTGGGGCTTCTGACTATCGCGGCCCCCGCCGCTTTGCCCTAGCGTACGCAGCGCAGCGGCAGGCGCTGGCGCGCAGCAAAGTCGACGGGGCGGATCGGTTCGCCCCGGAGCTCGCTCATGACGGCACCCGGTACCAGACCGACAGCTGGACCCGAGATCGGATTCCCCCCGGCCTCTACGACTTCGACCCCTTCACTCTCCTGTACTACCACTGGGTCATCACCAGGGGCAATCACGGGTCGCTGGGCTGGGAGCCGGTCTATCGCGATCAATCGTGGTCCGGGGACCGGAACTCCTGGTGGGGCGAGGCCTTCAGCGGCTGGGGCGGCGGTGGCGGCTTCAGCGGCGGTGGTGGCGGCTCCTCGTGGGGTGGCGGCAGCTGGGGCGGCGGCGGTTTCGGTGGCTGGGGCGGCGGAGGCGGTTTCAGCGGCGGTGGTGGCGGCTCGAGCTGGTGAGCCCTCCTGAAGTCCGCCGCATCGAGTCGACGAGCAACCCGGCGATCAGACGATGGCGCGAGCTGCACAAGCGACGAGAACGCGATCGCCAGGCGCTCTGCATCATCGAGGGCGCCCGCGAGGCGAGCCGCGCCCTCGAGGCCCATGTCGAATTCGAATCGGTCCTGGTCGGTGACAAGGCGGCTCGCTCCGAGGTTGAGCTGGCAGACGAGCTCAGCCGGCGCGGGGCACGTCGCTATGAAGTCGGTCAAGCCGCTATGAGCAAGGTCTCGGCGCGGGCGCACGCCGCCGGCATCATCGGGGTCGCCCACTCCCCCACCTTCACGCTCGAACGCCTCTCGCTGAGCGATGCGCCGCTGCTCCTGATCGCAGACGCGCTCGAGAAACCGGGCAACGTCGGCGCGATGATCCGCAGCGCCGACGGTGCCGGGGCCGATGGCGTCGTCGTGTCCGATGCGGCTACCGACCTGGTCAACCCGAATGTCATCCGGGCATCTCAGGGCGCCGTGTTCTCTGGCGCGATCGGCGCGGAGTCGGGCGAGAACGTTGTCGGGTGGCTGGCCTCCCGCCAGATCCCGGCAGTGGCTGCGACCGCCGCGGCGGCAACGTTGTTGTGGGATTTCGACTTCACGGGCCCCATCGCGATCGTCATCGGAAGCGAGCACGCCGGCCTCTCGGCACCGTGGCGCGCCATCCCCCATGTCGCCATCCCCATGCACGGCCGAGGCGACAGCCTCAACGCCTCCACCGCCGCCGCCCTCCTCCTCTACGAGGCCCTCCGCCAAAGACGCTGAGGGCGGAGGAGGAAGCTAGGACAGTCCGGACAGCTTCCCCCGCGTACGCACCAGAGGCTGGTCCCGCGCCCCCGCTTGGAGTTGCGTAGCAACTCCCAAGGAACCCGAAGGGTTCCCGCCCCCCTCGGCTCCTCGTGCCTCGTCGCCCCTCCCCCCAGACGTCGCCCGCCGAAGACAGCGTGCGACGGGGGGAGAGACACGAAGTCCTATCCTTGATCGAACATATGTTCGATGCTACGTTTGGGCGCCCGACGAGAGGCCACTTCCCGATGCTGGGCCAGAGATCGTTTGCGGATCTGGGCACGCCGCTTTACGACGTCACATTCGTAATCCTCGATCTGGAGACCACCGGTGCCACTGCCGCCAGCTGCGAAATCACCGAGATCGGAGCGGTGAAGTACCGCGGCGGTGAGCTCCTGGGTACCTTTCAGTCGCTCGTCAATCCCGGGACGCCGATCCCGCCGACGATCACAGTGCTCACCGGGATCACCCAGGCGATGGTGATAGACGCTCCCAAGATCGACGAGTGTATGGCATCGCTCCTCGAATTCGTCGGTGGTGCCGTCATCGTGGGTCACAACATCCGCTTCGACATGTCCTTCCTCAACGCGGCAGCCACTCGTCTTGGCTACGGCAAGCTCCCCAACCGCACCGTCGACACTCTTGGCCTCGCCCGCCGGCTCGTCCAGACCGAGGTGCGCAACCTCAGGCTGTCCAGCCTCGCCGCCCACTTCCGCTCGCCCACCAAGCCAAACCACCGGGCGCTCGAGGACGCCAGGGCTACGGCTCATGTCTTCTTCGAGCTGCTGGAGCGAGCCGGCAGCGTCGGCGCCACCTATCTCGAGGATCTGTTGCGGCTGACCACCGCCAGGGGACGGCCGCATTACGACAAGCTCAACCTCACGGATCGCCTGCCCCGGCTCCCCGGGGTCTACCTGTTCCACGATGTCGACGACAACGTCATCTATGTCGGGAAGGCCAAGAACCTCAGGTCCCGCGTACGTTCGTACTTCTACGGCGACACCCGCCGCAGCGTCACGACCATGCTGCGCAACCTCGCCCGGATCGACCACCGGGTGTGCCCCACAGAGTTGGAGGCCGAGATCACCGAGCTGCGCCTCATCCACGCAATGGCTCCACGCTACAACCGGAGATCACGCCCACCGAAGTCGACAAGCTGGCTCAAGCTCACGGCAGAGCGCTACCCGCGGCTCTCGATAGTGCGCACCTACCGCGACGACGGTGGCACCTATCTGGGCCCATTTCGATCCAAAAAGGCCGCCGAGACGGTGATGACGGCGATCTGGGATGCGGTGCCGATTCGTCGTTGCAGAGGTGGACCGGGCAAGCCCAGAAGCGGGGCGTGCAACTACGCCCAGCTGGGCATTGCCATGTGTCCGTGCGGCGGCGATATCGACGAGGTCCGCTACGCCGCAGTGTGCGAGGACGTGCGGGCCGGAATCGCCAGCGACCCGGAACGCCTGCTGGCACCTCTCGCCGACCGCATGAAATCCCGGGCCCGCGAGCAGCGCTTCGAGGACGCCGCACTTGCCCGTGATCGGTTCCAGGCCTTGGCCGCCAGTCTCAACAGGCGGCGTCATTGGCAAAGCCTGCAGGCGGCAGGACGACTATGGGTCGAAGACCGTGAAGGTGACAGCGCCTTCATCGATCAGGGGCGCCTGGTGTCCAGCTGGAAGGCCGGAGACGGCTCCCCGCTGCTCAACATCACCGACGGCGATGAGCTCGATCCGACCCAGGTACCGACATCGGTGGCGCTCCAGGAGGAAGTCCAGCTCGTGTGGCGCTGGATCAACCGCCCCGGGGCGAGAGTCGTCGATACAAGATCCCCATTCGCTTCTCCCCCGCGTCCCGTGCCCTCCCTGGAGGCGCTCGCGGGTTGAGTCGCTAGCCTCAGCCGCATGAAGTTCATCGTCCGCCAGGGAACCGATCCCCAAGCCAGAGCCGATTCCGCCCTTCTCACCGCAATGGGCCTCCCCGGGGGTGGCGTCATCTCGATTGGTCGCACCCATGTCCTCGTTGTGCCCGGCGACGTGGCGACCACCAACACCATCACGCTGGGCGATCGAGCCCGGCTCAACGGCGGCCTCGGCATCGGAGACTCCGTCGATGCGAAGCGAGCCATTCTCCCCGAGGCCAAGCGAGTCGTGGTCGGCGGCACCGACGTGAAGCTCGACGCGCGCCACCTGGCGCGGTCCCTGCAGGGCAACCCGGTCACCGTCGGCGATACGGTTGTGGTTCACACTTCCTATGGCGCCGGTGCCGAATCCCGGGATGTCGAACTGCGGGTGATTTCCATGGAGCCGGGGCCTGCCGGCGTTGTCGGCAGCTCCACCGTCGTTCACGAGGAAGGAGAGATTCCACCCGACGTCATTGCCCACCCCACCGGACACCCCGGCGGCGAGAGCCCCACAACGGCAGCCGCGCTCCTCGCCGGCCTCGACACGGAGCTGGAAACCCTCACGGGGTGGCTGTCGCTGCTCACCAGCCCGAGTGACCTCACCGGGGCCTGGAACCTGCCGAAGGTCGCCGGCGTACTGCTCGAAGGGCCCACCGGCAGCGGCAAATCCGAACTCGTAGCCGCGGCTGCCGACACCGCCCGCGCCACCGTTGTGGAGATCTCTCTGGAGCTCGTCTTCAAGCCCGACAAGCTGCTGGAACGCCTCGAGAGGGCGGTGTCGACCACGACCGGACCGGCCGTGATCTTCGTCGACCGGCTGGACTCCGTAGCCGGCGACGACGCCATGTTCCGCAACCAGGTGACGGCCATCCTGCGGTGGTTCCTCGATGCTGTGTCCGACAAGCCCCGCGTGGCAACCGTGCTGGCCATCTCATCGGTGGCCAAGTTGTCGCCGACCATCACCAGCTCGAAGCTGGTACCGCGCACGCTGTCGATCCCGCCTCCCGACCTGAATCGGCGCGGCCTCCTGTTCGAAGCCGCTCTATCGGCCGTTCCCACAGAGGATCTCGACTACGAGCGCCTTGCCTCCCGGACCGCGGGCTTCTCGGGCGCCGACATCCTCGCTGCGGTAGTGAGCGCCTCGGCGCTGATTGCTCCTACGGGCAAGCCGCTGACCGACGAGCTGCTTGATCGGGCGATTCGGGACACAACGCCGTCGCTCGGCACCGCTTCGCTCGGCGAGCTGCCGACCTACGGATTCGAGCGGGTCGCCAACCTCGAGGAGGTCAAGCAGCGCCTCACCGAAGCCGTGATCTGGCAGATGCAGGAGCCGGAGCGCTTTGAGCGCCTCGGCATCGAGCCCCCGCGGGGACTGCTGCTGTACGGACCTCCCGGTACGGGCAAGACCTTCGTGACCCGCGCTCTCGCTCACGAATCGGGGGCAGCATTCTTCACGATCAAGGGTGCCGAACTGCTCGACAAGTTCGTCGGCGAGTCCGAGCGGGCCGTACGGGAGGTTTTTGCCAGGGCGCGGGCAGTCGCTCCGGCGATACTGTTCTTCGACGAGGTCGACGCACTGGCTCCTACCCGCGGCAATTCGACCAACTCGGTCACCGATTCCGTTGTCGCGGCACTCCTCACCGAAATGGACGGTGTGTCCGACCGCGGAGATGTGTTCGTGATTGGCGCGACCAATCGCCGCGACCTCGTCGATGCCGCCCTACTGCGGCCGGGACGCCTCGAGACCCACCTCTACCTGGGCCTGCCCCCGACGGAGTCGCGCCGTGCATTCTTCAGCATCCAGGACATCCCTTTCGCCGAGGACGTCGACACCGAGCACTACATCGAGGCTACCGAGGGCCTGTCGTTCGCCGACCTGAGCGGCATGCTGCGCGAAGCGGCCCTCCAGGCGCTGCGACGGGACTCGACCGCCATCGAAGTGACCAAGGCCGACATGGACTTCGCCCTCGACCGCTACACAAACGAACCCGGGATCGACGACTAGACGCCCGAGCCAGTTCGGGCCGGGCTGCTCCGGCCGCCTTCCGAAGCGCCGCGTGCCGTGGCCGCAGTGAGGAACCCGTTTCGTCGAACCACAAGGTGTCGCAGAGCTGCTAGAACTTTTAGTGCTAAAAGTTTCATCCAGGTGCGTTCCTGGCCCGTAGAACTACTACGCCGGCGCTCTTCCGGCACATGAAGATCGAAAGGAACCACCATGAAGAAGACCCTATGGGTACGGATGGCAGCGCCGCTTGCCGTCTTCGCTCTCATTGCTGCTGCGTGCAGCAGCGACACAACCGATACCACTGCTGCGCCGACCACAACGGCGGCCCCAGTCGAAGCCGAAGCGATGGGCACAATTGTTGATGTCGCCAGCGACTCTGGAACATTCGAGACGCTGCTCGCAGCCGCCGACGCCGCCGGACTCGTCGAGACGCTCCAGAGCGACGGACCGTACACCGTTTTCGCCCCCACCGATGATGCGTTCGCCGCCCTCCCCGAAGGAACCGTCGAGTCCCTACTCGCCGATCCTGAGACTCTCGCAGACATCCTGCTCTACCACGTCGTTGCCGGCAAGGTCCTGGCAGCCGACGTAGTCGGACTCGAGTCGGCCACGACCGCCCAGGGCTCCACCGTCGCCATCACCGTCGACGGCGGCTCAGTCATGGTGAACGAAGCCAACGTCGTCGCCACCGACATCGAAGCCTCCAACGGCGTCATCCACGTAATCGACGCAGTCATCCTGCCGCCTGCCGGCTGATCCCCACCCGCTGAGTCACCGACTCAGCCGCTAGTGCGAAGGAGCCCGATCTCTCCCGGGCTCCTTCGTCGCGTGGCGTATGAAACTCCCTCTCCGTTCTTGCGGACATCCGCGCCATATCCTGCGCGGATGTCCGCAAGAACGGAAGAAGTGGCCCCAAGGGCTAAGACACCGCGGTAACCGCCTCGGCCACGGTAAAGCGCTTCTCGTAGATCGCGCGCCCGACAATGGCGCCCGAAGCCCCGGTGGCGGTGATCGCCTCCAGGTCCGCAAGCGACCCCACTCCCCCGGATGCAATTACCGCGAGACCGGAATCGACAGACCTTTCGAGGAGTTCCAGGTCGGGACCCTGCATCATCCCGTCGCGCTTGATGGAAGTCACCAGAATCCGCTCGACCTCCGCATCCACCAGTTCCTCGAGCAACGCATCGAGCGGTCGACCTTCGTCGAGCCAGCCGGCGCCCCGGGCGCGGCCGCCGGCTACATCAACAGCAACCACCAGAGCAGCCGGCCCGACGGCATCGACCATTCGTGCCAGTTCGTCCGAATCCCACAGTGCCGTGGTGCCGACCACCGCGCGCTCGGCACCGTCGGCGATCGCAGCGACGACGTCGGTCACAGTTCTCAGCCCGCCGCCCGTTTGAAACCGAACACCACCGACCCCCAGCGCCCGACGTAGGCCTCCGTCTGCCACGCCACTGCGGGCTCCCTCCAGGTCGACTACGTGCACGATCGGCGCCCCGGCATCGAGGAAGCTCTGCGCAGTAGCGATTGGATCCGATCCGTAGATCGTCACGGATTCGTAGTCGCCCCGTTCGAGGCGCACAACGTTTCCATCGAGCACATCGATGGCGGGAATGAGTTCGAACACGAGACCGTCCTTTTCAGGGCTTGCCAATCTCCCAGAACTGGGATATTGTCCTGATTCAATGTTTTAGCAGGGTAAAACATTACTACACGACGACGATGACGGAAGCAACCCTCCAGACACAAAGCCGAGCGACATGACCACCACGACAGATCCCGATGACTGGCGCAACGAAGCGACCGCCGAGCTCTTCGACGTGATCCTCTCTCTGGAGGATCGGGAGCAGGCGGCGGCTTTCTTCCGGGACCTGTGCACGCGCCGCGAGCTCGAGGAAATGAGTCGCCGCTGGCGAGTGGCCCGCATGCTCGCCAAGGGCATCCCCTACCGTCAGATTGCCACCGAAACCGGAGTGTCCACCGCCACGATCACCCGGATCAACCAGTGGCTGAAACACGGCCGCGGTGGCTACCACGAAGCGCTGGTGCGGCTGGAACTGGTGCCCGAGGAGTCGGAATGAGCGGCACCGCAATGCGCTTCGCCATCCCCAACAAGGGGCGCCTCGAGGCCCCCACGGCCCGCCTGTTGCAGCAGGCGGGATTCCGCTACGAGCGCTCCGAGAGGAGCCTGGCGGTGCCGGTGCTCGACCGCAACATCGAGCTGCTGTTCGTGCGGGCCGATGACATCTGCGAACTGGTGACGGACGGAGTCGCCGACCTTGGTGTCACCGGGCTCGATCTCGTCGCCGAGAGCGGGGCAGAGATCGAGGTTCTTGCCGACCTGGGCTACGGGCATTGCCGCCTCGCCGCCGCGGTGCCCAACGCCAGCCCGGTCGAATCTGTCGCCGACTTCGAAGGACTCCGGGTCGCCACGTCGCACCCCAACACGACCGCCCGATTCTTCGCCGACAAGGGCGTCACGGTACGGACGATCCCGCTGCGCGGCTCGGTTGAAGTGGCTCCTAAGCTCGACATCGCCGACGCAGTCGTCGACCTCATCTCCTCAGGCTCCACGATGCGGCTCAACGGTCTACGTCCCGTCATCGACGTGATCGAGTCACAGGCCGCGCTCGTTCGACCGCAGGGAGCGGAAGAGATCACTGAAGTTGACCAGGCAGTGACCATGATCACCTCAGTCGTCGCGGCGCGGCGCAAGAAGTACGTGCTGATGAACGCACCGGTGAGTGCGGTCGCCGATATTCGGGCGTTGATCCCCGGCTTCGATGCGCCCTCGATCGTGCCGCTGGCAGATCCGACGATGGTGGCGATCCACTCGGTCGTCGACGCCGGATCCATATGGGACGTGATCCCCCGACTGAAGACTGCCGGCGCCAGCGGCATACTCGTGCTGCCCATCGAGCAGCTTTTGCTGTGAGGACATGCTGATGCGCACGATTGACCTCTCAACCATCGATGGTGCGGAACGCCGCCGCCTGACACGGCGCAGCCCGATAACCGATCCGGTCGTCCGTGAGCAGGCGCGAGCCATCGTCGAGGCGATCCGTGATGGCGGCGACGCGGCCCTAGCTGCAGCCGGCAAGAGATTCGGCGGTGGCCCCGCTGCCGGAAAGCGCACCCTGGCTTCGGCCGACGTCGAAGCGGCCGCCGCCAGGGTCGATCCAGCGCTGTTCACGGCTCTAGAGCGGGCGGCGGACGCGATCGAAGTTGTGCACCGTGACCAGGTTCCGAAGACCCAGTCGGCCTCCCCCATCGATGGCGTCGAGGTCGAGAGGCGGTGGGCACCATTGCGCCGCGTCGGGATCTACGCCCCGGGCGGACTGGCGCCGTATCCCTCCTCGGTCTTGATGGCGGCCGTCCCCGCCCGAGTCGCCGGAGTCGCCGACATCGTCGTCGCCTCGCCCGCCGGGCCCGATGGGGTCCTTGGGGATGCCGTCCTCGCAGCCTGCGCCGTCGGCGGCGTGACCGAGGTCCACGTGATGGGAGGCGCCCAGGCGATCGGGGCCCTCGCATTCGGAACCGAGACGATCGCCTCGGTCGACAAGATCGTCGGCCCGGGTAATGCCTGGGTCACCGCGGCCAAACTCGAGGTCTTCGGGGTGTGCGCCATCGACCTGCCGGCCGGTCCCAGCGAGGCCATGGAGATCGTCGACGACAGCGCGTCCGTTCGAGCCGTCGCCGCCGATCTCATCAGCCAGGCCGAGCACGGGCCGGATTCGATCGCAGTGCTCGTGGCTCTGAGCCCGGACGTGGCCGGGGCGGTAGAGGCGGAATTGGAGACAATCCTGGCGCAGCTCGATCGATCCGAGATCATTCGGAAGTCACTCGAGGGGAACTCGTTCATCGTCATAGCCGCCGACGAGGAGGATGCCTGCGCCTTCGCCAACGACTTCGCGCCCGAGCACCTCGGCATCCACACCGCCGACGCGGAGAGGGTGGCCGCCGCCGTGACGTCAGCCGGATCGGTGTTTGTCGGTCACTTCTCCCCCCATTCGGCCGGGGACTATGCCACCGGCGCCAACCATGTTCTCCCCACGGGAGGTCTGGCCCGGTCGAGTGGCCCCCTAGCCGTCGAGGACTTCGGTTCGTACCGCCAGGTTCAACGGGTCACCAGGAATGGCCTTCGCCGGATCCAGCCCACCGTGAGCGCCCTCGCTACCAGTGAAGGGCTCACCGCCCACCGACTTGCCGTTGACATTCGATTCGAGGACACACCGTGACGATCCCCCGCTACAAGTGGCAGCCCACCACGCTCGAAATCGCCGCCGCCGCCGGCATCGATCCGAGCGACGTCATCAGATTCGACCACAACACCACACCGTGGCCTACCAATTGGGCGGTCGAACTGGCCGCCGCTGCCACCGCGGACCTCAACGAATACCCCGGAGCGAGCTACCTCGGCATCCGGAAGGCAGCGGCAGCGCGCCACGGCCTCGAGCCCGACCAGATTGTTCCCGGAGCGGGCGCCGACGAACTGATTCTGCTGGCCGCCCGAGCCTTCCTTCAGCCCGCCCAGGTGGCTGCGGCAGTCACTCCCACATACCCCCTTTACCGCATTGCCTGCGCCCAAGTAGGTGCCGAGTTGCGCCAGGTGCCCGCCGTCGCCCCCGCTTTCGAGGTGCCGCTCGACGCCATTGTGAGCGCCGCCCGAGACGCCGATCTGGTCTGGCTCTGTGTCCCCAACAATCCGACGGGAGCCAACATGACTCCGGAAGCCGTCGACGCCGTCATCGCCTCCACCGATGGCATCGTCGTCGTCGACGCCGCCTACGCCGAGTTCACCGGCACCGACTGGGCCGAGCAGGTCGTCCAGCACACCAACCTCGTCGTGCTGCGCACCCTCTCGAAGGCGTTCGCGCTGGCGGGCGCCCGCGTGGGATATGCGATGGCCCATTCGTCACTGATCGACCGGATCGACGCGTTGCGGCCTCCGGGAAGCATCGCCAGCATCTCTGTCGCCCTTGCCGAGGCCGCGTTGCGGCGCCCGGAGCTGGCGGCGCGGGCCGTGGAAACGCTGGCGGCAGCTCGCGACATCCTGGCCGCAGATCTTCGCAGCCTCGGGTTCAGAGTGCTGGCGTCCGAGGTCAACTTCCTCTTGTGTGAGGTGGGCGCCCAGGCCGGTGTCATCGCCGCGCAACTGCGAGCCCGCGGCCTCGTTGTACGCACCTTTCCCGAGGAAAGCGGCCTCGAGGAATACCTACGATTCACCGTCCGCAGCCGGGAACAGAACGACCGGCTGATCACAACCCTTCGGGAGCTACTGCCATGAGCCGTACCGCGTCGGTATCACGCGAAACCAAGGAGACGAAAGTGCGTCTCAACCTGGATCTCGACGGATCAGGGCACGCCACCATCGCGACGGGCGTCGGGTTCTTCGACCACCTCCTCGAAGCATTCGCCCACCACAGCATGATCGACCTCGAGCTCGAGACGAACGGCGACCTGCAGGTCGATGAGCACCACACCGTTGAAGACACGGCCTTGGTCCTCGGCACTGCAATCGCGGAAGCTCTCGGGGACAGATCCGGGATCCAGCGATTTGGCAACGCGGTGATCCCGATGGACGAGGCAGTGGCGCAGGCGGCAGTCGACGTCGGCGGCCGGCCCTATGCAGTGATCGACCTGGCTTTCACGACCGAGCGGATCGGCCGGCTCGGCACACAAATGATTCCGCACGTTGTTGAGGCACTGGCACGCACGGCCGGAATGACCGTCCACCTGACCGCCGAAGGCGGCAACGACCATCACATCGCCGAGGCCGCCTTCAAGGCACTTGCCAGATCGATCCGAGCGGCGGTGGCACTCGACGAGCGCCGCGATGGGGTGCCGTCCACCAAGGGATCGACGTGACACGCCTCGCCGTCATAGACCACGGCGCAGGCAATCTCGTATCAGTGGCCCGCGCACTCGAGCAGAACGGAGCGTGGGTCGACGTCGTCACCGAACCGGCTTCACTGGACGGTTGCGACGGAGTCGTCCTCCCCGGCGTCGGCACCACCGGAGCCGCCATGGATCGGCTCCGGACCCAAGGCCTCGTAGCGGCCCTCGACGCCTGGGAGGGCCCCCTGCTTGGCATCTGCGTGGGCCTGCAGCTGTTCTTTGACTCATCGGACGAGGACGACACGGCATGTCTCGGTTTCATCGAGGGCCGCACCGCCTTGCTGAAATCGGCCCCACTCCTCCCCCATATCGGATGGAACGATGTCGAGCTGGCGGCCGATCCGCTCTTCGCGGGTCTCGGCAGCTCAACGCTGTTCTATTTCGTGCACAGCTACGCCCCGGTACCGGACAACCCGGACGACGCAATCGGCTGGAGCCACTACGGCGAACGGTTCGTGGCGGCAGTCCGGCGCGGCCGCCGTGTCGGGGTGCAGTTCCATCCGGAGCGATCCGGCACGGCGGGACTGGCCGTCCTGGCCAATTTCATCGCGGAGTGTCAGCGAGGGCGCCGTGCTGCGTAAGCGGGTCATTCCATGCCTTGACGTAACCGCGGGTCGGGTCGTCAAAGGTGTGCAGTTCGTCGACCTGCGGGACGAGGGCGATCCGGTTGAGCTGGCAGCGAAATACGCCGCCGGCGGCGCCGACGAGATCTGCTTCCTCGATATCACCGCCTCGAGCGACGGTCGGGCCACGATGCTCGACGTCGTGCGCCGCACCGCCCGGAACGTCTTTGTGCCGCTGTCGGTCGGCGGTGGGGTCCGCTCGGTGGCCGACATGCGAGCGACACTACGCGCCGGGGCCGACAAGGTCGTCATCAACACGGCGGCGCTGGCCGATCCAGATCTGATCGACCGGTGCGCTGCCGAATTCGGGCGGCAATGTGTCGTGCTCGCCATGGACGCCAAACGGAGGGACGACGCTTGGGAGGTCTACTCCCATGGGGGCCGCACCCCGACCGGACGCGACGCCGTCACATGGGCCGCCGAGGGGGCTGCGCGAGGAGCCGGGGAGCTCCTCGTAACGTCGATGGATCGCGACGGGACGTACGACGGGTACGACCTGGAGCTGCTGCGCGCCGTCAAGGCCGTCGTGCACGTGCCCGTGATCGCCTCAGGCGGCGCAGGATCCATCGCCGACTGTGTCGAAGCCTTCGACGGCGCCGACGCCGACGCTGTCCTGGCGGCATCGATCTTCCACCGGGACGAGATAACTCTCACGTCACTCAAGGCCGGCCTGGCGGCCTCGGGCGTCGCCGTGAGGCTGTGACCATGCTCTTTGATACCACAGCGGTTGAGTTCGACGCCGCGGGCCTCGTCCCGGCGGTGGTGCAAGACAGCAGATCCGGGGCAGTTCTCATGGTCGGCTACATGAACGAGGAGAGCCTCGGACGGACCGTCGAGGATGAGCTGGTCACCTTCTGGAGCCGGAGTCGCCAGGAGCTGTGGCAGAAAGGGGCAACCAGCGGGAACTCGCTGCACCTCGTCGGGATCGCCGCCGACTGCGACGGTGACGCTCTCCTGGTGACGGCGCGCCCTGATGGTCCAACCTGTCACACAGGTGAGACATCATGCTTCGGTGCGACAACCGATCGCCAGGGATTCGCACAGCTCGAGCAGCTCTGGGCGGTGATCGCCGACCGGGTGGCCGCCAGGCCGACCGGCTCCTATACCGCCGAGCTGGTCTCAAAGGGAGTCAACGCAACCACACGCAAGCTGACGGAGGAGGCAACCGAAGTTCTGCTGGCGGCCAAAGACCACGCCGCCGGCCTCGACCGCGGGGAACTCGCCGAGGAAGCGGCCGACCTCATCTACCATTTGCTCGTTGTGCTCGCCGAGCGCGGCACGCAGCCGGCGGCTGTGTTGGATGTGCTCGAACGGAGGTCATGAAGCTGCGAATCGCCCTGGTGGCGCTGCTGGTAGGCGCCACGGCGTGCGCCGGGGATGGCGACACCAGCTCCATCGCCGACCTTCCTGAGGTGGCGACCTCGGATATCGTCGCGACCATCCGCGAGAGCGGCAAACCTGCGGTGGTCAATGTTTGGGCGTCCTGGTGCGGCCCGTGTCGTTCGGAAGCACCGCTGTTGGCGGCGGCTTCCACGGAATACCGCGACACGGTCGAGTTCATCGGGCTCAATGTCCGTGACTCTCAGGCGGACGCCAAAGGGTTCATCGCAGACTTCTTCAGCGGCGCTCACATCCAACACGTCGCAGACGGCGATGGTTCTGTCGTCACCGATCTCGGTGGTACCACCGGTGTCCCGCTGACCTTCTTCGTGAACGCCGACGCGACGGTCGCCAAGATCCACTTCGGTGTAATCGACGAGCGTACGCTGGCACTCGAAGTCGATGAGCTCGTCCGGGCATCCGGCGCTTAGATGGAGTTCACCCTTCTCTTCGCAGCTGCGATCGCCTACGTCACCGGAGCGATCGCCCTGCGCTGGGAAGCGGCCCGGGGCAATGCCGCCGACTGCGCCCGTGACCTCGGAGAGATCTTGCTGACCGCTGCAGTGGTCGGCGTAGCCGTCGGCCGCCTCACCGCCATGATCGGCAGCGGGGTCAATCCGCTGACGAGCCCGCTGGACGTACTGATCGTGCGCGGTGGCGTCGCCACGGGGCCGGCGGCACTGGCCGCGATGGCGACGGTGGCCTTCGCGGCCCGCGATGACCTCATCGTCGTCGCCGACGCCCTGGCGGTTGCCACTCTCGCCGCCCTCGGCGGTTGGCAGCTCGGCTGCCTTCCCCGCGAGGCCTGCCTGGGATCGCCGACCGATCTGCCATGGGCGATGACCCAGCCGGGCAGCACGGTCGGGCGCCACCCGGTGGAACTGTACGCCGCGGCCATTTACCTGGTGGCCGCAGCCGGGCTGGCGGTGCTGCGCAAGCGACGGCCGGCCCCCGGACTCCCCGCCGCGACGGCCCTGTTCGTCGCGGCGGCCGGTCGCCTGGTGACGGAACCTCTGCGACCGAGCCTCGGTGGAGGGCCGATCTGGTGGTACATGACAGGGGTTGCGGTCGGAGTCGGCGCTGCCGCCTGGGCGCGCCGCCACCGCCCGGTCAGTCCTCCGCTGGCAGCCCCGCCTTAGACAGGAAGCGTTCGCGATCGACGATGACGCGAGAGTGGGTGCCGCTGGCCACGATCTGGTCTCCTTCGTAAGCGCGGAGGGCGAACTCGACCCGGGAGCCCTCCATTGCGGTGACTTCCGCTTCAGCGCGCACTGCGGCACCAACGAGCGTGGCGGCGACGTGGTCCACGGCGATGTGGATACCGACGGTCGTCAGCCCTTCCGGCAGACCTCCCAGCGCAGCCACGGCGGCTGCTTCCAGCCAGGCCACCACTCGCGGCGTGGCCAGCACCGGCACCTCGCCACTGCCCAGGGCGATGGCGGTGTCGCCCTGCGTTACCTGATCGATGTGATTACCGCTGCGACCGGCGGCGTTGTAGGTAGTCATGGGTCCATTGTGCCCCGCCCGAGCACGGCGTGCCGACCCGAGGGGGGTTGAGGGCCGGCGGCAGAGGGCGTCTGGCGCATCGCCTACGAAGGAGGGCCCGGCGATCATGCGATCGCCGGGCCCTCTCTAGATCGCCACAGTATGGGTGACGAGCCTCTCGGTCGGATCGTCTACGGAGCGTCGCAGTACCAGATCCCGTCGGGGTTCTCGCACGAGAACGTGAAGATGTACAGACCGTTGTTGCGGTCCGATGCCAGGATCACCTGGGTATCTTCGCCGTCGATCTCCATCCGGTCGACGTGCACGCCCCAGAAGTTGGAGCCACCGTCCTCCTCGATCCAGCGACCCACCTCGTGGACATTCTGGGAGTAGCTGCCCTCGTCGTTCGAGTTGTCGTGGAAGTGCCCGGGTCGATACTCGAGCGCCCGCATGCCAAGCGAGTACCACGACACGAACATTCGCGGGCCCGCGGTGAAGCTTGGCGTGACGCCCTGCGTGTCCGGATCGGCCTCGACGTTGTGCATCGTCAGGTCGCCGAAATCGGTCCCCCAGCACACGTCGTTACCATCAGCGTCGACGCCACACTCCTGCACTGTCTGCTCCGGTGCGTAGTACCCGAGCTCACCCATCTGCGGGATCGTCGCAGTGTTGCCACTCGCCTGACCACCAATCGGCACCGTGACGTCGCCACCGGTGTTGTTGATGACGTGCAGATAGCCCCAGCCGTCGAAGATCGAGCTAGCCGAAACCGGCAGGCCCTGGTTGGCCTTGATGGCGTCGCCGTCTGACTGACCGATGAACACACCGGGAATCGTCGGGATGGCATTGTCGCCGGGCGACATGTTGAGCAGGCCATCACCGGAGTTGTTGGCGATGATGTAACCCTCGTAACCCGCCGCCTCGGCGTTGGCTCCCTTGTCGGAGAAGAAGCACGCACCACGATCGATGAGCGCTACCTGCGGCTCTGCGACCGTCGGGGCCGGCACGCTGGCGCAACCGTCTCCACCTGCGTACTCGACATTCCCGGCGAGTGTGTTCGGGTCATCGCCGAACAGTGCAACACCGGCCGGGTAGTCTGCGCCGTCATAGGTGATGGCGAAGCTGGACGGTGAGAAGTCCTCGTCGCCTCCGAAGATGTAGTCACCGTTGCCACCGAACACGGCCGCATGCGCGTTGCCCTCATACGGCTCGCCGGTGATCGGCTCCGGATCGACATAGGTCGAGTCATCCAAGTAGACCGGGTTGGCCGGATCCGTCACATCCAGTGTCACGAAGCCCGCGTCCCAGTACGACACGACTGCAGTCGGAACACCATCGATGATCTCGACCCAGTTGTCATGGTTGTTGATAGTCGCCGACGAACCGGTCTCGAACTGACCGTCGTCGAAAGCTCCGGCGGCGAACCAGTCGAGCGCGCCGGTGATGCTGAGCAACCTGGGCGACTGCGGATTGGTTATGTCGACGAAGAAGGTATCGAAGAAGTCGAACGTGTCGGCGGTGCCGATCAGATAGCTCTTACCCTCCCAGTCCCACGGGAACGTGTTGTGCACGCCGCCGAACTCGAGGTAGTTCTTCTTCAGCGCCTTCGGCTTGGTCGGGTCGGTGACGTCATACAGGCTGATGCCGCCCTGGCCGACTTGGAATGGTGCGCCGCTGCCATTGCCGTTGATGCCGGACTGTGCCCAGCCTGGGATCTGCATCCCGCACGGTTCCTGCGTCGTGATCAGCACGTCGGTGTCGCCGACGGTATGCACCCTGACATCGTTGATGCGCGTGTTCGGCGCCGACGGGATACTCGCCACCGTGGCGCCCTCCGTGTCGGGGTATTGGGCGACCGCAGCCGCCATGTCGACGACGAAGACCCCGGCGGCGCTACACGGGTTCTGGAACGTCCCAATGTAGGCGTAGCCGTTGTGCGACCACACGTCGGTGTAGTTCCCGTCGATCACGCCCGCCAGAGTGTCGCGGCCGACGACCTCGAAGCCGTAGTTGACGTCCTTGGGGATATGGCCGTCGTTGGGACTGTCGTGTGCCAGCCCGGCGGTCGGCGTGAGCGCTGCCATCAGCAACAGGGCCGATGCCAGAAAGACCAAGCGTCTTCTCATACATTCCTCCTCGCCCGCACGACACCGCGCGACCCAGGGAGGGTCGAAGAAACTTGGCGCGCGCCAGCAAGACGAACGTAACAGAGAGGAGACGGCAGGACCTCAAGATGGCGTTAAGGTCTCTTAACCTCCAGCGAAGCACGGCCACCCTGCTATTGCTTGCGGCGTCGCCTCAGCAGCTGCGCAAGAGTCTCCTCCTCCGGCAGCGCCTCACGGCGCGGTACCGGCCCAGCCGGCTTCGGAGCATCGCCTGAAGCAGGCTCTGGCGGTTCCTCAGAAGTGTCGAGAGCCGCAACCGGGCGCTTCGCAGCGGGCCGCATTGCCTCACGCCACACTTCGAAATCACCGCGGGCCACCACAATGCGTCGCAGGGCAACGTCGGCGAGAAAGAGCGCCAGCGCCAGGGCCGCCAGCCACGGCCACAGCGGGGTTGCCGCGTCCCCGCGCACCGGGGCGGCCTCGAAAGCGCTGACCGCTTCTGGATCGACCCTCCCGGAGGTCGCATCGGCGATGTCGCTGGCCAGCGTCGGATCGGGATCACGGAACGCGAACTCGTCGGCGTAGCCTGCGATCACACCGCCGCTGCCCGAGGCCAGTGTTCCTGAGGGATCCTCCACCTGCACCGCGACCCAATAGGCACCGGCTGCGGCGACGGGCACCCGGGCGCCGAACGTCGTCTCGTCACTGCGCTGCAACGGTTGCATGGTCACGTTGCCGTCTGAGTCGCGGATCGTGGCGATCCCCACCGCGTCCAACGGAACCGACGCCTGATACTCAATCTCGAGGGTGCCGCCGTCGAGGCGCACCGAAGGCGGCGTCTCACGGCCTGGTGGCAGCACGTCGGAGACCATCCGACCCCAGAAGTCAACGAACCCATCCCACTCGACCCAATCGGCCGACCAGCGCACTGTGGCATCGGACGTCCACACCGCGGCCCGGCCGAGGCCCCGCTGCCAGGTGGCGAAGAGCGGATCACCGGCGCCGACTTCGAGCGGCACCGCCGCCGTCGGCTTGGTCTTGGTCAGCACATAGCCACCCAGAGGCGGTGTCGCCGTCAGGCCGACGGTGACTTGGGAAACGGCGCCGAGGGTCGGGAAGAAGGCCCCTTCCGCAATGAGCGGGCGCGACACCCGCAGCGTCTCCTCGATGAAGATATCCGGAATGGCGTCGAGATCCCGACCCGGGTAGTACTGGCCGCCACCCAGCGCAGCGGCTCGCCTCAGGGTTTCGCCGGTCCCCTCGCCCGTACCGAGCACCGAGAGGGTGATCCCGGCGTCGGCAATCTCCTGGGCCATCGGCAGCAGATTGCGATCGTTCCCCCAGCCGTCAGTGAACAGCACCATATGGCGGATCTCCTCGGGGGCGTCCTGCAGCGACTCGAGGGCCTCACGCAGCGCCACCACGATTTCCGTGTCGCCCTCCGGCGTCAGCGTCGCCAACGCACCAGCGACGGTGGCTTCATCCGGTTTGGTGTCGAGCGGCAACGCCCAGCGAAGACCCGACGTGAAGGCCAGCACTCCGACACGATCTGAGTCCTGCAGAGCCGAAATGGCGAGACCTGCACCGGCGCGCGAGATGTCGGTCTTGTTGACGCCGCCCTGCTCCGACAGGCTGTGCTCCCCGCCCCCGCAATGGCAATCGGCCATGCTGCCGGAAGTGTCGATGACGAGAACCTCGGCAACCGGCTGGCGACGGATGAGGTCGTCCGGGTTGCTGGACACGGGCAGGATCTTCTCCAGCGACGACGAGGCGTAGTCACCGAGGCCGAACGTGCTGTCGCCACCGACAACCAGAAGCCCCCGGCCCAGATCCTCGACAAACGCCGCGAGGTCCGCGGACTGAGCCTCTGCGGGTGCCGGGACATTGACCAGGACCACGGCGTCGTAATTGAGCAGCTCGGCGGCCGACGGAACTGCTGCCAGCGTCGCCACCTTCATGTCGCCGGCCGTGAGCGCCCGCGCCAGCTCGGCACCATCGCCGACCTTCCCCTCGACGATTGCCACGCTCGCCGCCCCGAGCACTTCGACGATCACTTCGCTCACGTTGTTCTCAGAGACCGCGTCAAACTCAGCGACAACCTCGGCCTTGATCGGAAGGGTGCCGGTGGTCCCGGCCGGAATCTCGAATTCGACGTTGTTGGCGCCCGTGACCAGGTCGGTGACCACCTCGTACGTTTGACCACCCGTTGTCACCACCACGGTCGCCAGCCCGGATGCCGTCGCTTGGACCGATACCCTCACCGGGACGGACTCGCCCTCGCGCACGACAACCGGGGCGTCGACACGGGTAACGAGGGCATCCGATGCCCGCCCCGTGTCCAGCCGGACGATGTCGACGGCAACGCCCTCGTCGGCCACCGCGGCCGCCGCCGCCCGGGCATTACCCGTCGTCTCGACACCGTCGGTGAGCACCACGATGCGCCGCGAGCCCTCCGTCGGCAGCACCGCAGCCGCTCCATGCAGGGCCGCGGCGAGATCGGTCGAGCTCGAGTCGACGATTGTGCGGACCTCGTCAAAGGCAGGATTCGACGAAAGTGCGGTGTCGAGCCGCAATTCCTTCCCGAAGACCGCGATCGCCGCAGTGTCTTCAGCGCCTGCCGCATCGAGCGCTGCGATCACATATGCCTCCTGCGCGGCCCTCGCCTCGGACGTAACCGAGGCAGATCGGTCCAGGAGGAACAGCACCGATCTCTGTGACGAACCCATGATCAGAATCGGCTGTGTCAGCGCCAGCACCAGGAGTGTCACCCCCAACATGCGCAGCCCCACCGCCACTCGATGCTGTGCCACCGGCACCGCCCGCCGTCCCGAGCGCGCCACCAGGACAACCACGACGAGGAGGGGCGGTAGCGCGGCCAGCCACCAGGGGTACAGCAAGCTCACGAGGCAACCTCCGGACCGGTCCGCCGCAGCCGGGGCCACGGTCTGCCGAAGGCCACCCACCATTCGAGAAGGATGATCAGCAGAAGGAGCGCGAGGATCAGCGGAGCCCACTCCCGTAACAGCGTGCCTTCCTCGATTGTGGCCGCTTCGTCCGCCGTCGTCGAGATCTGCCGGGAGACTCCTGCCGACTCGGTGGCCACGAACTGGCGCGCCGCCAGAGCCGCTCCCGCCGGCTCGCCCGCTTCGTCGCGGTACTCGACCCGATAAACGCCGGGCGTCGCAGTCGCCGCAAAGCTGTTCGCCTCCGCAGGACGTGTGAGGAGTTCACCGCCGGGTAGAGCGATTATCGAGGTGCCGCCGGCGGGTGGAGTGAGCCCGATCGGTGTGCCTGCCGGAGCGGTTGACGTCGCCGCCACGCGGCTGCCGCCGAGCCAATCGAGGATCCGGGCACCAAGTATCGGAAACGTCACCTGCACCGGCAGGTTCGAGCGCACCACGTCAAAGGTGAAGTAGATAGCACGATGCCCGTCGACTTCTCCCATCAGCACAAGCGGGACGTCGCCGGCACGCACGATCGGAAGCCAGCCGGGCGCCGCGACGATGTCGGCCTCGGCGATCGCCACATCAGAGAGATCGAGACCCTCGAGGAGCGGCTCGCCAGGACGCTGGAACGTGACGATCGGCGCTTCGAGGCGTCCCTGCACGGTAACGCCGGCCGGTGGCGTCTGCGGCGCAATGATCCACGCCGGACGGTCGACGATCATGGCATCGCCGCCGTCAACAACGAGAACGTCCGGAGGCGCCCCCGCGGCCGGCCGCAACCCTGGAACCGACTCCACGAGGGCGTTGAGGAACGGGGATCCTTCACCGGTCACGGTCACCGCCAGATCGACGCCGGCCGAAAGCACCAGGCTGGACGTGTCATCGAGCGGATTGGCGTCGGAGAGGCCGATGAGCTGCGCCGTCACCGCCTGCCCGGGACCGGCGTCGACGGCCACTATTTGCCGGCTGCTCTCTCCGGCGTCGAGATCAAATCCAACCGACCCGACTTCGAGCCCGTCGACGAGTAGGTGCGCCGTCACGGCTCGGGCTCCCAGGCCGAAGTTTGTGGCTTCGAGGAAAAGCCGGGTTGCTCCCTCTCCCGGAACTCCTGTACCGAAGCCCGTGATGGCGACATTGTCGCCCGTGGCATCGAACAGGACGTGGCGCGCCTCGGCCACCGGTTCCTCCAGAGCCCCAGCGATTCCTCCGTCGCTGAGGATCAGCAGTGTCGTCGATCTATCCGGCGTCGCCAGCCCCCGCGCCAGGCGAAGAGCCCCGCTGAGGTCGGCGGCGGCCCCGCCGGCATGAATCGAGTCGAGGGCGTCGAGCACCGAGTCGGGCTCGCGGGCGAACGCCGCGAGCACCCTGGGCTCCGCGTTCGCCTCGACGACGGATATGAGCTGAGCTTCGCTCGTGTCGGCGGCGAGGTCGCGGGCCTGCTCTAGCGCCGCCTCGAGGCGGCCGGCCGTCGCCATCGATCCCGAGGAGTCGATAAGCATCACCGTGTGCGGACCCAGAAGCGTCTGCTCCCGAAAGAACGGTCGCCCGAGCAACACCGAGAAGCCAATGAGAGCCAGCAGCTGCAGTAGCAGCGCCCCGGTGATCTTGAGCCGCTGCCACGGCAGAGCCGCCGAGACGAACTGCTCCTCTCCGGCCCACAGGAGAACGCTGGGCACCTCGAATCGCTGCCGCCGGCTGCGCAGCATGTACAACACCACAAGCGGTATCGACAGGGCCAGCAGACCCAGCGCG
>CAMYIJ010000032.1 GCA_947258375.1 uncultured Acidimicrobiaceae bacterium
AAACGCCGACTCGTTTATCACGGCCCTCGACGCCCGAGCCGACGCAATCATCGACCCCGACGATCCCAACCGGCCGGCTCTTGAGCAACGCCGTCTAGATGCTTTGGTTTCGTTGGCCCTAGACGCCAACGTCCCAGTTCCCCAAGGGACTGAAGCCCCGGCGCCGCGACGGCTAAAGGCCCACATCTTCGTAGACGCTGAGCAATGCCACCGTACCGGTGGTGAGGCCGGGGCTGTCACCCGCTCGGGACTCAAAGTCGGACCCAACACCCTCAACGAGATCCTCTGCATAGGGGAAACGGAAACCACCCTCATCGACATAGACGGCTTGAAGACAGTTCCGACTGGTGGGGACCGCATACCGAACCGCCTAAGAGACTACGTGTTCTTCAGAGACGGAGGCTGTACCGCTGATGGGTGTAGCAGCCGTTACCGGCTCGAACCGCACCACATCACACCCCGCAGCAAAGGTGGAACCCATGAACCCGACGGGTTGACCCTGTTGTGTTGGTTCCACCACCACATCGTGGTCCACCAACAAGGCTTCACCATCGACCCCGAATCTCCACCGAAACGGAGACGATTCCTCGCCCCCGGCGTCACCCGAGCCCCACCCCCGGACTAGAGGCACACACCCTCAAACCAGTTCGAAGACCGCTGAAACCGCTTCGTCGAACCAGACCGAACTGAACCGACCCCAACGCCAACCAACCGACGAACCGCTTTGACGGGGAAGCACCGACGTCCGAGCCTTCGCGCGCGCCGTCAGCGAGCGGCTCGGCCACTTCAAACTATGCGGCAGGCCGCGGTCTCAGGCGAAAGCGAACCCTCGGTTGCAGCCACCTGGACAATCTCGCCTTTCGCGGCCGCGGCACATGGAGTCGCAACCATCCCGACTCGTCGATTCGAGCTCGCCGATCACTGATTCAGGTGCGCCAAGGCCTGCCCCGCCGAATCACGCCGAGCCGCACCCCCGCGCTCGGCCTCGACTGCTGGTCAGCAGACGTCGTGTCTCACCGGGCACCAGCGGCATAGGCGCTCGTCCCTAGCGAGTGACCAGAACGTCCCTGGGAAGGAGCCTGCTAGGCAACGAGCCCGGCGATGTTGAATATCGGGAGGTACAGGGCGATGAGAATCCCGCCGACCGTGACGCCCATGACGACGATCAACAGCGGCTCGATCAAACTGGTGAGCGCCGCAACCGTGTCTTCGACTTCCCGTTCATAGAAATCGGCAACCTTGGCCAGCATGGCGTCGATCTCACCGGTCTCCTCCCCGACCGTCATCATCTGAACGACCATCGGCGGAAACACGTCATGCCTGCCAAGCGGGGCGGCCAGCGATTCGCCGGAACGAACCGAGTCCTTCACCTCGTCGAGCGCCTTTGAGACCAGGCGGTTGCCGGAGGTGTCCGCAACGATGTCGATCGCCTGCAGAATCGGAACTCCGGTCCGGCTGAGCACTGCAAGAGTGCGCGAAAACCGGCTCAGCGCCGTCTTGTGGGCCAACTGGCCGAAGACGGGGAACTTGAGCTTCAACGTGTCCCAAGAGAGACGGCCGCCATCGGTGGCAATCCACCGCCGGAAACCCCAGATCGAACCGACGAGCCCGAGGATCAGGAGCCACCAGAAGCCCGTGATCATGTCGGACAGCAGGATGAGGACCTTGGTAGGGACCGGCAAGGATGCCCCGTTGCCCAACTCCGCATAGAGGTCGGAGAAGACCGGGACGACAAACACAATCATGGCCGTGGTCACCGTGACGATGAGCACGCCGATCACTGCCGGGTAGGCCATGGCGGAGCGAATCTTCGAACGCAGCCTCATTTGCGCTTCGAGGATGTCGGCGAGGCGCAGCAGGGTCTCGTCGAGCACACCGCCGATTTCGCCTGCTCGAATCATGGCGACGAATAGCTCGGTGAACACCTTGGGGTGACGATCCATCGCCGCCGACAAACTGGTTCCTCGTTCCACATCCGTACGGACGCTTCCGAGGACCTCTCGTAGCGGATCGCTCGCGGTCTGCTCCTCGAGAACGGTGAGGGCTCTGATGAGAGACAGCCCGGCATTCACCATCGTGGCGAATTGCCTCGAGAAGATAACGATGTCGCGCGTCTTGACGCGTTTTCCCAGGCCGGGGATCTTCAGTTCCATCTGGAGAACGGAGGTCTTCTTCTCCTCTATCTGCAGTGGCACCATCCCGCGCTCGCGCAACGCCTTGGCCACTGCCGCGCTCGACGAACCTTCGATCTCGCCGGAGCTCACGGCTCCGGACTTGTCACGCACCCGATAGGCATAGGTCGTTGCGGCCATCAGCGGCTCCGCCTGGCTAGTTCGAGAAAGGCTTCCTGGTCGATGGCACGTTCTTCAGCCATCTTCTCGGAGACCAGTCCACGCAAGACCAGATCGGCAAGGGAACCGTCCATCGTTTGCATGTTGTAACGACCCCCGGCCTGCATCAGGCTAGTTATCTGATGCACCTTGGCTTCACGAATCAGGTTGCGAATGGCGGGGGTGGCAATCATGACCTCGATGGCGGCCACCCGTCCTGCGCCGTCTACGCGCGGGAGCAACTGTTGGGAAACTATTGCCGCCAGCGAGCTGGCGAGCTGCACTCGAACCTGGTGCTGTTGGTGGGTCGGGAACACATCGATGACACGTTCAACCGACTTTGGCGCGTCCTGGGTGTGGAGAGTGCCAAAGACGAGATGGCCGGTTTCCGCTGCGGTGAGGGCGGTCGATACGGTCTCCAGATCGCGCATCTCGCCCACGAGTATCACATCCGGGTCCTGGCGCAGCGCGTGGCGCAGCGCCGACGCGAAGCTCAGCGTGTCGGCACCGACCTCACGTTGGTTCACGATCGACATCTTGTGGCTGTGGGTGAACTCGATTGGATCTTCGACCGTGATGATATGGCTGGCCCGCGTGCGGTTGATCAGGTCGATCAGCGACGCCAGGGTGGTCGATTTTCCGGAGCCCGTGGGCCCCGTGACCAGCACCAGGCCCCGGCTGAGCTTGGCGAACTCGGCCACGGCCGGTGGCATCCGCAGCGACTCCAACGTGCTGATGTCGCTGGGTATGGCGCGCATCACCGCCCCGACGGCATCACGCTGAAAGAAGACGTTCACCCGGAAGCGCCCCAGTCCGTATACGGGGTGCGAGAAGTCCAGTTCACGCTCCTCCTCGAGGTCGGCGCGCTGGCGCGTCGTGATGATCGGGTAGATGAGGTCCTTCACCGATGCCGGCCGCAGCACTCCGTGCCCCGGGAGCGGGACCAAGTCGCCGTGGACCCGCATCTGTGGCGGCGACCCGGCTGTCAGGTGGAGGTCCGACCCATCACTGCGCACCAGGGCGGCGAGGAGGTCATTGACGGTGGCGTCCAGCGTCGCCACTTCACGGTCGCTGGCGTCGAGAATCGCCTCGGGAGCGGCACCTCGCCTCGTCAGGTCATATGCGGTGTCGATCGCGGCGATCAACTCCGGGCGATGCGCCAGGGCCAGAACGACCTCACCGTGCGCCGCCTGCCGGAGCCGCCCATGGCGGGCCTCGTCGAGAGGGTCGTCAACGGCAACCACGAGACGGCCGAGATCGTCGAGCTCGATGGGAAGGGCTACCAGATCCTGCGCGATGTCATGGGTGAGTGTGTCCAACGCCGCGGGGTCGGGTATCACTGCCTCGAAACCGGCCAGGGCGATGAAACGGATTCCGAGTTTGTCGGCAACCGTGCGCAGGAGGTCGCGGCCCCGCACCAGGCCGCGTTCCACAACGACCTCGGCCAGCGGCCGCGACTGATCGGTTGCGACGTGCGCCTGTTCCTCGAGGTCATCTCGCGACATGAGTCGCCTATCGACGAGCAACTCGCCCAGCTGGCGTTGGACTCCGTTCACATTCCTTCTTTCATGCAATGACCCTGAGAATCTCTTCGACCGATGTCAGCCCCTTGCGGACCTTCTCGAGCCCGTCCTCCCGCAGAGTCTTCATGCCGTACTCGCGGGCGGCCTGGGCGATTCGATCGGCCGAGGCTCGTTCGACGATCAGGTGCTGGATCTCCTCGTTGACGAGCATCACCTCGTTGATCGAAACCCGGCCCTTGTACCCGGTCTGTGAGCAGACGCCACAACCCCCTGCCTTGTACAGCTCCTCGGTGTAGCTCCACTCGGGTTGCCACCCCAGCGAATCGAGCGCACCTTCTTCGGGGACGTAGGGAACCCGGCAGCGGGAGCACAGCAGGCGGCCGAGCCGCTGGGCGACCACCGCGTCGATCGAAGAGCCCACCAGGAAGGGTTCCACGTCCATATCGAGGAGGCGCCCGATGCTCGAAGGAGCGTCGTTGGTGTGGAGGGTGGTCAGCACCAGGTGCCCGGTGAGCGCAGACTCGACGGCGATCTGCGCTGTCTCCGAGTCGCGGACTTCACCGATCAGGACGATGTCCGGGTCGGCCCGCAGAATCGACTTCAAGGCCGTTGCGAAGAAGAGGCCGGCCTTGCGATTCACCTGGACCTGCGTAATCCCCGTCAGGCGATACTCGACGGGGTCCTCGACGGTGATGATGTTGACCTCGGGTCGGTTGAGGATGCTGAGCGTCGAATAGAGCGTTGTGGTCTTGCCGGAGCCGGTCGGCCCTGTCACCAGGATTGCCCCATATGGCTTGCTGTAAGCAGATTCGTAGCGCTTCAAGTTGTATTCGGAGAAACCCAGGTCGGAGAGTTCGGCCACTCCTGCCGACTTGTCGAGGATCCGCAGCACGACCTTCTCCCCGAAGATGCCGGGGAGAGTTGCCGCCCGCAGGTCGATCGGACGATTCGTCACCCGCAGGCTGATCCTGCCGTCCTGCGGCACGCGGCGCTCGGCAATGTTGAGGTCCGCCATGATCTTGACCCGGCTCACCACGGCGTTGGCGATGGTTCGCGGTGCCGACATCACGTCGTGGAGAACGCCGTCGATGCGGAACCTGATGCGCAGGTCCTTCTCGCCCGGCTCGAGATGGATGTCGGATGCCCGCTCGTTCACCGCTCTGGTGATGATCGTGTTGACGAGTTTGACGACCGGGGCATCCTCCGCGCCCACCGTGAGGCCTTCGAGGTCGTCGGTCTCGCTCTCCTCGGCAGCCAGTTCCGCAAGGTCGCTCACCGACTCGTCGAAGTGGGTCTGCCGGCGGATCGCCTCATCGAGATCGCTTCGTGTTGCGACCCGCGGGAGAATGTCGTAGCCGGACACTGCACGCAGATCGTCGATCGCCAGGACATTTGCCGGATCGGCCATGGCGACGACGAGTCGCCCGTCCTCGAACCCGACCGGCAGCAGGGTGTAGCGCTTAATGAGATACTCCGGCACTACTGCGACGGCCGATGGATCCACTCCGACTTCGGAGAGATCGATGTACGTCACGCCGATCTGCTCACCGAGCGCCTTGACCAACTGGGCCTCGGTGACCACACCGCGGTCGATCAGTACCTGACCCAACGGCAAACCGGACTCGTGCTGGCTCCCGACGGCCGCCTCGAGCTCATCAGAGGTGAGGAGACCTTCTTCGAGCAGCAGAGCCCCGAGATGGCGACTATCTCCACTCAACGGCGCGTTCTCCTCTTTGCGGTCAAGGACAACCGCTCTGGCAGTGTGGCTAGTCACAAAATCGGCAGAACAACCACGGCTCTTGAGGCGATTGTCGTCCGGGGAGTGCCTTCAGGACAGGGGGTTATCGGCCAGGGAGGCTTGCATTTCGGCGAGCGGCGCTTCTCTCCCGGTCCACAGCGAGAACGCGGCAGCTGCCTGGTGGAGAAGCATCTGACGGCCGTCCGCCACGGGCCGGTCGAGTCCCTTCATGTGGCGCACGGCCGGCGTCTCGTGCGGGCCGTACGCCATATCGAACACACCAACCGCAACCGCGAGCAGCTCCTGATCGAGCGGTTCCCCTTGCATACCAATCGGAGTGGCGTTGACGAGCACTGCGCCGGCCAGCGGCTGGCCCCAGGGCAGGACAGATGCCCCCACCGACAGTTGGGAAATCAGGTCGGCCGCTCGTTGGGGGTCGCGGGAAGCGATCGCGAGCTGGCGCCCTTCGAGGGCGAGGAGAGCCGCGGCCGCCGCTCCCCCGGCTCCGAGAACGAGGATCGGGCCCGCCGTCGGTAGAGCGGCGGCGCCCCAGGCATCCTGAATCCCGGGAATATCGGTGTTGTGGCCGACCACCTGTCCACCAATCCGCAGGAGCGTGTTGACCGCTCCCGCCCGGGCGGCCGGGGCCGCCAACCGGTCACAGAGCCGGGCCGCCAGTTCCTTGTGGGGCATTGTGACGTTGCCACCATCGAGATCGCCCTTCCGGATCTCTGCCACCGCCGCTTCCATTCCGGCGGCATCGACCCGGCGCGCCACATATGTCCCCTGGAGCCCGGTGGCGGTCAGGGCTGTGTTGTGGAGCCGGGGTGAGAGCGAGTGGCTGATGGGATCACCGAACACCGCCAACCTCACGGAATGACTCCAGCGTCTTTGGCTTCTTGCTTCTTGCGGTTGTGCTCTTCGAGGGTCTCCGAGAACCCATGCTGGCCTGAGGGGTCAACCAGCACGTAGTAGTAGAAGGCAGTCTCTGCGGGTGCGGCCGCGGCTTCGAGCGAGGAGAGACGCACACCGGCAATAGGTGTCGGCGGCAGTCCCGGAATGAGGTACGTGTTGTAGGGCGAATCGATCTCGAGATCGTCGAGCAGTATCTGGCCGCGGTTCTCGCCGAGGGCGTAGAGCACCGTGGCATCGATCTGCAGCCCAATTCCCGCTTCGAGCCGGTTCATGATCACGGAGGCGATCAGCGGGCGATCCTCGGCGAGCTTGGCCTCGCGCTCGATCAGCGAGGCGATTATCAGCCCGTCGTACAGGGTGAGGCCGGCGTCCTCGAGCAGCGTCCAGTCCTGGTCGTCGACGCGGGAGACCAGTGTGTCGGCCAGCCGCGAGAGTATCTCCTCCGGAGTCGCATCCAACCGGAATTCGTAGGTGTCGGGGGCCAGCAGCCCTTCCCAGCGCGCCGTGTCCGGGTAGCCGGACGGCGCCGACTCGGGAAGCAGCACCGACTTCACCTCACCGCCCAACAGCGCCTCTTCGAGTGCCTGGCTGGGATGGCCGCTCTGCTCGGCGATTGAGCTCAGCATCTCTTCAACCGTCAAGCTCTCAATGACAGTCAGCTTGAAGACATTGCTCGGTGCCGGACCGGCCAGGACGGCCTCCACGATCTCCTCGAGGGTGCCGCCGGAGAGTGTGTAGTCACCGGCCTGCAGCTCATCAGCAATGCCGAGGCGGCGGACCTCTCGTTCGAACTCGCCACCGTCCTCGATCAGACCACTCTCTTCGAGGATCTCTCCGATCGTCCGGGCGGACACTCCCGCCGGGATCGTGAACGACGTCTCGCCTGCAGTGACGACAGGCGCGGCTTCAGTTTCCGCCGGGAACTTCGCCGCCAGGTCGCGGGCCAAGCGCGCCCCGAAGACGGCGATGAGCAGCACGACGATGACGACTCCGCCGAACTTCAGGAGCCACAAGACGGCGGGCTGCATTTGGAATCGCTCCCGGTCTCCGGGATCAGAGAAGGTCATCGGTCCTCCCCGCCTGGTCGAGGTAGCGCTGCAACATGACGGCGGCCGCAACTTTGTCGCGTGTCTGGCGCCTCTTGTCCCGACGCACCCCGCCTTCGATCAAGGCGTCCTCAGCGACCGACGTCGTGAACCGCTCATCGGTGAAGACGGGATCCAGGCCGGTTATCTCCTTTACCCGCGCTCCAAAGGCCCGGGCACGCTCGGCGGCACCGTGCTCCTTGCCGTCGAGAGAGATGGGCAGTCCAATCACGATTGTGGTCACTTCCTGTTCTGCGACTATGCGCAACAGCTCGACGGCAACGTCCTCGTGGCGGCTGTCGATTACACAGTGTGGCTGGGCGATGATACCGAGGGGGTCGGATAACGCGACACCTATTCGCCGCTCCCCGGGATCCAGGCCAAGGATCCGTCCGGTCATAACGCGGCGAGCGCCTCCCGCGCGGCCCCGGCCGCCTGCGCCACGGCCCCGTCGATTTCGGCTCCGTTCGGGCCCCCCGCCTGGGACAACTCCGGATCGCGGCTTCCCCCGCCACCCAGCACACGGGCGCCCGCTGCGGCGATATCGGCCGCGGAGATTCCGGATTCGACGAGGTCTTTCGAGACGAATGCCACGAGGGCTCCCTTGCCGTCGACGGCCGAGCCGATTACTCCGACGCCGGACCCGAGTTTGTCTCGCACCTGGAAGGCCAGAGACCGGAGATCGCCGGCTTGGAGCCCTGGAGCACTGGCGGCAACGAGTTTGTTGGAACCAAAGGAGTCGGCTCCGGCAAGAAGTTGATCGGCCAGGCCGCCGCGGGCCTGCGCCTCGAATTCTTCGATTCGATCCTCTTGCTCACGGATACGTGCGGCCGCCGAGCGGGCCGCGGTAACGAGTTGGCCGGGCTGGGCCCGCAACTGCGACTCAGCGTCTTCGATTTGGCGGCGCATGTCGAGGACATGGTCATAGGCCGTAATGCCGGTGACCGCCTCGACTCGCCTGGTGTTCGCCGCCACCGAGCCCTCCGTGACCAGAATCAAGGGACCCACCTGTCCCGTTGTCCGAACATGGGTGCCGCCGCAGAACTCCGTTGAGTAGTCCCCGGTCTTGACGACGCGCACATCGTCGTCATATTTGTCGCCGAAAAAGGCCAGGGCTCCCATGGCTTCCGCTTCATCCTTGGTGGTTTCGATGGTGGTTACAGCTGCGTTCTCGACGATGCGCTCGTTGACGAGTTTCTCCACGCCGCGCAACTCCTCGGCGGCAACTGCACTGAAGTGGCTGAAGTCGAAGCGCAGCCGCTCCGGTTCGACGAGACTGCCGGCCTGGTTGGCGTGATCGCCGAGCACCCGGCGGAGCCCCCAGTGCAGCATGTGAGTGCCGGTGTGGTTCTTGCGGATCATCTCGCGACGCCCCGCGTCGACGCGGGCGTCCGCATCTTGATCGGTGTGGATGGAGCCGTCGACCACTTCGCCCCGGTGCGATCGCAATCCGGCGACCGCGAACTGTGTGTCGAAGACCCGGAGGGTGCCCGACGCAGTACGGATGATTCCGGTGTCGCCCACCTGACCGCCGGATTCGGCGTAGAACGGTGTGCTGTCGAGGAAGACTTCAACATGCTCGCCGACTTCGACCGCTCCCACAGATTCACCTTCGCGCAGAATCGCGAGAATGCGGCTGGGTGCTTCTTCCAGGTCGTACCCTACGAACTCGGTGGTTTCGACGCCGCGCAACAGCTTCAAGTAGACGTCGTGCCGGGCGGCAACGTCCGTGCCCTTGTAGGCCTCCTTGGAACGCTTCCGTTGTTCTTCCATGGCCGCGTCGAAACCGGCGCGATCGAGGTCGTAGCCGCGCTCGCCGAGGATCTCCGCGGTGACGTCGACCGGGAACCCGAATGTGTCGTGCAGCTTGAAAGCAGTCTCGCCGGACAGGGTTGCGCCTTCGTCGAGCTCCGTGAGCTCTTCGTCGAGCAGCGACACTCCGGAAGCCAGTGTTCTGCGGAACGCATGTTCCTCTCGCGTGACGACGTCGATGATGTAGTCCTCCTGAGCCTTCAGGTCCGGATAGGCCTCCGCCATGACCTCCATAGTGGCCCTGGCGAGCTGCGGCATCACGGGATCGTTCGTGCCGTACAGGTAGGCGTGGCGCACGGTGCGCCGCAGCAGCCGCCGAAGAACGTAGCCGCGGCCCTCGTTCGAGGGGACCACTTTGTCGCCGATGAGGAACGTGATGGAACGGCCGTGGTCGGCCATCAGGCGCAGGCTCACGTCGGAACTGTGGCTGTCGCCGAGGCTCAGTCCGGTGGCCCCTTCGGCGGCGGCGAGCACGGGCCGGATCGCGTCGGTGAGAAAGATGTTGTAAGTGCCCTGCAGCAGGGAAGCCATCCGTTCGAGCCCGAGGCCGGTGTCGATGTTCTTGGCGGGGAGATCGCCGATGACGTGATATGGGTCGTCCTGGATGTGCTGCATAAAGACGAGGTTGTAGAACTCCATGAACCTCTCGTCGTCGACCGCCGGCCCACCATCCTCGCCATGCTCCGGTCCCTTGTCGTAGAACAGCTCCGAAGATGGGCCGCACGGCCCGGGCACACCCATTTGCCAGAAGTTGTCCTTGTCGAGCCGCTGGACGTGATCGGCCGGCACGCCGACGCCGTCGATCCAGATTTCGGCCGCCTCGTCATCGGAGAGGTGGACCGTGTACCAGAGGCGCTCGGGGTCGAGGCCGTAGCCCTCGGTGGCGAGCTCGTAGGCCCACGGAATGGCCTTCTCCTTGAAGTACTCACCGAAACTGAAGTTTCCCATCATCTCGAAGAAGGTCAGGTGGCGGGCGGTGGTGCCCACGATGTCGATGTCGACGGTGCGGGCACATTTCTGCACGGAGACAGCGCGCGGCTGCGGGGGCTCCACCTCGCCGAGCAGGTACGGCTTGAACGGCACCATTCCCGCATTCGTCAGCAGCAGCGTCGGATCTATGGGGATCAGAGACGCGCTGGGCGTGATGAGGTGGTCCCGCTGCGCGAAGAAGTCGACAAAGGTACGGCGAATTGAGTTGGTATCCATCAGCGCAGGAAGGTTAGCTCCTGCCTCGGGTGGCCTGAACCCGAGCCCAACCTTCCGCCGTCAGCGTTCAGCGCGGAGTCGTCCCCAGGAGCCGATGGCAGGTCTCCTCCAGCGTCCCCAGCTCGACCGTTTGGCTGTCCCCGCTCACCATGTCCTTGACCTGGGCGGTTCCCGCACTCCACTCGTCCCCTCCGATGATCACTGCCAGACGGTGGCCCTTGCGGTCGGCGTACTTCAGCTGACTACCAAGCTTCCTGGCCTCCGGGTAGAGCTCAACCGATAGGCCGCCACGCCGCAGGGACGCCGCCACACCGACGTAATCGGCCGAGCGGGACCCGTCGAACATCGTCATGAGAATCGAGGGCCCCGCATCTGACGTGTCGAGCTTGCCGATCTCCTCGAGAGCTGCCAGCAACCGGTCGACCCCCAGGGATGCCCCGACTCCCGGCAGTCGCTGCTTCGTGTAGATCGACGCCAGGTCGTCGTAGCGGCCGCCGGAACACACGCTTCCGATCTCAGGAATTTCGGCGAGGAAGGTCTCGAAGACCGTGCCGGTGTAGTAGTCGAGACCGCGAGCGATCGATAGATCGACCCTGGCACGTGAGGGCGCAACACCGGCCGCGGCCAAACCGGCGACGACTTCCGTGAGGGCGGCAACGCCGGCATCGGCCGCCCCCCCGGCAAGCTCGGCCACTCGCGCCAGGACCTCTTCGTTGGTTCCGGTGACCGTGAGGGCGGCGAGGAGGCGATCGGCCTGGGCCGGAGAGGCTCCCACCAGCTCGCGCAGTTCACCGGCCACGGCGTCGCGCCCGATCTTGGGCAGCTTGTCGATGCTACGAAGCACGTCCGCGGTGTGTTCGGCCAATTCGAGCTCGGAGAGCAGCCCCGCAAGCACGAGGCGATTGTTGAGATGGATGGTGAACTCGCCGATGTCGAGAGCGGCAAAGATGTCGTGGATGACGAGCGCGGCCTCGGTGTCTGCGGCGAGACTCTCGGTGCCGATCGTGTCGAAGTCGCATTGGAGGAATTCGCGATACCGACCCCGCTGCGTGTTTTCTCCCCGCCAAACAGGTCCCACGTGGTAGCGCTTGAACGGCACCCCGAGCTCGCCGAAGTGCTGGGCCACGAATCGCGCCAGCGGTACGGTGAGATCGAAACGCAGGGCGACATCCCGGCCGCCATTGTCCTCGAAGCGGTACAGCTGTTTGTCGGTCTCGGCGCCACCCTTGCCGAGCAGGATCTCTGTGTACTCGAGCGCCGGAGTGTCGATCGGGACGTATCCGTGCGACCGGAAGACCGCCCGAGCTGTGTCGATGAGCCACTCGCGGCTCTGCATCGCATCCGGGAGGAAGTCCCGGAAGCCCTTGAGCGTCCGCGGCTGGATAATCCGTCGGTCGTTCATCGCCCGCGGTGCCCGGCATCGTCCGGAGCCAGCCGTTCGGCCACGGAATCGAGCCAGGCCGCCGCCTGGTTCTTGCCGGCGGCGACCAGGTTGGCCGGCGTGAGCCTCTGTCGGGCCTTCCTCACCTGCGCCGCCAGGTAGCCGAATCCGCCGAGTGTGGCGGCGACGCCCGCGACGAACCATCGAATACGAACGAACATAGCGCGAGCTTACCCGTCGCCCGGAGGCCCGGTGGAGCGCTCCCGCTTGCCGAGCACCTCGTCGGCGATCCTGAGCCGGTCGGCCAACGGCGCCTCGTCACCATGATGGCGCGGGCGGTAAAGACCGTCGGCGCGCACCCCTTCCGGGAGGTGACTCTGTTCGATCACCCCGCGAGGGTCGTCGTGCGGATAGCGATACCCGACTCCGATACCCAGCTTCTTCTCTCCTGCCGTGGCCGCCGATCTCAGGTGCTCCGGCACCGGCGCCGTGCTCGTCCTCTCGACCGCCTCGACGCTTCGGCCGATGGCTTCCTTGACAGAGTTCGACTTGGGAGCCGCCGCCAGGTAGATCACTCCCTGCGTGAGAGCGAATGACGCCTCCGGCAAGCCAACTACTTCGAGAGCGCGGAAGGCGTCGATGGCCACGCCGAGCGCCGCGGGGTCGGCGAGCCCGACATCCTCAGATGCAAAGATGATCATGCGTCGCGCCACGAACTTGGGATCCTCGCCGGCGCCCAGCATGGTGTGCAGCCAGTAGAGCGCGGCGTCGACGTCGCTGCCCCGCATGCTCTTGATGAAGGCGGAGATGACGTCGTAGTGGCGATCGCCTCCCTTGTCGTAGCGGATGACACGCCGCTGCAGCGCCTCCGAGATGATGTCAACATCGATCCCGGCGCCGCGACCGTCCGCGATGGCGGCGGCGACCTCCAGAGCGGTCAGCGCCAGCCGGGCGTCGCCGCCGACCCTCTCCGCGAGTGCCGTGACGGCATCATCGGTGATATGCGGTTTGCCGCCGAGGCCGCGCATTGCGTCGGTATGAGCCCGCCCGATCAGCTCCTCGACCTCTGGTTCGGAAAGCGGTTCCGTGCGGAAGATGGTCGAGCGGCTGATCAGGGGCGAGTTCACCTCGAAGAAGGGGTTCTCGGTCGTGGCACCTATCAGGATCACAATGCCGTCCTCGACCCCGGGAAGCAGCGCGTCCTGCTGCGACTTGGAGAAGCGGTGGATCTCATCGAGAAACAGCACGGTGCGCGCCCCGCTGTCTTCGAGCCGCTGCGAGGCGCCGGCCAGCACGCTGCGCACGTCCTTGACCCCCGCCGATACCGCGGACAGCTGCTCGAAGCGAGCGCGCCCGTAGGAAGCGACGAGGCGGGCCAGGGTCGTCTTCCCGGTGCCCGGTGGGCCCCACAGGATCATGCTGACGAGCCGACCCGATTCGACCACCGAGCGGAATGCGGCGTCGTGATCCAGCAGGTGCCTCTGGCCGGCAACCTCGTCGAGACTGGTGGGCCGCATGCGCGCCGCCAGCGGAGCGGCGGCGCCGCGCCGTTCGGCCCGCTCCCCCGCAAAGAGATCATCCTGGGTGCTCAAACCGAGACCTCGCCGTCGGGACCGGACAATCCCTGCATCCGCCGTCCGGCCGGGTCAGGCATCCTCCTCCGCCCAGCCTGCCACAACGTCGGCGGCAACGGTGATGCCGAGTTCGCCCAGTTGCTCATCCTCAACGCGGCTCGGCGATCCCGTGAGCGGATCATTCCCTGTCTGCGTCTTGGGGAACGGGATGACTTCGCGAATGTTGGGCAGGTCCTGGAGGATGGAAACCATCCGGTCGATCCCGTAAGCGAATCCGGCATGCGGCGGAGTGCCGTAGCGCAACGCATCCATGAACCAGCCAAAACGACGGGTGGCATCCTCTGCCGTGATCCCGAGCACTTCGAAGACCTTGGCCTGGACATCGGGATTGTGGATACGAACGCTCCCCGATCCGAGCTCGGCACCGTTGAGCACGATGTCATAGGCCCGCGACGCGGCAGAGCCGGGGCTTTCGACCATCTCCGTCACGTCCTCCGGAGAGGTGAACGGGTGATGCATCGGTGCCAGCGATCCGTCATCGCCTACCTCGAACATCGGGAAGTCGGTCACCATCAGGAACGTGATCTCGTCGTGCCCCTCCGGCTGGCCCATGTCGATCCGCAGCGCCCCGAGGACCTTGGACACCACACTGAACCTGTCGGCGACGACCAGCAAAAGGTCGCCCGGTGCGGCAGCCAGCGCTTCGCTGATGCCGGCTTGCTCGGCGTCACTGAGGAACTTGGCGACGGGAGATCGCAAGGAACCGTCATCCTCGACAACCATCCACACCAGGCCCCGGGCACCAAGCGATAGGGCCTGTTCGACCAGCTTGTCGAGTCCGGCTCGACTGAGCCCCTGCGCCCCGGCGTTGATACCGCGGACGGTCCCGCCGTCCGCGAGGACTCCGGCGAACGCCTTGAACTCGGTGGACCCGAATAGGTCGGAGAGGTCCTGAATCTCCATCCCGAATCGGGTATCCGGTTTGTCTGTGCCGAAGCGGTCCATCGCCTCCTGCCATGTCAAGCGCGGGAACGGGCGAGCCAGCTCGATGCCGCGCAAGTCCTTGGTGACGGCCACCGCTATCTCTTCGAGAACCTCGAGGACATCGTCCTGGCCCCAGAAGGACCCCTCCAGGTCGAGCTGGGTGAACTCGATCTGGCGGTCCGCACGAAAGTCCTCATCGCGATAGCAACGGGCAATCTGGTAGTAGCGGTCGACACCGGAGATCATCAGCAACTGCTTGAAGAGCTGCGGCGACTGGGGCAGCGCGTAGAAATGGCCCTGACGCAGGCGGCTCGGGACCAGGACGTCGCGAGCGCCTTCCGGCGTCGACGCCACGAGCGTTGGCGTCTCGACTTCGAGGAACCCCTGAGCGTCGAGTACACGGCGCATCGCCCGGATCGCGGTCGAGCGGGCCTGCAGGTTGGCCGCCATCGCCGGCCGGCGCAGATCGAGATACCGATACTGCAGACGCAAGCCCTCGTCTACGTCGACCCGATCGTCGAGCTGGAACGGCAGGGGATCGGAAGGTGACAGGACCCGCAATTCAGTGGCGACCAGCTCGATCTCACCTGTGGCCAGGTCCGGGTTGACGTGCTCCTCGCCCCGGGAGGCGACCTCCCCGGTGACGCTGATCACGAACTCGCGACGCAGCCCGGACAGGACCTCCTCGGGGGCGGTTCCGGCGTCGGGATCGAGCACGATCTGCAATACCCCCGTGGCGTCGCGCAGATCGACAAAGACGATCCCACCGTGGTCCCGCCGGGTTTGGACCCACCCGGCTACCTGGACCGTCTGGCCCACATTCGCGGCGCCGAGCAGCCCGGGGCGGGTCGTGCGGTATTGCTCAGCGGTCATGTAGGCGACTCCTTCGGCATTCGGATAGGTGGGACTTGGCGGACTGGATCATCGAGAGCTGAGGCGGCCCCTGCCTTCTGCAGATCCTGGCCGCCCGAGGTGACGCTCGGTCCTACAGATCCTGCAGGAAAGGGTTGGTGCGCCGCTCGAGCCCCAGGGTAGTCCGTGGGCCGTGACCCGGAAGTACCTCGGTGTCGTCGGGATAGGCGAGAACCCGGGTCCGCATCGACTCCATGAGCTGCGGGTAGCTTCCGCCGGGCAAATCCGTACGTCCGATCGAACCGGCAAAGAGTTGATCCCCCGAGAACATGATGCCTTCGTCTTCGAGGACGAAGCAACAGTGCCCGGGGGTGTGGCCCGGGGTATGGACGACCTGGAAGTCGAAGCCGGCGAGGCTCAGGACCGTCTTGTCGTCCAGCGGCCGGAACTCCGGCGGATCGAACTCGTCCGTCTCGACGACGATGCCGAACATGGATCGCAGGATCGCGACGGGATCCTGAACTAGAAAGTCGTCGTCGGGATGCAGGAAGGCATCGACTCCGGTCGCGGTGACAACCCCACCGGCCCCTCCCATGTGGTCGATATGGCCGTGAGTGAGCAGCAGCGCCACCGGCGTGAGCTCGTGCTTTGCCAGCAGACCGACGACAGCCTCGGGATCCGGCGGGGCATCGATGACAACGGCAAACCCGCCGGCCTCCGGCGCCACAACATAGGTATTGGTCGCGGCGAGCCATAGCTCGCGAGATTCAATGATCACGCAGGGAAGACTAGACCCACGGTGCGTCTGTTGTGCCTACAGAGGCGCTATTCCGCGCGGAGCGCACAACAGGCGCCTACTCAGGGACATCCGCCCGACTCAGCCCAGCATGGCTCCGGGATCTCCTGCCAGTTGGAGAACGTCCAGTCGTTGTTGAGGACCGGGAAGAACGGTGGGCGAATCACCTCGAGGCGCTCGTCGAAACTGAACTCCGCGTCGACACAAGCGCTCAGGTTGCCCGTGCCGATTGAGGCGTGCGACCCGTGCGTCTTGATCTTGGAGTTCCCAGGAGACACGCAGTTGCCGCTGTCGAGGCACCGCTGCGCAATGTGCATGTCGCCGCTCTGGTTCAGTATCGAGCCGTAGATGTTCAGTTCACCGTCGCTGCCAATCGCGTTGGGGTTGATCCAGATCTCACCGCTGGCGATCAGGGCGAGCACGTCGTCTCCGTTCAGTCCGTCGGCGTAGAGGACATCTGATCCAATGATGATGTTGCTGCGGTCCGAGGAGTTGCCGGCGTACATCGTCAAGGCGCCGTCGAGGACGAACGGCGTGGCCTCGTTGCGTCCCACGATCAGCAACTCATCAGCCCACAGGGCACCGTTACTCGGGATGTCGTACGTTCCGAGGACCGTCCAGGCCGCATCCTGCGAGGCCTGGCTGAAACGTGCCAGCTTCTCCTTGCTCTCGCTGAGCGGAATGTTGCAGGTGTTGTCTTTCGGTACCTCAGTGGCGTACGAGATCTGCAATCGGGTGCCGCCTGCCGTCGTCTCCACGAGGTAGGCGACGACATCGGACGGGATTGAGGTGTTCACTGTCTTGTCGAGGCAGATCCCGCCCCCACTGCAGGCTGCCACCGCGGCCGCGTCGAGATCGTCCCAGAACACGTCGAAGTCGATGGGATCGGGGAAGACGTCTGTGATTGTTTCGCCGAGCAGGTTGAAGTTGCCGGTGCTGTCCCAGCCCTGCGCCCCGTTCATCCAGATCGGCGGGTGGTACCGCTCGCTCTTCACCTTGAGGTCGAGAACGATGGCGTCCTCCGCGTAGACGTCGCCGTGGGCCTCGCCGCCGGTCTCATATCCGACATTCCCACCCGAGTAGACCTTGCCGAAGGTCTTGTCGTTGGGGCCGAAGAAGAGGTCCTCCTCGGTCAGAAAGACGAACTCGCTCGCAGCCTCGGGAGCGATCTCGACGCTAAGGGACCGCTGCGCCGGACGGTCCGCCTGCTTGGCGATGATCTCGACCTCGAGAGGGTCGCCCCCAACCGGTGGCACCACATGCATGAGAACCCCTATGTCATCGAACGCAGGGGCCTCCCCCAGCAAGAGCGGGTGCTCGTAGTAGGTGTCGGTGAATTCGTACGTCCAGGTCGCACAGTCGGCGAGCCATGCATTCCCGGGGTTGACAACCGAGTCGAATGACAGGGAGCCGGTATCCGAACAACGGCGCGGTGCCTCAGCCTCGTCGACGTACCCCTGGTAGTACAGAGGGTCGATTGTCAGCTTCGTGGCGTACCGATCCAGCATGGCTTCCCCGGCCGCAAGGGTGGCGTCCTCGCCGGCATAGAAGTCGGACTGCGTGGTCTGCGAGATGGCCAGCCTCTGAACGAGGAAAGTGATCAGAGCAATGGCGAGAACGCCCATGACCACGACGGCCAGCGCGGCTCCATCCTCTCCTCGGCTCACTCGTGCCGGCAGGCTCGCCTGAGAGCTACGGCGCATTTCTCAACCTCACTTCGTGTCTCACCTGGAGGGGCTCTTCCGCAGAGATGTTCGGGTCGGGGTCGACCCTCACGACGATCTGCACTAGAGAGAACCGGCACGACGCACTGGTGCCGCATGACGTTGTCAGTACTTCAGATCCCGTCGCCCACTCGGCGCCCTGGAACAACGGGTCGCCGTCGGACAGCACGTTGGCGACAACTCGCCTTGAATTGGCCGTTCCCGTGAAGGTCCACGGAGGGCCCCCGGCGTCGGCCACGGTGACATCACGCATGAGGTCACACAGGTCTCCGCTGCACCCGCTGACGTAGTACCGGTAGCGCTCCGGACCGTCCGCGTCGCGGGCGCGATCGCTGTAGAACACGAGCTCTGGTGCCGGCCAGCCTGACTCCAACGAGGCGACGGCGAAGGCTCCGTCGGTGAGGGGGATCGATTGGCGTAGCTCCACCGCTAGGTCGGCGCTGGCCGTCTGCACCTCGCGTAGCGCCGATGCTCTCGCTTCTTCGAGAGAAGCGCTGCGGTTGAACGAAGAGAAGACGACGAGGAAGGCTGCCGAGATGATCGCGGCCATCGCTCCCGCGACCATCAACTCTGTCAGAGTGATCCCCGACTCGTCGCGCAGCAGTCGTCTCAACATGATGCCCTGGCATTCCACGAGAAGTCGCGACCATCGAGCGGTTCGGAGCGGGTCTTCGCCGGTGATGCCGGATAGTCCGCCGCAGAGCAGTAGGTGCGCATCTCGACGATCGTGCCATCGTCCTCGGGAACGACGAACGTCGCCCGCCCGGTGTCATTGGCGAGCAGCCGAACCCAACTGCCCGATCCGACCTTGTATTCGAAGAACCCATCGGGCCCCGCCGCTCCGTTACGTAGCGAGAAGACGTCCGTGACCGGAGGCGCGGTGAGGCTGAATGTCCCCGATCCGGGAGAACCTCCGGTGGACAAGGAGGCCGTTGCCGGATCCTGGCCCCACGGCACCGTCACCGATACTGAGAAGCCCGAGGTGTTCGCAGGAAGCTCGATGACCGTGTGGCCGGTTTCGTCTGTCGTGCCGACGAATACCCCGTAGGTTGAGTGGCTTATCTGGACCGTTGCGCCATTGATGTGGTAGTCGTTGTCTCCGTCGTGGTCGACGAAGAAGTCGTAGTCCACGCCAACGAATGCTTGCGGGCTCAGTCGCACAGTGGCCGTCGCGCTGCTGCCACCGCCGTTAGCGGGAACGTCCACTTCGAACGATTCGCTCCGATATCCGTCGGCGACAGCATCGACGCGGTACCTATCAGGCACGAGTCCGGTGAAGCTGTAATCGCCCGGCGAATTGCTGGTGGGTGGGCCATAGGCGAGGTCGGTCGCGGTGAGTACAGCATCAGTGATCGGTGATCCGGTGTCGTCATCGAGGACCACGACATCGAGGGCAACCGGCTGGTAGATCCTGATAGTGCGCTGCGATGCGGTTCCCAGTGTCGCGGTCACGCTCGTGGCTCCTGAGTCGATCGAATCGGGGTGGATCATCCACCCGTGCGACGTCACGAGGCTTATGTCGTATGTCCCCTCGAACACGTCTGCGAAGTACTGATTGGGCGCCCCCTCCGGTGAGTCGTAGATCCAGGGCCCCGCGATCCGCACGACGGGCTCGGGGTCGATGCTCGGATCGAACGGTTCGTGGCGGTCGAGTTCGACCTCGATGACCGCAATGTCGTCGAGGCCGCCGACGGTGGGAGGAGCGATGAAGGTATCCATCGTCACCGGGTCGGCCCCGCTCCCCACAGCAGAGACCACCACGTGGATGTGCTTGTAATTGACCCCGATGTCGAAGACACCTTCAACACCGTCGCCGCCCTGCGGCACGATGTCTAGACCCGATGCTGCCCCGACAAACTCGACAGTAGTTTCGATCAAGAACGAGGCGCCTTCCACCGACCGGGTCTCGCTGCGCGCTAGAACGCCATTCGGAGCGGAGCCGGGGTGGCCGATGTCGTCGAATTCGAGCGCCCGCACCTGCTCGATCCGGCCTTGCGCAATACTCTCGGCGATCGTCACGTCCTTGCTCCGATCGAGGGAACGCATGGACGAGACCAGCGGAGACACGGTCAATACGATCGCGATGGCGAGAATCGCCGCCGCGATAACAACTTCGATGATCGTAAAGCCCGCCTCTTCCGTGCTTTCACGGCGATGCAGGCTGCGTGTTGCAGCCATAACTAGTTCATCGGCAAACCCCCTAAAAACCTTGAAGTGTCGGGTTCGCTCCGGCAGCGCGACGGCACCCGAAGGATGCCGAGCGGAGCGGGTTGGGGGAAGGGGGACGATCCCTCATCCCCGTTCGCAGCAAATCGTGGCGACATGGGCGGCACCATTTGGAGACGAGGGCGGCCGGGAGGCCGCACAAACACGAAACGGCTACCGAGGGAGCTGCTTCGCGACTCGCTCGAAGCCTGCTTCGAGCGAAACCTATCCTTGCGGCACCAGGCGGTAGGCGTCGAAGACGCCTTTCACGTTGCGGATGTCGCCCAGGAGCCGTTCCAGCAGTTGAGGATCGGACATCTCGACCTCGTAGCGAAGGATCGCCACGCGATCGCGGCCCGTGGCCGATGAAGAAGCGTGAATGTTGGCCCCGAAGTCGGACAGCACCCGCGTGACATCCATGAGCAGGCCCGGTCGGTCGAGCGCCTCGACCTGAATCCAGACGAAGTAGGAACCGCCCTGCTCCTGGGCCCACGACACGTCGATCATGCGTTCCCCTCGCTCCTGGAGGGCGCCGAAGTTGGTGCAGTCGGTGCGATGGACCGATACGCCCCGGCCAAGGGTCACGAAGCCCATGATGTCGTCACCGGGGACCGGGGCACAGCAGCGGGCGATCCTGACGAGAAGATCGTCCATTCCCTCAACCGTTATCCCCCGAGTCGGCCGGGGACCCTGGCGCCGCTGTGGCGGCTCCAGGAGGTCTTGATCGATCTCCTCGACCTCGGGCTCCAGGATTCGCGCCAGCCGGTTCGCCACGGTGCCGGCGCTGAGCCGGTTGTCACCAACCGCGACGTACAGGGATTCGAGGTCCGAGTATCCGAGATCGGCTGCAACTTCTTTCAGCAGCTCTTCACGGCGGGCGGACGGAATCGGAACGGACTCGCGCCGCAGCGCCTTCATGACGAAGTCGCGCCCATCTGTCAGTGAGACCTCGCGCCGCTCCCTGGTGAACCATTGCCGGATCTTGGCGGCCGCCCGACTCGAGGCCACAAAATCGAGCCAGTCGCGGCTGGGATGGGCATCCTGGGCCCGTGAGGTGAGAATCTCGACGATGTCTCCGGACTCGAGCTTGGTCGACAGCGGAACCAGCCGGTCGTTGACCTTGGCGCCTACACATCGATGCCCGACGTCCGTGTGCACCCGGTACGCGAAATCCACCGGAGTCGCTCCGGCCGGGAGCACCATGACGCTCCCCTTGGGCGTCAGGACGAAGACCTCATCCCGATAGAGATCGAGCTTGAGGCTGGCCAGGAACTCCGCCGGATCGGAGTGCTCATCGTGAAGGAACCGCAAGTCGGCGACGAACGGAATGTCGGCCGGCCCGCCGCCCTCCTTGTAACGCCAGTGCGCCGCGATTCCGTATTCGGCTCTGTCGTGCATCTCCCTGGTGCGGATCTGAACCTCGAGCGCCCTTCCGTCGAGACCCACCACCGTCGTGTGCAAACTCTGGTAGAGGTTGAACTTGGGCATCGCGATGTAGTCCTTGAACCGGCCGTGCACCGGGCGCCACATCGTGTGAATCAGACCGAGGGCGCCGTAGCAGTCGCGGACATCCTTGACCAGGATGCGGATGCCGATCAGGTCGTGGATCTGCTCGAAATCCAGGCCGGAGTCAACCATCTTCCTGTAGATCGAATAGAGGTGTTTCGGGCGTCCGGTGACCTCAGCCTCGATACCCGAGTCGCGCAGGGTGTCACGCACCTCCTTTATGGCCCGATCGATGAACTGCTGGCGCTCCCCGGCCCGATGCCGCACCAGATGCTCCAACTCCCTCTTCCGCTTCGGATAGAGAAGATCAAAGCAACGTTCCTCGAGTTCGTGCTTGATCTCCTGGACGCCAAGGCGGTGGGCCAGAGGCGCATACACGTCGAGGGTCTCGGAAGCTACGCGCACCTGCTTTTTTGATGGAAGCGGTGCCAGCGTCCGCACGTTGTGCAGTCGATCGACCAGCTTTATCAGCAATACACGGATGTCCTTGGCCATCGCAATCGCCATCTTGCGAATCGTGGCGGCCTGCTGCTCCTCGCGGGTCGAGAACTTGATTCGATCGAGTTTGGTGACTCCGTCTATGAGAAGCGCTACCTCGTCGCCGAACTGCTCCTCGATCTCCTCGAGGGTGAATTCGCTGTCTTCCACGACGTCGTGGAGGATGGCTGCCAGCAGGGTCGCCTCGTCCATTCCGTATTCGGCGAGGATCTCAGCGACGATCAGCGGGTGGCATATGTACGGCTCTCCGGTTTGACGGAATTGCCCATCGTGAGCGACGGTCGCCAGCTCGAAGGCCGATTGGAACCGATCGACAGCGGCATCGGGATAGAAACGCGAGAAGATCGCCACCACCGAGTCGAATATGTCCTCCGGCGGAGGTACTTCGTGAAGCTTCTCAGTCGTTGCCATAGTGCACCACCGTGTGCACATCGACTTCCGGAAGCTTCGATCGCCCATTGAGAAAACCGAGTTCGATCAATACGGAAAACCCGATCACGTCCCCGCCAAGCTCCCTGACGAGCGCTACGGCCGCGGCGCCGGTACCTCCGGTAGCCAGCACGTCGTCGACAACGAGCACGCTGGCACCGTCGTGGATAGCGTCACTGTGTGCCTCGAGGCGATCGGTCCCGTACTCGAGGGCGTACTCATAGCCGTTGACGTCCCACGGCAGTTTGCCCGGCTTGCGCACCGGTACGAAGCCGGCGTCGAACCGCTGTGCCAAAGGGGCGGCGAAGATGAAGCCGCGAGCTTCGATGCCGACTACCAGGTCCACTCCCAACCCGTCGAAGGGGGTCGCCATCGCCTCGAGCGCCGCGGTAAAGGCGGCGCTGTCGCCGAGCAGCGGAGTGATGTCCTTGAAGATGATTCCGGGCTCCGGGAAATCCGGCACGTCTCTGATGAAGTTGGAGAGATCGATCACGGAGCGAGTCTACCGGCGCTTGCGGCGCTGCCGTGGCGGGCGGGGTAAAGCCCCGGCATCCACCTGCTCCTGGGCCGCCTCGGCGAGCACGGCGGCAACTGGAGCGTCACCGCCCATCCGGCGCAATGCTCGCCGCTGCATGCGCTGCCATTCGGGCTCGGTTTCCTTCCACATCGTGAGAAGCGGCGTCGCGATGAAGATCGATGAATAGGTCCCGGCAGCGACCCCGATGAAGAGCGCCAAGGCGAACTCCCGCAGCGTCGTGGCGCCCAGCAGGAATGAACCCACAAAGAGGAGCGAACCGATCGGCAGCAGCGTGGTCAACGACGTGTTGATCGATCGCATCAGCACCTGGTTCATAGAGAGATTGGCGATCTCACTGAACGTGTTGCGCGTATTCAGGTCGTTGACGTTCTCTGTGATCTTGTCGAAGACAACCACCGTGTCGTAGAGGCTGTAGCCGAGAATCGTGAGAATGGCGATGATGGTCGCCGGCGTCACCTCGAAACCGACCACCGAGTAGATACCGGCTGTGATTATCAGGTCGTGGAACAGGGCAGCCAATGCACCCAGCGCCATCTTCCACTCGAAACGCCATGTGATGAACAGCGCAACGACGATCAGGAATATGACGAGAGCTTGTATGGCGCGCCGGGTGATCTCGGCGCCGAAGGTCGGGCCGACCGCATCGACGTTGGTCTCGTCCGGGGTCACTCCACCGACGGCCGCCACCGTCTCCACCAGAGTGTCCTGCTCGGCGGCACCCAGCGCCTCGGTTTGAACAATGATCGATCCGCCACCGGTGAGCTGAACCCGCGCTCCTTCCTGGCCGATGCCGGCGAGCGCGTCGCGGACCGCACCGATATCGGCACCGCCGGAGTTCTCGGCCTCGACGATGGTGCCGCCGGTGAAGTCGACGCTGCCGTCGAGGCCGCGCACGATCAGCGAAAACAGCGAAATGGCCAGAACGACCGCAGATACAGTGAACCAACGTTTGCGCTGGCTCATGAAGTCGAAAGTGGTCTCTCCGCGATAGAGACGTCCGGCCAGGCTCATGCTGGGACCTCCGCCGCAATTTCGTCGCGACTGCGTCCACTGGCGGCTCGTATCGAGAACCATCCGCCCTCACCCAGCCGACTTCGCACCATTAGCTGCGCAGTTGGGCGCGTGTAGAAGTAGGCGACAAACACGTCGATCACGGTGGCAATTCCGAGTGTGATCGCAAAGCCCTTCACCGGCCCGATGGCCAGAATCCAGAGCAGAATCGAGCCGACGAACGTGACCGTGTCGGCGGTCAGGATCGTGCGAAAGGCCCGGTTGAAGCCCTGATCGACTGCAGTCCGTAGGGGACGCCCGCGCCGGTGCTCCTCCTTGATCCTCTCGAAGAACACAATGTACGAGTCGCTGGTGATTCCGACCGAAACGATGATTCCAGTGACACCGGCCAGGGTCAGCGTCGTTCCCTGGAAGCGGCTCATGAGTGAGATGATCACGAGCAACAACGAACCGAATACGGTCAAGCCGACGATCGCTATCAATCCCAGCGAGCGGTAATAGAACAGAAGGGCGATACCCACGAGGATCAGCCCGCCGAGCCCGGCGGCGAGGCCGGCCCGCAGCGAGTCGCTGCCAAGGCTGGCCGATACCGACTCGACTCGTTCCCTCTCGAAGGTGGTCGGCAGGGCGCCGTAGCGCAGGATGGTGGCGAGGTCCTCTGCCTCCTGCTGCTGCTCGTCGCCGCCGCCGACGGTGATGTAGACCACATCGGCGTCGAGCGCCTCGCCTGCGGCAAGCTCCTCGGCCACCTGGGGAGCCGACACCACAACGCCGTCGACGACAATGGCCATCGAGCGGCGCGGATCTCCCGGGCTAAATAGAGTGAGCTGGGCGGTGGCGTCTTCGAACTTGTCGCCACCTTCGCCGCTGAAGTCGGGGTCGACCACCCAACCGGCGGTGGCACTGCCGATGAAGCCGGCGGTGGCGCCGTCGATGTCGGAGCCGAGGAGAAAGGCCGGCCCGACGTGGTAATAGGACACGAAGTCCTCGGGGGTGTTCTCGTCGGCCTCTCCAGGGAGGTAGGCATCCGACTGCGGATCGTCAACGATCGTCAGCCCGGTCTCGGCGTCCATGTTGTCGGGAATCACAGGAGGCAGCGTCGTGGTAGTCGTCGTTGTGGTGGTCGTCGTGGTCGTCGTCGATGAGGCGTCCGTGTCGTCGGCCGGCGGCTCGGTGTCGTCGGGCAATTCCTCATCCGGAGGCAACAGATCCTCGGGGATCGGCAGTGTGCCGTCGAGGAATGCGGGACTGAGGCCGAAGTTCTCACTCAGAACGGGCCGGAAGGACAGTTCGCCGGTGGTACCCACCGCCTGCAGCGCCCGTTCCCGATCCTGGACGCCCGGCAGCTGGACCAGGATGCTGCTGTCGCCCTGCACAGATATCTCGGGCTCCTGCACGCTTCCCAGGTTCTCGATTCTCTGCCGCATGATCTCGACCGCTTTGTCGAGCACTTCTGGATCGGCGGTGTCCGGCGCTGTCAGCACAACGGAAAAGCCGCCCTGGAGGTCGAGCCCGAGCTTGGGAGTCCACCCCACGGCCAGGGTCGACGCCAGAGAACCCCAGGCTACGGCCAGAGTCACCAGCAACGTTATCCAGAGGCGGCGTCGACTCACTCCGGGTCGTCTCCAGCCCTGGCTGCGATCGCGCCTCGGGCAAACTTCAGCTTCACGCCGCCAACGTCAACCATCGCCTCATGCTCGCTCAGACTGCTCACGACGCCGATAATCCCGCCCGCGGTGCGGACCTCGTCGCCCACTGCGAGGCTCTGCTGGAACTGGCGCAGCGACTCGGAACGCTTCTTCTGGGGGCGAATCGCAAGGAAGTAGAAGACGGCTCCGATCAGGATGAAGGGCAGGAATGACACGAGCGGACTTGTGCTCGTCGTGTCTTCGGCAGCCTGGGCCAGCACCATGCCAGGTGCCAGAGCCAAGGCGCCGGCCGTATTGAGAATCACCGGATCTCTCCAATCAGATAGCAACCCGACAGGGCGGAGCCGTGCCGGGCGGGGGTTAGGTTAATCGACATTCGGTGAAATGTCCCCATCGCGAGAGCCGGCACGGCGTGCGAGGACCCCGGTATGCCACTCTTCGTAGCCTCCGGTCCCGATGGCTTCTCGAGCCCTTTCGAGCAGCGCCAGCGTGTAGCGCAGATTGTGCATCGACAACAGGCGCCCTCCGAGCAGCTCCTTTGTGACGAATAGGTGGCGCAAATAGCCCCGGCTGTACCGTTCACACGTGGGGCAGTCGCAGTCCGAGTCAATAGGACGCGAGTCGGTGGCCCATTCCTTGCGGCGTATGGAGAAATCGCCGTCCGGGTGCAGCGCCTTGCCGTGACGCGCCAGGCGGGTCGGCAGCACGCAGTCGAAGAGGTCGGCACCGCGCCCGACGGCTTCGAGCATGCCCTCGGTGTCCCCCAGGCCCATCACGTACCGGGGTGCCGCCGGCGGAAGCTCAGGGATGGCCGCCTCGAGCGCTCCCACCATCTCGGTCCTCGATTCACCAACGCTGAGACCGCCGATGCCGAAGCCCGGGAACCCGAGCTTGGCCGTGCGCGCCGCCGATTCGGCCCGCAGCGCAGGGTCGATCCCCCCTTGCACGATCCCGAAGAGTGCTTGTGCTTCGCGGGTCTTCACCTGAAGCGCCCGGGCACTCCAGCGCAGCGTGCGCTCCATCGCGTTGCGCACCGTGTCGACCGGTGCCGGGAGCCCGACCAGCTCGTCGAGCACCATCGCGATGTCCGCGCCAAGTGTCTCCTGGACGGCCACGGCGCGCTCCGGAGTCAGCTCGACCCGCGAGCCGTCGTATGTGCTGCGAAAGGTCACCCCTTCTTCGGTGACTCGTGGCGCGAGCGAGAAGATCTGATAACCGCCGCTGTCCGTGAGCGTGGGGCCGTTCCATCCCATGAACCCCGCCAACTCGCCGAGGGCGGCCACCGCGTCGGCCCCCGGGCGCAGCATGAGGTGGTACGTGTTCGCCAGGACGATCTCGGCGCCCACGGCGGTGAGATCGGCCGAATCGAGACCCCGTACCGTCCCCCGGGTCCCCACAGGCATGAAGCCGGGTGTGGAGAAGGTGCCGTGCGGCGTCGTCAGCGCGCCGGTCCGAGCCGCTCCGGCCTGGTGCGACACCTCAAACCGGATGGGGCTCATTTGGTGCCGCCCGAAAGGTCCTCGGTGAACAGGTCCTCGATCAACATTGCGTCGCCGAACGAGAGGAAGCGATAGCCGCGGTCGAGAGCCGCGGCGTAGACCTCGCGCCATTGCGAACCGAGCAAGGCCGCGACAAGGACGATCAGAGTGGTCCCGGGGGCATGGAAGTTCGTCAAGAGTGCATCGACCACCCGGGGACGATATCCCGGCGTCACGAAGAGCGAGCTGACACCCTCCCCCGGCGTGACCGCGCCGCTGCTGTCGGCGGCGGTCTCGAGTGTCCGCAGGGCGGTGGTGCCGACGGCAACGATCCGGCGGTTCTCTTCGCGGGCCACGGCGATCGCCGCGGCAGCTTCCTCGGGCACGAGGTATCGCTCGGAGTGCATCGTGTGATCGGCCAGGGGGCCCGACTCCATCGGGCGAAAGGTGTCGAGACCGACATCGAGCTCGACGCCGGCAAGGTTCACACCGCCGGCGTGAAGCCTCTCAACGAGGTCCGGAGTGAAATGGAGGGCGGCCGTTGGGGCCGCGGCACTCCCTGTGGCCTGGGCGAACATCGTTTGGTAACGATCCGGGTTGTCGAGGGATCCGTGGAAGTAGGGCGGTAGCGGCAGGGTTCCATGGGCGGCAACGGCCTCCTCGATGTCGCCGTTGACGTCGAGGTCGACTTCAACGCGGCCGGCCTCGGGCTCGCCTTCGATGCGCGCCAGGATCGGACCGAACTCCAACTCGACGCCGCGCCGCATCCGGCGCGCCGGGCGCACCAGGGCCTCCCAGGTGGTGCCCCCAACGGGGCGCAGCAGGAGCAGCTCAACCGATCCGCCGGTACCGCGACGGGTTCCGAGCAATCGAGCCCGGCGGACCCGCGTGCGATTGACGACCAGCAGGTCGCCGGGGCGCAGCAATACCGGCAAATCGGAGAACCGGTGGTCGGTCATCCCGGCGACTCGCAGGAGGCGCGAGGAGTCCCGGGGCTCCACGGCGGCCTGGGCTATGGCTTCAGCCGGCAGCTCGTATTCGAAGTCGGAGGTCTGCACGGTCTGCAAGCCTCCTAGAGCAGCTTGCCCTGGGCGCTATCGGGAGGCGGTTCGAGGCCGAGATGGGCATAGGCGTTGCGAGTCGCAACGCGGCCTCGCGGCGTGCGCTGGATCAGCCCCTGCTGAAGCAGGAACGGTTCGTAGGCGTCCTCGACCGTCTCGGTCTCTTCGCCGACCGCGATCGCCAGAGTCGACAGCCCGACGGGGCCCCCGCTGAACTTGTTGATGATCGCTTCGAGGATGTAACGGTCCACCTTGTCGAGCCCGCGCTCGTCGACTTCGAATATCTCGAGGGCGATGCTCGCCGTGGCGGCGTCCACCACACCATCGCCGCGAACGGTCGCGTAGTCGCGCACCCGCCGCAACAGGCGGTTGGCGATACGCGGGGTGCCCCGGCTGCGATGCGCGATGGCCGTCGCTCCGTCCGGCTGGATCTCGGCGTCGAGGATCCCAGCGGCGCGGGTAACGATTTCGGCGAGATCCGCCTCGTCGTAGTAGTCGAGACGGGCCACATATCCGAAACGATCCCGCAGGGGTGGAGCCACCCGGCCGACTCTCGTGGTGGCGCCGACCAGGGTGAAACGCGGCAGTTCGAGGCGGATCGAACGGGCGGCGGGGCCCTTGCCCACGATGATGTCGAGCTGGAAGTCCTCCATCGCCGGGTACAGGACCTCCTCCACCTGGCGGGGCAGCCGATGGATCTCGTCGATGAAGAGCACGTCGCCGGCGTCGAGGTTCGTGATCACCGCCGCCAGATCGCCGGGGCGTTCGAGCGCGGGCCCCGATGTCGCCCGGAAGTTGGCGCCCATCTCGTTGGCGAGGATTCCGGCGAGGGACGTCTTTCCCAGGCCGGGCGGGCCGGAGAACAGCGTGTGGTCGATCGACTCCCCGCGCTGAATCGCCGCTTCCACCAGGATGGCGAGGCGCTCCTTCAGCTCGGGCTGTCCGATGAACTCGTCCATGTGCCGCGGCCGCAGCCCGGCCTCGAACTGCAGATCCTCGGGATCCGAGTTGGTCGCCAGCAGACCCTCGTCACGCATGGCGCCACCCCATCATGACTGCCGGCCCAGCGTCTGCAGCGCCTGCCGCAATAACGCTTCGACCTCTTCGCCGTCGGGAAGCTCGGCCAGAGCCACCCGGATCTCGTCACCCTGGTAGCCGAGCCCCTCAAGGGCCGAACGCACCTCGGCGAGTGGCGAGTGGGAGGGAGCCAGTTCCGTATCGGGGAGCTCCAGTTTGGGCCGCAGTTCGAGCAGCAGTTTCTGCGCCGAACGTTTCCCGATCCCTGGCACCGCGGTCAACGCGGCGGCATCGTCGGTGAGAACGGCTCGTCGCAGGTCGTCGGGGGTCATGGTCCCGAGAATCGCCAGGGCTACCTTGGGACCGACTCCCGATATGCCGAGCAGGAGCCGGAAGAGATCGCGCTGATCCTCGCTGGCAAATCCGAAGAGGGCCATCGCATCTTCCCGCACGTGGAGGTGGGTGTGGAGCACCGCGTCATCGCCGATTCCGGGCAGCTCGACGAGGGCCCGCGGCGGGACCGCCATCTCGTAGCCGACTCCTGCGACATCCAGCAGCACCCCATCGGGGCTCTTCTCGGCGACGACTCCGCGCAGCCTGCCAATCATTGGGCAGCCTCGGCCGCATCGAGCCGCCATTGCAGCCCGGCAGCCTGCACGTGACACACGGCTATCGCCAGAGCGTCGGCCGCGTCGGCAGGTTGGGGGATCTTCTCGAGCCCGAGTCGCATCTGTATCACCTTCTGCACCTGATCCTTGTCGGCGGCACCGTAGCCCGTGAGCGCCATCTTGACGGCAGACGGCGTGTATTCCACGACGGGAATCCCGGCCTGGGCGACTGCCAGCAGAGCGACCCCCGATGCGCGAGCCACGCTGGTGGCCGTCATCCGATTGCGATTGACGAATACTTGCTCGATCGCTGCTGAGTCGATCGAATACTCGGCGATGATCGCGCCCAGATCCCGGTGCAGCTCCACGAGGCGATCGGCCAGCCGGGCGTCACGATCCGTGCGAATCACCCCGACCGCGACGGCATGAAGCCCACGTGGAGTCTTCTCCACGATCCCGTAGCCGGTGCGCGTCAAACCTGGGTCGATGCCTAGTACGAACATATGTTCCCTCCACCCTACGCCGTTGCTGCGACCGTTCCAAGGACGCTGGGAAACCCGCTACATGATCTCGGCGAGCACTTCGTCCGGGATGTCGAAGTTGGCGTACACCGCCTGCACGTCGTCGAGGTCTTCGAGCGCGTCGACGAGCCGCAGGACCTGCGAGGCATTCCCGGCTGCGACGGGGATCGACGTGGACGCGATCTGCGAGACCTCAGCTTGGTCGACGGTGATCTCGGCGTCTTCGAGGGCGGCGCGCACTGCCGCCAGGTCACCCGGACTGCAAACGATCTCCCATTGGTCACCAGATTCCGTGACGTCCTCTGCTCCGGCATCGAGAGCCGTGAGCATCACCGTCTCCTCATCGCCCTCGGCGAGGACGTGACCCTTCTGCTCGAAGAGGTAGCCGACCGAACCCGGCTCGCCCAGCGACCCGTTGTTGCGGCTGAACGCCGAACGCACATCCGAGGCTGCCCGATTGCGGTTGTCGGTGAGCACAAGGACGTACAGGGCAACTCCGCCGGGGGCGTAACCCTCGTAGTAGAACTCCTCGTACTCCACGCCCTCGAGCTCGCCGGCGCCGCGAGCGATCGCCCGCTCGATGTTGTCCTTGGGAACCGAGCTGTCCTTGGCCTTCTGTACGGCAGTGGCCAGCGTGGCATTGCCTGTGAGGTCACTTCCGCCGGCGCGGGCCGCCGCCTCGATCGCCCTGATCAGCTTGGCAAACAGCTTGCCGCGGGCGGCATCCTGCCGTCCCTTGCGATGCTTGATGTTCGCCCACTTGGAATGTCCCGCCATTCGATCCTCTTCGACTCGGTAGCTCACACGATTCTACGGGGATGTCGCGTGGTTCGTATTCGCGATGGTCTTGCTGGCGAAGTGCGCGGGGAATAGCCTCGGCGGGCTGTCGGCGCGATTCGCTCGCCGCCCGCCGGGCGGGCTCGAATTGCTGGCGAAGGGAGCGGTGGCGGCGGGCTGTCGGCGCGATTCGCGCGATTTGGTCGCCGTGTGTCCGGCGGGCTCGAAATTGCTGGCGAAGGGGGCGGAGATTGCCTCGGCGGGCTGCCGGGACGATTCGGCCGCCGCTTGCCTGGCGGGTTCGTGTCTGCTGGCGAAGGGAGATGGAGGCGGCGGGGGGCGGTCCTCTTGTGTCTCTCCCGGCAGGGGAGACGAGGGGAATTTGGGTGAGGCCCCAACCCTGTATGTGCTGTGGTCTTGCCGAAAGCCAAACGTCCCGAGCCGGGACCCGCCGGCGACGCAGTCGCCGAAGCGGGTAGAGGGGACCTTCCTCCGGCGCGGTTCGGTCGCCGTCCGCCTGGCCGGCTCGAGTCTGCTGGCGAAGGGAGCGGCGGGTCAGGTTTGGTCGGTTGTTTGGGGTGGCGGCGGGTCGGGTTCTCGTCGCTCCCGGGAGGGTCGGATCACGACTCGACAAGAATCCTCTGGATAACCCGAGATTTCTTTCTGTATCAGCCGTTTTCGGCCGGTTCCTGTCACACCCCGTTGGCATTATGGGAACCATGTTGACCCTATCAACAGAAGCACAAGAGGTACTCGACGAGTACTCGTCGGTGGACTCTATGGAACAAGAACTAGTCCGCCTCGAAGGACTCGTATCGCGT
>CAMYIJ010000033.1 GCA_947258375.1 uncultured Acidimicrobiaceae bacterium
CCTCGAGTACCTCTTGGGCTTCTGTTGATAGGGTCAACATGGTTCCCATAATGCCAACCGGGTGTGACAAGAAACGGTCGGAATCGCCTGATACAGAGAGAAATCTCGGGTTATTCACAGGTATCTTGTCGAGTGGTGATCCGACCCTCCGCGGGAGCGACGAGAACCCCGACCCGCCGCCATCCCAGACACCCGACCAAACCTGACCCGCCGCTCCCTTCGCCAGCAAATGCGAGCCCGCCCGACAGACGGCGCCCGAATCGTGTCGGTGCCCGCTGATGGTCCCCTCTACCCGCTGCGGCGAAACTGCGTCGCCGGCGGGGCCCTTCTCCCCTGCGGGGAGACACATAGCGTGAACCCGCCTCGCCAGCAGACACGGGCCCCGCCCGATAGACGGCGCCCGAATCGCGCCGGCAGCCCACCGACACCAATCCCCCAACTCCTTCGCTAGCAATCTCAAGCCCGCCCGACAAACCGCGACCAAATCGCCCCGACAGGCCACCGACACCGATCCCCCCGCCCTTCCCCAGCAACCAGTGGACCGACGGATCACTCGCGCGACGCCCCGCCGTTAGAGTGAACGCGCTGCGGGTACACCGGCGTCCGAGTGCTATTGGAGGGATGGGTAGGCCATGCAATTCAGTGACTTCGCGCGCTCGCTGAAGGTGGAGACGGCGTTCACCGTTCTCGATATCGCCAAGTCGCTGAAAGCCAAGGGCAAGGACGTCGTTGAGCTCGAAATCGGTGATAGCCCCTTCGACACCACGGCGGCAGCCCGTGCCGGTGGCGTGAGCGCAATCGAGGCGAACCAGTCTCACTACTGCCCATCGCCCGGCATCCCGGAGTTCCGCGCGGCCGCCGCCGACTTCGTCCGCGCCGAGTTCGGCATTCCGGCGACGGCGGACAACATCGTGGCCGGCCCCGGAGCGAAGGTGTTCGAGCAATTCTTCTGCGAGGCTTTCCTCGACCCCGGCGATGGCGTTCTCGTCTTCAGTCCCTTCTTTCCCACCTACATACCGAACATCGAGCGCCGTGGCGCTCGAGCCGTGCTTGTTCCACTCAGGCAATCGAACCAGTTCCGGCCGGCACTCGAGGACATCGAGCGGTTTCTTGCCGAGGATGAGGCACCACGAGCGATCTTCCTGAATTCACCTCACAATCCAACGGGTGGTGTCACCACCGAGAGCGACCTCGAGGGAATCGCCGACCTCATCCGCGGCCGCAACGTCGCAGTCTTCAGCGATGAGCCCTATTGCCACATGGTCTGGAGCGGGTCACATCACTCGCTTCTGAGCCAACCGGGCCTCATGGAGCAGGCTGTCGCCGCATACACCTTCAGCAAGTCCTACAGCATGAGCGGTTGGCGGCTCGGCTTTGCGGCTTCCTCACCCGAGATCGCCGATGTCATCGCCAAGATGGTCAATACGACGCTTTCGTGCACCCCACCATTCGTGCAACTTGCAGGCGTTGCGGCCCTGCAGAACGATGCCGTGGAACGTGCCGCCGTGATGGACCGGTTCCGCCAGAAGGTCGAGTTGCTGACCGCAGGGCTAAACAAGATCGACGGCATCCACGCGTTGCCGCCGACGGCGACTTTCTACGTGTTCCCGAATGTGGCGCCGGTCTGCAACAGGCTCGGTGTGACCAGCCATGGTCTGGCGCTGTTTCTGTTGGAGGGCGCCGACGATGATTTCGGAATCGCGTGCCTCGGCGGCGAGTGCTTTGGCGATGCCGGCGAGGGGTTTCTCCGCTTCAGTTGTGCCGAACCCGACGAAAGGCTCCAGCAGGCTCTCGACTTCATCCCGGTCGCGCTCGAGCGCAAAGACCGGCTCGCGGCCTGGCTCGAAGAGAACCCGCAATACCGATTGACCGTGGCATACGAGGAGCAGCTGTAGCGCCCACCGGGAGCGCCGGCTCTTCCGGTCCGCTAGTCCTCTTCTTCTGCGGCCCGAGCGACTTTCGCGACCAGGTGGGACGGCAACTCCGCATAGCGTTCGTGCTCGGCCGTGAAGCTGCCCCAGCCCTGTGACAGGGAGCGGAGATCGACCGCATACCGCATGATCTCCGACGTCGGCACTGTGGCGATGATGCGCTGCATGCCGTTGACGGACTCGGTGCCTTGCATTTGGCCACGACGGGATGACAGGTCACCCATCACGTCGCCCTGATAGTCCGGGGGCACAGTGATCTCCATGCGTGAGATCGGCTCGAGCAGGATCGGTGACGCAGCTTTCATTGCCGCCTTGAAGCCGATGCTGCCGGCCATCTTGAAGCTCATTTCCGAGGAGTCGACGGCGTGATATTTACCGTCGTAAACGCGCACCCGAACGTCGACGACCGGATATCCGAAGATACCCCCGTTGGCCATGGTGTCGGCGATGCCGCGTTCGACGGCGGGGATGAACTGGCGCGGAATCGAGCCGCCCTTGATCTCATCGACGAACTCGAAGCCGTCACCGCGGTGCATCGGCTCCACTTTGAGGAATGCAACGCCGAACTGGCCACGGCCCCCGGACTGTTTCTTGAACTTGCCTTCGGCCTGGGCCGGGCGACTGATCGTCTCGCGGTATGGGACCCGCACTTCCTCGGTGACGACAGCAACGCCGAACTTGCGAGCAAGTTTCTCCAGCGTGATGGCCAGGTGGAGCTCACCCATTCCCGACAGCAGCGTCTGCTTCGTCTCGTCGCTTCGTGCCAGCCGCAAGGCCGGGTCCTCCTCGATGAGGCGGCGCAGTGAAGTCGCCAGCTTGTCTTCATCGGCCTGAGTCTTGGCCACGATGGCGGCGGCGAGGACGGGAGCCGGGGTCTCGATCGTCTTCACGGTGACCGGCTTGTTCTTGGGAGAGAGCGTGTCGCCCGTCTTCGTGTCGGTCAGTTTGGCCACCACTCCGATGTCTCCCACCGGGATCTCCTGGAGGAGTTCGGTCTCCTTGCCCGAGATATACGCGATCTTGGCGAGGCGTTCGTCGGTGCCGGACCTTGTGTTGTTGAGAACGTTGTCCGGCTTGATGGTTCCGGACATCACTCGGAACATCGAAATCTGGCCTACATACGGGTCGGCGATGGTCTTGAACACGAAGAGCAGCGGATCGCCGTCCGGGGTGCCCTCGACTTCCATTTCCTCACTACCGGCGACCACCGTGAAGCTGGCCCTGGCTTGGGGAGACGGCCCGATCTCGACAATGAAGTTGGCCAGGCGATCAACGGCGATCGGCCCGGTAGCCGAACCGCATACGACGGGAAACACCGTGGCGTTGGCAACGCCGACACCCATCACCTTCTCGAGCTCGTCCGCGGACGGAACATCACCGTCCAGGTAGCGCTCCAGCAGGTCGTCGTCGGCCACAACGATCCCCTCGACGAGATTGTCGTGCACCTCGTGCTCGCGGTCCTGCATGTCCTCGGGAATCGGAACCTGTTGGGCCGATCCCGAGTCGTAGACGAAGGCGGTATCGGTGAGCAGGTCGGCCACACCGTGGAAGGAGGCTTCCGAGCCGATGGGCAACTCGAGTGGGGCAATCCCGGCGCCGAAGCGGTCCCGCAGCTCGGTAAGCGTGCGATCGAACGAGCTCCGCTCCTTGTCGAGTTTGTTGACGAAGATCATCCTGGGGATGCCGAGCTCGGCAGCGAGCCGCCAGGTCTTTTCGGTTTGGACCTCAACTCCTTCGACGGCGCTCACCACAAAGATGACGAGATCCACCACCCGGAGCGCGGCGTGCACGTCACCTACGAAGTCGGGATACCCCGGAGTGTCGATGAGGTTGATCTTGTGGCCGTGCCACTCGAAGGGCGCCATGGCCAGCGACATCGACATGCCACGCTTGTGCTCTTCCTCGTCGTAATCGAGCACCGTGTTGCCATCCTCGACGGTCCCTTGGCGCTTCACTGCTCCCGCGCGAAACAGCAGCGCTTCAGCGAGCGTCGTCTTCCCGGACCCGTTGTGACCAACTAAAGCGACGTTGCGTATCTTTTCGGGTGGATAGACCTTCACCGGGCGAGCCTCCGTAAGTGTTCAACAGGAAGCCCCGAGGATAGTTGCTCGCAAAGGGCCGAAGTCGGGGGAGCGAGGTTGGGCGGATCAACGAGCACCCCTGCCGGCGCCGCGGCATAATCGGCAGCCGGCTATAGGGAGGCGAGAGAGTGCTGTCGATTCACAAGGTGCGGGCTCGAGCGGTGAAGGCTCCGCTGCCGCGGCCGCACAGGACGGCGAGTGGTACGGTCGAGGATGCGCTATTGGTCCTGATCGACGTCGACTGCGGCGCTGTGGTCGGGTCGGCTTACGTATTCGCCTACTCACCCGCGGTCGTGGGCCCGCTCCTTCAACTGGTCGAGTCAATCGGCGAGCTGCTTGTAGACCGCCGGGTCGAGCCGGCCGCGCTCCAAGAAGAGCTGCGAGGTCGGTTTCGGATTGCGGGAACCGCGGGGTTGGTAGGCGAGGCGATCGGCGGCCTCGACATGGCCTTGTGGGACGTATTCGCCAAGGCACTCGATTCTCCGTTGTGGGAGGTTCTGGGCGCTTCGAGTAGACCGACCCGCGTCTATGAGTCGATGGGCATGATGAGCCCGGATGAGACTCGTGCCGAGGCGGCGGCCGCCGCGGAGGCCGGCGTCACCGCCTTCAAGGTGAAGGCCGGCCATTCCGACGATTCGTACGATCGGGCCAACTTGGAGGTCCTTCGTGAGGTGGCAGGCGAAACCGGCGAAATCATGCTCGACTTCAACCAAGCATTCACGCCGTACGATGCGATCCGACGTCTCCGCCGGTTGGAAGACCTGCGGCCGGCGTGGATAGAAGAACCGGTAGCAGCGACCGATCTCGTCGGCCACGCTCTCGTGAGACGGGCGACATCAGTCCCTGTACAAACCGGCGAGAACTGGGGGACCGCACGTGAGATGGAAGCTGCGCTCAGGGCCGGGGCCTGCGATCTTGTCATGATCGACGCGGTACGAATCGGTGGCGTCACGGGGTGGTTGCGCGGCGCCGCCGTTGCTCAAGCCCACGCGATCCCTCTCTCCACGCACTTCTATCCGGAATTCTCCGTTCACACGATGTGTGCCACTCCGACCGCGCAGTACGTCGAGTGGCTCGATGTCTCGAGCGCTATCGTGGCGAGCCCGCTGGAGGTCGAACTGGGGGCCGTAACGCCGCCCGGTCGGCCGGGGGCAGGCTTGGCCTGGAACGAGGCTGCGGTCGCGAGGTTCGCCCTGACGTAGGCGATCCTGTGAGGCTTGACCGAGCGTGGGCGGATTCATACGCAGACTTCGGGCCCGGAACAGGACTTGAACCTGTCAAGCTCATGTCGCGGGCCGGGCAACCGGCGCCCTACGGCGACGTCCGGGCATTTCCGGTTGCGGGGTGTAGCCGCGCGGTCGGTGGCGCTCAGGTCCTGGAGTTGCGTGCTGGAGTTGCGGAGCAACTCCCAAGGAACGCCTTTGGCGTTCCCGTGCCCGGAACAGGACTTGAACCTGTACGTCCCATGGGGACAGCGGATTTTAAGTCCGCCGCGTCTGCCAATTCCGCCATCCGGGCTTCGGCTCCAGATTACTTATCGCCGAGCAGCTAGCCCAGCGGTAAGGCGAGTTCGAAGATGCTCGTGCCGGCTTCGCGCCGGTATGTGAGTGCGCCGTCCATCAAGCCGGCGAGCTGACGCGAAATGCTGAGCCCGAGTCCCATGGACTCTTCAGCCGGGGCCGAGCTGCGGGCGAAGTCGGTGAAGAGAGCACGTTCGAGCCCGGCTTCGACACCAGGGCCGTTGTCGATCACCTGGACTCTTCCCCTGGTGACGTCTGCCAGGAGGCGGATCGAAATCGTGTCGCCGCCGTAGCGGAGCGCGTTGGTGATGAGATTGCGCAGAATCTGACGAACTCGCACCGGATCGGCCAGCACGATGGGGCTTTCACCTGAGATGGAGATCGTCCCGGCACCGGACTCTCCGAGCGACTCGACGGCGAACCTGGCTTGCGCTTCCAGGTCGATGGGTTGCCGCAGCAGCGGCAATTGCCCCAGTTCGGCCCGGGCCGAAACCAGAAGATCCTCGACTATCTGGCTGGCGTCTATGGACTCCTGGGCAATGAGATCGACGAGCTTCCGTCTCTCGTCGGGCTCCATATCGTCCCAGTTGTCCGACAGCTCGCTGGCCAGGCCGGAGGCGTTGCCGAGAGGTGTTCTGAGCTCGTGAGCAACCGACGCAACTAGTCGATCGCGAGCGCTGATCTGGGTTTCGATGACGCCGAGCGATCTGGCGTTCTGGATCGCAAACGAGGCATGAGCGGCCATCAATTCGACAATCTCCAGATCCGATTGGGCAAAGACCTTGGCGCCCTCATTGAGACCGGCGGCCAGTGTCCCCCGGGTCCGGCCGTCTGCGGTGAGCGGTGCAATCACGACCGACCCGGCGCCTGTGTCCGCCCGAGCCTCGCCTTGCGCCCGAGGGTCGGTCTTGATGTCGGGCGATATCGTCGCGGAGCCGTGGCGGAGGACCCAGCCGACGATCCCGTCATGAACCTCCGTAGGCCCGGGGATGCCATCGTCGAGTCCGACCGCGATCCTCTCGGTCACCGTCTCGAGCGATTCGTCGAGCAGCAGTATCTCCACCCACGCGGCCTCCAGAACACGGCACACGCCGGCGGTGATGGTTCGGAGCAGATCGGCGGCCTCGAGATTCGACGAGATGCCTCTGTTGATGTCATGCAGCAGGGTCAACTGATCGGTTTGCTGCTGCACCTGCACGTCGAGGCCATGGCGTTCGGCCACGTCGGCGATCGATATCACCACATGTGCGTAGTCGGGACCCTCGGGGGTTTCGGGCACGGACCAATGCAGCGCGCAGTTCGTGGGCCCGGCGGTTGCCGGATCCCGCATGAATTCGTAACGCATCTCGCTGCGCCCATGCCACACCGCGGCGACCTGCTGGAGAAAGGAACGTTTCGACCCTTCGCTCGCGAATGGGACACGGTTGCCGTGGTCGGCGGGATCGTAGGCAAACGTGTCTACGGCTGCCCGGTTGGCGATGCGGACCTTGACGAGTGATGTCAATTCCTCGAGATCCGCCGGGTGCTGTTCGAGATGCTCCACGATGTCCACAACGCCCGCGCTCCGGTACCCCTCGAGCAGAGATACGACATCGCTGTAGTCCTGCTCGTAGGTCGGTATCGGCGAGTTGTCGAAGATTCTTCGAAAGTGAGTTTCAGCCACATTGCCTCGGGCACGCTTGAGCATGGGCATTGTCGTGTGCCCCAATCATCGGCACGGACTTGGGCGACCTCAACAGCTATTGCGAGCCCGGATCGCAACTGGTCCGGTTCCCGGCAAGAAGAACGGGAGTTGCGCGCGCTCAGTAGTCGACTCAGAAACGCCTGGTGCTTGACAAAAAGAGGTAGTAGTTCGATCGCCCTTTTCGTCGGTGGGCGCTCAAGTGTTGGACCCCTAATGCCGTTATCACTGTACGTGGTCGTTTGGGGACACCGTCGGCCGCAAAGGTAACGCAATTAGGGGTGATCCATGAGTCCTGATCGCGTGCTTGAAGGCCCGGCCGAGATGGTCGGGTCCGATATGCGCTCGGCTGACGTTGTCCCCAAGCGACCATTCGGCCGCTCGGTCCCGCAACGTCCCCTAGGTCGTTATGTCATCGCGCTCAGCGCCATTGGGCTGCTGGCGATTGCCTCGACTTTCATCACATCGACGGCGCTGAGCCGCCAGGGGAAGGATGCCGGCGTCATCAGCACGGCAGCCAACCAGATCTTGCTGAGCCAGCAGATCACGGAGGCGGCTCGCGAGCTCGAGGTGGGCAATGCAGCCGCGGGAACGCTGCAGGATTCGCTCGAGCAACTCACCCAGGCCCACGCGGATCTTCGGTATGGCGACGACCTTGTCGGTATACCCGGCGGATTGTCGCCGGAGCTCGAGGAGCTGTACGACTCGCTCGAACCTCGCTATCGCGCGGTGGTGAACCGGGCGGGCAGCATCTTTGTGCTCGGAAACTCAGGTTTGCCGGTTGGCCACGACCAGGTCGAAGCGCTGGCGGCCGATGCCGAACTGTATGAGACCGCGATGCGCACGATTGGTTTCCGCTACCAGACCGAGGCGGAATCCCGCGTGGCCAACCTGCGGGTGCTCGAATACGCCCTGCTGTCGTTGACGATCGTCGTTCTGATCATCGAGGGGCTGTTCCTGTTCCGGCCGGCGGCAACCGCAACCCGGCGCCGCTGGGAAGAGCAGTTGGCCTCGCACATGTCGGAGCGCGAGGACGATCAGCGTCGGGTCAGCTATCTGGCCCGTTTCGACCCGCTCACCGGGCTGATCAACCGCTTCATGTTCAGCGATCGTTTGCAGAATGCCATTGCCCGGGCGCGGCGCGATGGTGGGCTGGTTTCGCTGATGTTCCTCGACCTCGATGAGTTCAAGGCAGTCAATGACCGCTTCGGCCATGCCACCGGCGACGCGCTGCTCAAGCAAGTAGCCGAGCGCCTCGATGCAGCCGTTCGGGAGAGCGACACAGTTGCCCGCATCGGGGGCGACGAGTTTACGGTCGTTCTCGAAGGCAACGAGCGGGTCGAGGATGCCGGCCATGTCGCCACGAAGATCCTGCGGGCGCTCGAGGTGCCCTATGACGTCGCCGGAAACCAACTACACATCACCGCGAGTATCGGCATAGCTCTGTACCCGATCGACGGCGAGGACGCCGACGGGCTGTTGCGCGACGCCGACATCGCGATGTACTCGGCCAAGTCGGCGGGCCGGAACACCTATCAGTACTTCACGCCGGAGCTGCGAGAGCAAACGTCCGAGCGGCTGTTCCTGATAGACGGGTTGCGAAGCGCTCTCGATACCGGGGGTGAGCTCGACCTGGTCTATCAGCCATACATCGACATGTCGACGGGACGGGTTCTCGGCTTCGAGGCCCTCGCCAGGTGGAATCACCCGATTCTCGGCCTGGTCTACCCCAACCGTTTTGTGCCTGTGGCGGAGGAAACCGACCTCATAATCCCGATGGGCGACTGGGCGCTTCACGAAGCCTGCCGTCAGCTCAACCAGTGGCATTTGGAAGGCTTCGAGGACATCACGGTTTCGGTGAATGTCTCGAGCCGCCAGCTACGGCGGGGCGATCTCGTCGGGTCGGTGGCGTCCGCTCTGCGATTGGCCGATCTCGATCCCAAATTCCTCGAGATCGAGCTGACGGAAGGAACTCTGGGCGACGACACCGAACTGGCCCGTCGTACGCTCGAACGGCTGCGTAGCCTCGGGGTCCGGGTCTCGATTGACGACTTCGGTACGGGATACTCTTCGCTCAGCTACCTCCAGCACTTCCCGATCGACAAGCTCAAGATCGACAAGAGCTTCGTCAACGAGGTCGGAAACGAGCAAGCTTCAGCCCTGCCGGAGGCGATCATCGGCCTCGCCTCCAGTCTCAGCCTCGACGTGATTGCCGAGGGCGTCGAGACGGTCGAGCAGATGGAGCTGCTTGCCGAGCTCGGGTGCTACAAGATGCAGGGCTTCCTCTTCAGCCGTCCGCTCCAGTCCTCCGATGTTCCGCCGTTCATCCAGGGGGTCCTCAGGCCGCTGCCCCCGGCGATCGTCGTGGACGCCGGCGAACCCGTCGGCTAGCCCGTTCCTCAGGCCCGATCCGGCCGGGGCGCCGGCGCCCCTGAGTTCTCGTATAGGCTTCCGGGTATGAGAGCCCGCCGCCGAGTCGTGTTGGCTGCCATCGCCACCGGCGTCGCCATGCTCGCCCCGGCAACGGCGGCCGACGCAGCCCCCACCCTGACGGACGGGGTCGCTCTCGAAGTCGTGGCCTCCGGGCTGTCGCTGGCAGTCGACCTGACGGCGCCGCCCGGCGACGACCGCCTGTTCGTCGTCGAGAAGGTTGGCCGTATTCGAATCATCGAGAACGGTGTTCTGCTGGCACAGCCCTTCCTCGACATAAGGGGACCGGTGCTCAGCACTGCCAACGAGCAGGGCCTGCTCGGCCTGGCTTTTCCGCCCGACTACGCGTCATCCGGTGTGTTCTACGTGTACTACACCTCGGACGTCGGCAACGGTGATTCGACTGTCGCCGAGTACTCGGTCGGCGCCAACCGCAACATTGCCGATGCCGGCAGTGGACGGGTTCTCCTCACCGCAGATCAGCCGTTCACCAACCACAACGGCGGCGCCGTTCAGATCGGCCCGGACGGCTACCTGTACGTCGCGTTGGGGGACGGCGGCAGTGGCGGCGACCCGCGCGGCAACGGTCAGAACAAGTCGACGCTGTTGGGCGCCATCCTGCGTCTTGATCCCGCGACCGGCGCCGCCGCACCCGGTAACCCGTTCATCGGGACGGCGGGAGCCGACGAGATCTGGGCATGGGGACTGCGCAATCCGTGGCGCTTCTCTTTCGATCCGGCCACCGGCGACATGTTCATCGCCGATGTTGGCCAGTCTGAGATCGAGGAAATCGACGTGCTCCCTGCCGGCGTGGGCGGCACCAACTTCGGCTGGAACACCTACGAGGGCAGTGACTGTTACCGCGGTCCGTGTGTCAGCGCAGGCCTGGCGTTCCCCGTCCACGAGTACCGCCATCGATCGGGGGGAGTGTGCGGCGGCTCGATAACGGGCGGCTACGTCTACCGGGGCAACGAGCTGCCCTGGTTGCGGGGCCACTACTTCTATGCCGATTGGTGCCACAGCGACGATCTCAAGAGCTTCCGGATGAAGGGTGGGCGTGCCGTCGATCACATCGATTGGGGAGCCACACTGGCGGTGCCCGGTTTCATCACTTCGTTCGGCACGGACGGATTCGGCGAGCTCTACTTCCTGGCACAGGGCAAGGTCTACAAGTTTGTCTCGGAGCGAAACCCCGAGTGCGACTTCAACGGTGACGGTTCCGCAGACATTGCGGTGGGCGCGCCGGGCGAGTCACACTCGGCGGCCCCGTCGGCCGGTCTCGTCCAGGAGTTCCGTGGCAGCTCCGGGCCGTTCGATCCGGCCGACGATCGAACGTGGCGGCGGAGCCGAGGCGGACTGGGTGGCACGCCCGGGGCCGGCGACCTGTTCGGATCGGCCCTCGCCTGTGGCGATTTCAACGCCGATGGCTTCTGGGATCTGGCCGTTGGGGTGCCGGGGGACGGCGCCGGGGCGGTCCAGACACTGTATGGATCGGCCGCCGGGCTGAGTGCCGACGGATCAAACCAATGGACGCAGGCGACCCTGGGAGTCGGCGATGCCGTCGTCGGGGAACGATTCGGCGCAGCTCTCGCCAGTGGCGACTTCAACCGGGATGGGTATGCCGATCTCGCCATCGGAGCGCCCGACGACGGCGAGGCCGGTCCGTCCGCCTCAGGCTCTGTGACCGCCGTCTTCGGAGGACCGGGCGGGCTGAGCCCCACCGGAGCGGTTCTGCTGCATCAGGACTCTCCCGCGATCATGGGCGTCGCTGCGGCGGGTGATCAGCTTGGCCACTCCCTCGCGTCGGGAGACATCGACGGCGACGGCTACTTCGACATCGTTGCCGGGGCACCGGGGGACACCGTCTCCGGCAAGGTGGGAGCCGGCAGCGTTGCGGTGGTGTTTGGCAAACCTCTCGGGATCGGACCGCGCGACGTCCTGGTCACTCGTGGCTCACCAGGCATCAAGGGCCGGCCAGGGGCCGGTGCCCGCTGGGGCGTCTCGGTCGCGACCGGGACCTTCGACGGCAATGGATTCGATGACATCGCGATCGGCGTGGAGGGTCGTAACCGAACCGGCGCCGTCCAGGTGATCTTCGGCATCGGCGCCGGCCTGAGCCGCCGCGACGGGATCTATAAGGAGGGCCTCGCGGGGACACCAGGGGTCGGCGAAGCCGGTGATCGGTTCGGTGCCGCCTTGACAGCAGGTGACACCGATGGAGACGGATACGATGAACTCGCCGTCGGAGTGCCGGGCGAGTCGCACAGTAGGCGGAATCGCGCCGGAATGGTCGTGGTGTTCGCAGGCAGCCGGGCCGGCCTGGTGCACGACGATCCCCAGCTTTTCCATCAGAACACCAGCGGCATCAAGGGTGTGGCCGGCGATGACGACGAGTTCGGCGCCGCGTTGCGGTTTCTCGACACGCGGGGTGATGGCCGGGCCGACCTCGTTGTGGGGATACCCGGCGACAACATCGGGGGCCAGGTCGCTCTGATACCCGGCAAAGTGGGCGGGCTGTCGACGGCAGGCGACGCATTGTGGTCGCAGGACACGCCGGGTGTTGGCGGGATCGCGGAGACGGGAGATCGGTTCGGAGCCGCGCTCTAGCCATCGGATCAAGGAGGTTTTGGATTGTCCATGCCATTCGATGAGATAGGCGATGGGGTGTACCGCCGCCGGTATGAGGTGCTCGACCAGAACATCGGGATTGTGATCGGCGCGGGTGGGGTCCTCGTGATCGATACCCGGTCGGTTCCAACCCATGGCGAGGAGATCGTCGCCGACCTGGCCGGGCTCACGTCGCTTCCTGTGCGATGGGTGATCAACACTCACTGGCACTGGGACCACGTGCTCGGCAATTCCGTTTTCGGTGAGGCTCAGATCTGGGGTCACCAGAGGTGCCACGCGGTGATGCAAGCGGACCCGGCTGCTATCAAGACCGCCGCCCGTAGCTGGTTGACCGATGAGCTCAACGCCGAGCTCGAGCAGACGACTGTGGTGCCGCCGACGACGATCTTCGAGGACAATGTGGCCATGGATCTCGGCGACCGGGTCGTCCGGCTCCTGTACCGCGGCAAGGGCCACACCGACGCCGACATCACTGTCCGCGTCGGTGACGTCGTTTTCGCCGGCGATCTGCTCGAGGACGGCGCCCCGCCGGTGTTCGGGGACGGCTATCCACTGGAGTGGCCCGACACCATCACGGCGCACCTGGCCAACCCTCCTCGCCTCACTGTTCCCGGTCACGGTGATGTCATGGATGGAGATGCCGTGGCCACTCAGATCGAGGAGCTGCGCGACGTGGCCCGCCGCTGCGCGGCCGCCACCACTGCCGAGGGGCTGGACCTGGTGGGCGCACCGTATCCCGACGAAGTGATGCGCACGGCGATGGATCGTTCACTGAGCGAGCGTGGCCTGTGATCGATTCCACCAGGTTCACGAGTGGCATTACCGTCGGCACCGAGCCGCCGTTGGGTCGGATCAAGATGCTCACAAGCGTGGCGACCCGCACCGGCTTTGATGTGGCCTGGGTCGTGGACCACTTCCTCGGCTTCTTCCCGCGCTCGATCTGGGATCGTGATTTCAGCTGGGCTGCATCTCCCGGTGCCAGCCCGCACCAGTACTACGACTATCAGGCGCTGATGGGCTACCTCGCCCGGCGGAACATCCACATCGGCGTGGGTGTCACCGAGCCGATCCGCCGCCATCCGGTCCTGCTGGCGCAGTTTGCTCTCACCATGTCCCATCTCGCCAGGCGCGCCCCGATCCTCGGCATCGGCTCCGGAGAGCGGGAGAACGTCGAGCCCTATGGGCTGTCCTTTGATCGCCCGGTGAGCCGTCTGGAGGAAGCTCTCCAGGTGATCCGGCTGTGTTTCGATGCGGACGGACCCATCGACTTCAAGGGAGAGTTCTTCAGTCTGGATCGGGCCGTGATGGACCTGCGCCCGAAGCCGGACAACATGCCCCAGGTATGGATCGCGGCCCATGGACCCCGGATGCTGCGACTCACCGGAGAGTACGGGGACGGCTGGTATCCGACGTTCCCGATGACGCCCGGGGAGTTCGAGAGCGACCTGGCGACGATCCGCGGCCACGCCACAAGGGTGGGACGGGACCCGGCGGCGATCGTGCCGGCCTGGCAGCTCTTTGGCGTAATCGGCAGATCGACAACACACGCCCGCGAGCTGCTCGACTCGCCCCCGGTCCGGTTCACCAGCCTGCTGGCGCCCGGCTATCTGTGGGCGCAGGCCGGGCTCGACCATCCCTTCGGTGCCGATTACCGCGGCATGATCGACTTTGTGCCCCAGGACTACACCAAAGCCCAACTGCAGGACGCCATGGCCAAGGTCGACGTCGATGTTTTGAGCCAGATGATCATCTGGGGCACCCCGGACTCGATCGCCGAGCAGTTACGGACCTACGTCGATCTTGGACTGCGCCACCTCGTCCTGCAGCCGGCGTCGGCCCTCGTCTCCAAGCGCGACGCCCTGTTCTCTCTGCGGGCGTCGGTGGCGATCCAGCGCACGCTGCGGAGGGGATGACCGGAGAGCCCATTCCCACTGTTCTTGCGGACATCCGCGCCGATATGAGCGCGGATATCCGCAAGAACGCTTCGAGGGGCCGGTCGACCGATTACCGTTGTGGTTCACCCCGAGGACGTCTAGGTGATCATTGCGCGCGAAATTGCTATTGAGGCCGGCATCCGCCGGCTGATTTCGCATGCGTCATTCACAGTGAACGCCACCGACAAGATCGGCCTCGTCGGGGCCAACGGAGCCGGCAAGACGACTTTGTTGCGCACCCTGGCGGGCGAGTTCGAGCCGGCCGAGGGCACGATCGTTCGCAGCAATGTGATCGGCTACCTGTCGCAGGAGGCGGCCCTCGTCGAATTGGCGGACGAGCGGGTAACGGCCCTGGAGCGCATTCTCAAGGCGCGGGCGATCGGCGACCTGGAGCGCAAGATGGAAGACGTCCGGCTCGAGATGGAGGCGGCCTCCGGCGCCGAGCGAGACAAGCTGATCCGGCGTTTCTCCCGCCTCGAGGACGAGTTCACGGCCCGTGGTGGGTATGTCGCCAAGGCCGAGGCCAAACGATTCGCTTCATCCCTCGGGATTGCCAGCGACGAACTCGACCAGCTCGTGGCGACGATGTCGGGCGGGCAACGGCGCCGGGTCGAGCTGGCGCGGATCCTGTTTGCCGAAACCGACATCCTGCTGCTGGATGAGCCGACCAACCACCTCGATCTCGATGCCAAGGCCTGGCTGATGGACTTCCTCGGCAAGTACGCCGGCGGGCTTCTGGTGATCTCGCACGACTTGCCGCTGCTGGACCAGTCGATCACGTCGGTTCTTGCAGTCGAGAACGGGAAGCTCGAGCCGTTCCGCGGCAACTACTCGCACTACCTCACCGAACGTGAGCGGCGCCGCGAACAGCGACTCCGCGAGCGACGCCACCAGGATGAGAAGATCGCCCGGCTCGAGGAGGGTATCCGCCGTTTCAAAGGGACGACCGAGAAGATGGCCAAACGGGCTCGCTCATGGGAAACACGGGTGAGCAAGCTGAAGGACCAGCGCGTCGAGATTGCCAAGCGAGGCAAGTCGGTGACCTTACGATTCCCGCCGGGTCCCAAGCTGGGACATACCCCGATCAAGGCCAACGGCCTCGCCAAGGCGTACGGCCACAATGTGGTGTTCGTCGATGTCGACGTCGACCTCGATCGCAGTGAACGTCTGATCATCATGGGCCTCAACGGTGCCGGCAAGACCACGCTGCTGCGCATCCTCGCCGGTGTGGAGGAGGCGGACATCGGCGAACTCGACATCGACTATCGCACCTCGGTCGGCTACTACGCCCAGGAGCACGAATCCATCAAACGGGGCGTGACCGTTCTCGAGCATATGAAGGAAGTCTCAGGGGCGCCGGATCTGACGCTGCGCAACGTCCTGGGCCACTTCCTCCTCGCCGACAAGATCGAGCAGGACGCCGGAACCCTTTCGGGCGGGGAGAAGACGAAGCTCGCCCTGGCCCGCCTGGTCATCGGAGAGCACAACCTCCTGCTGCTCGACGAGCCAACAAACAACCTCGATCCGCAGGCCCGCGAGGCGCTCCTCGAGGCACTCGAGCAGTACACCGGGTCGCTGGTGCTCGTGAGCCACGATGCCGACTTCGTCGAGCAACTGGCCCCGGATCGGGTGATCCTCATGCCCGAGGGAGACACCTCCTACTTCGACGACTCCATGCTGGAACTGGTCGCGCTGGCCTGAGAACCGGCGCCGCGCTCTGGTCTAGACGGGAATGGTGCGGAAAAACGGTGGCGGGCGACTGGGCCCCAGAACCGAGGCCGCCGGAGGCAAAGGGGCCACTCAGGCCCAGCACGCCCACCCTCACGTTCGTAAGGCAGCGCCGCCACATCGTGCCCCATCGTTGGGCTGCAAAACCGGTCCGCGAACTGGTCTTTCGCTGTGCGAGCATTGCTCTGCACAGCAACCCGACTCCGGTGACGAGCAGAAACCTCCTGCCTCATCGCCATTCATTCTGCGGCCTCGAGCCTTTTGGAGCTGTGAAAGACTCGATAAGGAATTGATAAGACGATGTTGAGATTTGCGCCATTTGGCGTACGCTGTGTGGTCATGGCGTCTGTTGTAATAATCGAAGACGAGTTGAGAATCCGCGAGCTGGTCGCCCGTGTCCTGGCCGATCGGGGACATGACGTCGAGACGAGTTCGACCGCGATGGACGGTCTGCAAACGGTCGTCCGAGCGAACCCGGATCTTGTGATACTCGATATGGGTCTGCCCGATCTCGATGGCAGTGAGTTGTTGAAGATGATTCGAGCAGTCAGCGAAGTCCCGATAATCGTGGCCACGGCTCGCAGCGAGGATCGTGATGTGGTGCGCACCCTCGATGCCGGCGCCGACGACTACCTCGTCAAACCGTTTTCCGTCGAGCAGCTGGAGGCTCGGGTGCGGGCGGTGCTGCGGCGGGTCGGCGCCGATGGCAGGCCGGGCCCAATCGTTGTCGGCGACTTGTCCGTGGATGCCGCCGCCCGCGAGGCGCGACTCGACGGTGAACGTCTCGATCTGTCACCCAAGGAATTCGACCTCCTCCGATTCCTCGCGGAGCGGGCAGGCGAGGTTGTCTCCAAGCGCGAGTTGCTCGCTGAGGTGTGGCGCCAACCGTACGGGGGCAGCGAGAAGACCGTTGACGTCCACATCTCGTGGTTGCGCAAGAAGCTGGGGGAGTCGGCTGCCGCCAGCCGCTATCTCCAGACGGTCTTCGGGGTCGGCGTAAAGCTTGTCAGTCCCGACGACGTCTGATTACGGGGTGGGGGCCTCATGAGAAGACAACTCGCATTCGTATCGGTGACCGTTGCAACGTTGATCGTGCTCGCGGCACTGATCCCCCTTGCCACGGTTGTGAGAAACCAGGCGCGTGACCAGGCGATATCTGCCGCAGAGACAGACGCCAAATCGATCGCCGCTGCGTTGGCGGTAGCGGCCTCGATAGAGCCCAACGCGGGTCTCACGGAGGAGCTCGCTCTGGAAGTGATCGTCGGCTACCAGGACGACGGCGAGCTGTTCATTCAGGAACCGGACTTGGGAGAGATGGTGATCGCCCTGGTGGCAGCGGCCTCGATAGAGCCCGGCCAGGGCGTAACGGTGGAGCTGGCCGAGGAGGTGGTTGAAGCCTTCCGGAGTCGGGAAGGTGTCTCGATCATCTTCCCCGACGGCACCGCCCGCGGAGCGCCGTACGCTGAGACGGCCAACGTCGATAGGGCTCGCGAAGGGGAACCCCTGACGGCCGACACTCCGGAGGGCGCGGAGGTTCTGGTGCCCGTGCTCGTGGCGGATGCTCTCGCTGAGGAGGCCTCTGTGGTTGTGCGAGCTCCGGTGCTCAGCGCCGACCTGAACCGGGGCGTTGTTCGTACCTGGCTGTTGCTGGCGGGTCTCGGAGTGATCCTGGTCATCGTGGCGGCTCTGGCAACGGATCGGATGGGTCGGTCGCTGGTGCGACCTGTCACCGCTCTATCCGATGCAGCCCGTGCGTTGGCAGAAGGCGATCTCGATTCACGCGTCGTGCCCTCGGGACCGCCCGAGGTGGCAGAGGTCGGCGAAGCCTTCAATCTGCTGGCCAGCAGGCTCGAGACGCTGCTCCGCGAGGAGCGCGAGAGCGTCGCCGACCTGTCGCACCGGTTACGAACGCCGCTGACCGCGCTGCGGCTCCAGGCGGAGACCCTGGGCGACCAGGACGGCTCAGACGGTCTGCTTGCCGATATCGTTCGGGTTGAAGGCGCCGTCGACCGGATGATTCAGGAACTGCGTCGGCCGTCATCGGATGGACCGGCAGAGCCCCAGGTTGCCGACCTGGCTGCTGTGGTTCGCCACCGCTCGACGTTCTGGAAGGTGCTGGCCGACGAACAGGATCGCTCGGTCGAGGTCGTCACTCTGGGGGGTGTTCTGCAGGTTCCACTCAGCCCGGACGAGCTGGGAACGGTGATTGACACGTTGATGGAGAACGTCTTTGCCCACACCGACTCCGGAAGCGGCTACCGCATTGGCGCCCGCCCGGGATCCGGCCAAACCGCGGTGCTGACGATCGAGGATGCCGGGCCCGGCTTCAGCGAAGGTGCGCTGGTCGAGCGGGGCCACAGCGGCGGAGGCTCCACCGGGCTCGGCCTCGACATCGTACGCAGAGCGGCCGAAAAGACCGGCGGCACCTTCAACGTCTCCAACAGTCACGAAGGCGGCGGCCGCGTCGAAGTCGTCTTCGGAACCACCAAGAGGTAATGCTTCGAGCGAAATCAGGATTTGCTGCGTCGAAGGGTCGCGCTAAGCCCCGCACCGGATCGCAGCGACATGTGCGGTGCGATCCGGAGATGAGGGCGGCCGGGAGGCCGCACAGCTGGGAGGCGTCGCCGGAGGCGGTGCCGAGCCGGTTCGCTCGGAGCCTGCTTCGAGCGAAACTCAGCCCCTCATAGGGAAGGGCCCCCACTTTCGTAGGGGCCCCGACACGTTAGATGGAGCAAGCAGGTCGGCGGGGAGGTAGTGGGCTTGGACGCCCCCGAAACTCAGCCCCCCATAGGGAAGGGCCCCCACTTTCGTAGGGGCCCCGACACGTTAGATGGAGCAAGCAGATGAGGGGGCGTCCACCCTTCGCGACTTTGTTGTGTTTTTCCCTTCGGGCTGCTCCTCAGAGGGGCAGGCAAGAGAAATATCTCATATTGCGGGTTATGAACGTTGCCCAGAAAACCTTAAGACGCACTAAAAGGTTCACGGTCCGCTGTCAGGAGTTGGCGGACCAATTACTGGCAACGTCACTCTTCAGGCTGCTCGGTGGCGGCCTCAACCGCCGATTTCAGCGAACCAATCGGCCGGGCCCAGCGAGGGGAATGCCTGGGCGGCTATGGCGAGCGCCTCCGCCGGAACCTCAATGAATCCGCCGTTTTCCCAGATTCCGGCTGCGACTGCGACGCTGCTGCGGGCGTGATCACTTGTTCCCCACTCAACGTAGTCGACGATGGCGTCTGCGGAGTTGAACGTGTTGCTCGAATAAAGGCCGAGCTCGCCGTCGGCAGTTGTGATGTCGCCGATCGGGCTGGTGACATCGACCGTGGCGATGACGCCGGTGAGCTCGGGGACGGGATCGATGCCCAGTTGCACTGCGATCTTCTCGCCGGGCTTTAGCTCCACGTCCGGGAGCTGGTAATAAGAAGGAAACTGACAGATCCAGTGACCGGCCGTTGAGCCGATCCCGGGTCCTCGATTGCTGATGACCACATAGGGACCACCGGCAAAGACGATCTCATCGATACCAATGGACGCTTCCCCGCCGGGGAGAGTGGTGGTCGTTGTGGTTGTTGTTGTGGCCTCGGTGGTTGACTCCGGTGGGGCAATGGTCGACGTCGTCGCTTCCGCGGCAGTATCTGCCGCGGTCGTGGAGGGACTCGTGGCCTCGGTGATCGTCGTGGCCTGATCGGTTGTGGAGGGTGAGCTGGCGCCGTTGCAGCCGGCCACCAGAACCGCTAGTGCGACGAGTAATCGGCGATGCATGACCTTGAGAGTAACGCCGACCGCCGTCTATTGACCGTCCGGCGTGATAGTTTCTCCGGGTACGGCCTGGCACAATGGCCGCTACAGCGACTCGGTTGGAGGACCTGGTGCGAGTTGTCGACGTAATGACGAGCGACGTGATCACGGTGCGCCCGGGCACCACGATCACCGAAGCGGCGCGACTCATGTTCCGTAATCGGATCTCCGGCCTGCCGGTGTGTGATGACGAGGCCACTCTGATCGGCATGATCACCGAGGCGGATTTTCTGCGGCTCGAGGTTGCCCGCCACAACGAGACGATGATGGATGCGGTCGAGACGGTGGGTCAGGTCATGACCCAGGACGTCACCACGATCGCACCCGGCGTAGCCCTGGCGGATGCTGCTCGGGTCATGGTCTACGAGGACATCAATCGGCTGCCCGTTGTTGATGCCGATTCACGAATGCTCGGCATTATCTCCCGGCTCGATGTGGTGGCCGCGTTCACTCGCCCCGACGACGTGGTCGAGGACGAGATCCGCGAAGACGTCTTGCGCCGCATCATGGGAGTCGATCTCGATGCCATCGACGTCACGGTTGCGTCCGGACTGGTCACGCTCACAGGCACCATCGGCACCCGGGCCGAGGCCGCCCTCCTCGAGGAGTTGGTGCGCCGCCTCGACGGTGTCCTCCGCGTCGACAACCAGTTGGTGCCGCCGTCCTCCGGCGACCGCGTCGCCGAGTAGCCGAGACATCCGCATCGTGACCAGCCACGAGCAGGTGGTCAACGGTGGCGTGAGAATCGCCGTTGCCCACGAGTCTCTCAACGGCGGAGGTCCGGCCGTGTTGTTGGCGCACGCGACGGGTTTCTGCAAAGAAGTCTGGCGGCCGGTCATCGAGGATCTGAAGGCGACCGGGCTCGGAATCGACGTTCTGTCCTTCGATCAGCGGGGCCACGGCAACTCGGGCTCCTTCGCGCGTCCCCTGGATTGGGGGAGCATCGCTCGGGATGTCCTCGCCGTGCTCGATGGACGACGCGGCGTCATTGGAGTCGGCCACTCCTCGGGCGGCACGGCGTTGACACTGGCCGAGATTCTTGCTCCCGGCACGTTCCGCAGCCTTGTGCTCATCGAGCCGATAATCCCGCCGCCACCTTTCAAGAGGAATGACGACGAGCCGATGGCACTATCGGCCCTGAAGCGGACGCGGAGGTTTCCCAGCCGGGCAGCCGCCGCCGAACGCCTTCATGGCAAAGGGGCATTCGTGGATTGGGACGAGCGCGCATTCGTCGGCTATCTCGATGGCGGTCTCCGTCCCGACCCCGATGGCGACGATGACGCCGTGATGCTGTCATGTGACCCGAGAGACGAGGCGGAGTTCTTTCAGACGCTCACAGAGCATCGAGCTTGGAGCCATCTGGGCGGGATCGATCCTCCGGTCGAGCTCATCGCGGGCGAAGAGTCGGAATCTCATCCGCCGCGGCGGCTCGGGCTTCTCACGTCACGGATGCAGCTGGTGACGGTCACCTGGGTGCCGCGCACCAATCATTTTGTTCCCCAACAGCGCCCAGATGTGATCGCGGCCGCGATCGCCGCCGCAGTCTCCGGCGAATGGGCCGACTGACGGCGACGGTATCATGACCCAAGTGCTATTTCCCCCCGAAGAGATCGAAGCGCTCCGCTCTGAGGTGGCTGCAACCGACGGCGACCAGCTGACGATTCCGACGGTCGTGCAGACCGTCGATCTGGTGCGGTCGGCGGCTCCGCTATTCCGCCAGGCGCAGCTGATATGCCATCCCGACGGCACGGCTGTGGCCGGCCTCGGCGCCGCGTGGAGCGCAGCCGCGGCCGGCGGTGACCGCTTCGCGGGGCTTCAGGCCAAGATCGACATGGCCGGGTTGCCGGCCGGTGTCCCGATACTCTCCGGTTTTTCATTCCACCCGGACGGTCCCCGAAGCGAGGATTGGGAGGGGTTCCCGAGCGCAGCTGCCCTGCTGCCGCAGGTGACCCTGGTTGATACGGGCAATGAGCGGCGTCTCATCCTCACCCGGGTTCCGGGGTTGGATCACTCCGATCTAATCGAGCTGCTCTCCGACCTCGAGCCCCCCAGGCCGGCGCTGCCGTTCGACCCGGGGGATCACTCGGTCGAATCGCACCCTCCCACGGCGGACTGGCGTACGGAAGTGGAGGAGGCCCTGGGGGCGATCGCCCAGGGAGATCTGACGAAGGTCGTGCTGAGCCGCAGCGTGGTCGTCACGACGGAATTGGCTCCAAATCCATTCGACCTCGTGGAACACCTGCGCGAGACTTACCCGCAATGTCACGGGTTCGTGTGGCAGGTGGGGGAGTCGACTCTGGTCGGTGCCAGCCCGGAGCTCTTGCTCGCAATGTCCGGTCAGTCGGTGCGGGTGAACCCCCTCGCCGGTTCGGCGCGGCGGGGAGAAGGAGATGCGGACGACCGGGCGCTCGGCGAGGCGCTGATGCACTCCGCCAAGGATCGTCACGAACACGATCTGGTGGTCCAGGATATAGCCGCCCGCCTCGGCCCTGTTGTCAAGGAGCTTCACATTCCCGCTCAGCCTTCCTTGCGTCGCATGGCGACGGTCCAGCACCTCTCTACTGAGATCGTGGGCCGCACCGCCCATTCGATCGACCCGCTCGACCTCGTAAGCATCATGCACCCGACCCCGGCCGTGGGGGGCACTCCGCGGAAGGCCGCGCTTGCCTTCGTCGACAAGATCGAAGGCATCGACCGCGGTTGGTACGCAGGCGGTATCGGGTGGCTGACGGCCGACGGCGATGCAACTTACGCCATTCCGCTGCGCTGTGCTCTGATTCGCGGCAACACGGCCACGCTCTACGCGGGTGCCGGCATCGTCGGGGAGTCCCGGCCGGAATCTGAGCTGGACGAAACCCGACTCAAGTTCCGCCCGATGCTGAGCATCCTGACCGCTACGTAGCTGCTGCGGCCGCGGCAATTCTTTCGACGATCTCGGAACGCCGGCGTGGTCCCGCCGCCCGGTCCGTGCGGAGCTCGATCAGCCGCGGTTTGCTCGGAGCGACGGAGAGCAGAGAACCCAGCGTCTCCAGGTCGGCCACCTCGCATGATTCAACACCGAGGGCTGTCGCGACGCCTGCCAGACTCTGACCGTGAGGAGTGGCAATGAGCTCCTCGTAGGTGGTGGAGTCGATGCGTTCGGGATCCGAGTGCGGCAGAAACTCGAAGATGCCTCCACCGTCGTTGTTGATCGTGACGATCGTCAGTGGGGTGGCCAGCCGGCTCGCGGTCGCCAGCGATCCGATGTCGACCAGGGCGGTGACGTCGCCCAAGAGCGCGTACGTGGGGCCGATGCCGGCGGTCGCCACGCCGAGGGCAGTGGCGACCGTGCCATCGATGCCGTTGGCGCCGCGGTTGGCGATCAGCCGGGCAGAGCGGTCCCGCCGGGTGCCGTACGAGTCGAGGAGTCGGATCGGCATCGATGAGCCGGCCACGATGACCGCGCCGGCCGGCACGGCATCGATCAGGGTGGCCGCGATGGCCGGCTCGGAGATATCGGCGGGGGCGTCTCGGAGAACGGCCGTGGCCGCGTCGTCGGCCCGGCGCCACGCCGCGGCAAATCCCTCGGGGCCGGCATCAACGATCTTGGCAAGTTGCGAGAGGGTCTGAGTCGGGTCGGCAACCACCACGCTGGTGGCGATCCGCAGTGGATCATGCCACCGGCCGTCGTCGATGTGAGTCAGGTCTGCTCCCAGGGATTCGAGCCACTGGTTCACGGGCTTGGAGGTGGGGAGTGCCCCGACATGGAGTACCGCAGCGGGGGCTTCGCCGCCCCGGAAACCGGCGGCTACCAATAGGTCCGCCGTGGAGATCAGCGCCGGATCATCGGTGCCGCCAAATCGTATCTCCGATTGGGGGTCCGCAATGATGATCCCGCGGAGGGCGGCGGCGGCCTCCGATACGGCCGAACCAAGCCCGGGGCTGTTCGACTGGCCGGCGATGATGACCGTCGGCCGTCCCGAAACGACCTCGGCAATTCTGGCAATCTCTTCTTCGGTAGCCGCGATGCGCGTCGCCGTCGCCGCCGGAGTCGCTGTTGTCGTCGCAAACGCCGTGTCGAGCTTCGCCATGGGGACCAGTGGCTCCCGGAGTGGCAGATTGAGATGAATCGGGCCGGCCGGCGTCTCCAGCGCCGTGGCCACGGCCTTGCGTGCCAGGCCGGCGGCGTTGCCGACGGACTCGGCATCGGGAACCCCGATGTCGTGAAACCACTTCGCCGCTACGCCGTACAGATTGGTTTGGTTGATCGTCTGCGGTGAGCCCCGGTCCTGCAGCTCCGGAGGCCGGTCGGCGGACAGCACGATCATTCCGACGTGGGCCATGCGCGCCTCGGTAATCGCCGGAAGGTACTCAGTGGCGGCGGTTCCCGATGTGCACGACAAGAGGGGGACCCCGCCGGTGGCCTTCGCCAGCCCGAGGGCGAAGAAGGCGGCGCTGCGCTCGTCGTGATGGACAGACACCTCGATCGCAGGGTGCGCGGCGAGTGTGATCAGCAGCGGTGTGTTGCGCGAACCGGGGCTGACACAGGCGTGGTTGACACCCTGGGCGGCCAGTGCGTCGACGAGGGCGGCGCAGAATGTGAACGTTGGCTCGGCGGTCATGGAGCAACGTTAACGTTGCCCCATGGAGTCGACACCATCACCGCGACGCATGTGGGGCGTTGCCGGACGCGTCCTTCTCGGCCTGCTCGTCGGCGCCTCTTTCGGGATTTCCATCGGCGCCCTCGTGGCATCGTGGGTATACGGGGTCGAGGCCATCGGAGACGAGGCGGTCAACGCTTCCTACCTGGCGGCGGCGATCACCATCTTCGGAGCCCTGGCGGGAGCGGCCATCGGGTATCGGACCGCGTCGAAGGCCGACGTCAACGGTGCCTCCACCGAGTGACGGGGACAGTCTTTCAGACGGCAGCGCAGTGTGTAGGCGGGCGGGGTCCCGCTCGTGCCGTCGCCTGTCAGGGTGGCTTCCCGGTCAGCCTATCGCTTTCTCGTAACGGTCGAGCACGTGCCAGGGCTCGAATCCGGCGCTGCGGTACAGCGCCGCCGATGCGACGTTGGATGCGGAATTGGCGACGATGGCGAACTCCATGCCAGCGGCGGCCATCTGATGAGCGGCGAACCTCACCACGGCTCGCCCCAAGCCACGTTGCTGATGGTCGGGATGGGTGCCCACCCCCTCCAACAGGCCCGTCCGGTTGAGGTCGTCATACCAGGTGACCGCAAAGGCGGCGAGCACGCCGCCTGCTGTCTCTGCCACCAGCTCCCGCCCGGGGTCGTAGCCGGGGGACTCCATAACCTGCCGGTACAGCTCAGTCGTCCACCCGGCCCCCGGGAAGGCGGCCCCGTGGAGCGCGGCCACCGCGGCGGCCTCCTCCACCCCGGCAAGGGGCCGGATCGAATAGCCGGCGGGGATCACCGGCTCAACCAGATTGGCGATCCGTGCCCGGTTGATCACGTAAGGGGGCTGTGCGTCGGGTACCCAGCTCATCTCGGCGAGCAGCTCGACCCGCACCAGGTCGCACCGGAAGACGTTGCCCACCATCCGGTCGCTCTCGATGCCGTGGAGGCGCATCAGTTCGACGGTGCGGGCGTCGGCGTACTCCAGCACCTCGCGCTCGAACACCCCGCCCCGCAAATCGGGTCGTACCTGGGCGTCGTACGACCGATGCCGCGGCCCCACCAGCACCCAGGCCGCAACCCCGGAGCGGTCCTCCCACACGGTCATCACCTCGGCGGGTTCGAAGATCTTGTTGCCGATGAACAGATGATGGACGATGTCGCCCGGGTGCACGTAACCGCACCCTCCGGTGGCGGCAATCGACGCCGCGTTGAACCCCTGCAGAAGCGCCACGTCGGCATCGCTCTCATAGGAACGGCGTTGCATCAGTCCTCCACAGGCCACACGCTTGCGGCCACCGTGAACGCTACCCCTCCAGGATCACGTGACGTTCGCGCGGCCAAGCGCCGCCCCGGGACTGCTCAGTCTTCCAGCAGCCCCTTCAGTGTCGCAACGTCAGCCTTGTTCTGCTTCCTGCCCAGTCGAGCGAACAGCGGTCCGAGAAGCCGATAGAAGCCCTGCGGTTGTACGTCGGCCACCAGCGTGAACCGCGTGTTCCCGTCAACATCTTCGAGCCGGTAGCCGCCCGAACCGGCGTACGGTCCCTCGGTCAAGTCCCAGTCAACCGAGACACCCGGTTCGATCGCCTTGACCCTCCAACATCCGACCTGACTCCCCACCTTCACATAGCCCTCCGAGCCGAGAGCCATTGGAGGATCAGTGGTCAGCCCCGACTCGTGACCCCGGTTCTCCAACGCACGTCGTTCGCCGGATCGGGCACGAATCCGTAGACCCGCTCGGCAGAAGCGTGGATCATGATGGTGGCGCTCAAATCCATGGCCCGAGAATATAGCCACTAGCGGTCGCGACGTTGTTCTCCGGCTGCGGCAACCTGCTTGGCTTTGCGCGGTTCGCCGCCAGGTGGGCACGGGTGGTTCCTCGAGTGAACGGCCCGGTCGTCCGATAATCGCCAGGTGAACAAGGGCAGCCGCCGGGAGATCTCGGACCTCATCGTCCAGCATGACCCACTCGGTCAGGCTCGGGTACCAGTTGAGAGAGCCGCCGTGGTAGCGGAGCTCGCAGAGCTCGGGCAGGTGCGTGCGGCTCGAATCGTCTCTCGTATGCCGGCGACGGGCGGCATATTGGATGAGGAGTACGTAAACGGCGTCTTGTTCAGGTCGCATGCCGAGTTGCAGCGGCTATCTGAGGAGTTCCTCCAACCGCAGAGAGTCCTCGCTCTGCTCCGTCCAACAGTGGCCGCGTACCGCGCCCACGCGACGCGGACGCCGATTCGTGTTGTGGATTTCGGTTGCGGCCTGGGCTACCTGATTCGCTGGCTGGCTGCCAAGGGAGACCTTGGCCCTGACGTTGAGTTGATAGGAGTGGACTTCAATGACTCGTTGGTGAACGCCGCTTCGGCAGCGGCCAAGGCGGAATCGTTGAAGTGCCGGTTCGTTACCGGAGATGTCTTCGCACTGGACGAACCGGCCACGATCGTCACTTCTGTCGGTGTTCTCCACCACTTTGCAGCCCAATCGCTCGAGAGCCTATTCAGAGCCCACGAGACCGCTGGTGTTGCGGCATTCATGCACTACGACATTGCGCCGACCTGGCCCGCGCCGCTTGGCGCGTGGCTGTTCCACGCTGCCCGGATGCGTGAGCCACTCGCCCGCCAAGACGGTGTGCTGTCCGCGGTCCGTGCTCACGACGACGAGACGCTGACCTCGGCTGCCCGCGCAGGCACTTCTAGCTACCGAATCGGAGTATTCGGCACGCCCTTCGCCCTGTTTCCGGTTACTCGAATCATCCGTCCTGTTGTGGGCATCCGCCCGGAGCTGGTCGATCAACTCCGCCGCGGTCTCGGCCGAATGCACCGTCACCTGAATCTCGAATGATTGCCGCCGCGCTGGTCGCACTCGCTCTCGCCGATGCCGGTCTCTCGGGGTTTCGTGCCGCTGCAGGACGTAACCCTCTCATCTACAAGGCCGCCTACTACAAAGGGGCAGTACTCCGCGGCATGGGCGCAGGTTTCGGAGCGCTCGTCACCATCGGATTGGTCACTGGGGCAATGATCTTCGTTTCGTCTGATGCGCCCGCCCAATACGAGATGTTCGTTGACGGGGGGCGCCGCATGCTGGGCATCTATATCCCTTTTGCCACCCTCGTTGCGGCCGCCTTTGCTCTCTACATGATCAAGTCGGTCGAGCTGAGATCGCTGCTCTCGACGGGGATTTTTGGGCCCGTGACCCTCATCCGTCCAATAGTGATCCTGGCTGGAGCCGCCGCGGCGGGAACCGGTTCCGGTCTCGAGGTCAAGTTGGGAGCCGCAGTTGCCGCCGCCGCGATGCTGGCGGTCGAGCCGGTCGTCGACCGCCATTACGTCAACTGGATGGCTCGCGCTGGACGCATCGCTCATCGCACGCGTGCTCCCGGTTAGGCAAGACCGCGCCGGTATGCGAACGCCGCCACGCCTCTTCTACTCCGTGGACCGGGCGGCCACGTTCACGGCCGAATCGAGACGAACCGCGAGGTGTCGAACATAGTTGGCGAAGTTTGACGCCGGCCTGGATTGCGGTGGCCGCCACCAGCGTCACGAGGAAGTGCGGCCAGGAGAACACCTCATCGCGGGCAGCCAGTGACCCGGCGACCCTCAGAATGTTGGTCGTCCGCGGATTGAGCGTTCGAGCGAGCTCGCGCGATAGGGTGAGGCGCAGTGTTTGTGCATATGGCACCAGAGTCGGCGTTGGCCGCGATCCGCCGTTCGGGGATCAAGCCGTCGGCGACTCCCGAGGGGATTCCGCGTTTGGTGTACTCAATGCCGGTCACCGGCGACTTCTACATCGCTCACCAGTGGATGCGGGAGCTGAAGGCCAGCGGCGCACGAAGCTTCGTCGCTGTCTACTTTCGAATCCCTCACACTGAACCCGTCTGGGTTGGTCACTACCGAGAGGTCCACACTCAGGTGTCGGCGAGCGAGGCGATCGGCATCGTAATGCACGCCGAGAACGCCGAGGGCTTCGAGGTGCTGGTCCCGCGAAAGGTCACCGCCAAGGAGGTCCACCGGATCAAGCATCTCCCCAAGGTCGTCGGATGGCGGAACTATCCGGGGGCTCACGGCCGCAAGCCGTGCGGGTGTGAGTTCTGTCAGCGGGAGGGGCGTCCCGGCTCGGCCAAGCTACGGCGGCGATACGAATCCCAGTAGCTAGGCCGGAACTAAGCGCTCCCGATCACCAGACCCCGACAACGCAGCGCTCTGCACGAGTGAGATAGGTCGGCGCCTCCGGGTGATAGTCACGTACGCTGAACCGTCCCACCATCACCACTCGCCGCGGGTTTTGCGTAATGCTGGCCTGGCTCAGAGCGCGTGGTCGAGCAGAATTGCCGCGCTGAGTGCCAGTGCCACGAGGAGCTGGAGTCGCGCTGTTCCTTTGAGGACTCCTATCAGCGGCGGCCCGGTCGTCTCGGTCCGGATCGTGCGTACCAGCGGCACAGCCAGCGGAACGGTCACCAGGCTGAGCAGCGCCAGGAGCGGCAGCCAGCCCGACAGAGTTGCCAGCACGATCACGGCGTAGGCACCCGCCACCGCGGCGCTGTAAATCGCAACCCCGCCCCGGCGGCCCACCTTCACGACGAGCGTTTCCTTGCCGGCGGCGGCGTCGGTTTCGATGTCGCGCACGTTGTTGGCGAGCAAGATCGCGGTGGCCAGCAGCCCCATGACGACTCCCGCCAACCATGCCTCGATCGGCGCCGTACGATCGAACACGTATCGGGCCCCGACGGTCGCGACCAGGCCGAAGAACACGAAGACAAACGCTTCACCAAGGCCCCGGTAGCCGTAGGGGGAGGGCCCGTTCGTGTAGCCGAGGGCGGCGATGATCGAAGCGATCCCGATCACCGCAATGACAGGGCCGGCCACGCTGATCAGGTAGATGCCGCCCGCCGCCGCCACCGCGAACGCGATACCGATGCCGACCCACATCTGGCGGGCGGTGATCAAGCCCGAGGCGACTGCCCGGGCAGGGCCGATTCGCTCTGATGTGTCGGCCCCCTTGGCGGCGTCGGCAACATCGTTGGCGAAGTTGACGCCGACCTGGATTGCGGTGGCCGCCACCAGCGTCACGAGGAAGTGCGGCCAGGAGAACACCTCATCGCGGGCAGCCAATGCCCCGGCGACCAGCACGGGGGCGACACCGGCCCAGAGGGTGGCCGGGCGGGCCGCCAGCAACCAGGAACTCAACATGTCAGAAGTGCCAGGGGAACTTGGTGTAGTCCTGCGGGCGCTTCTCGAGGAAGGCCTCCCGCCCCTCAACCGCTTCGTCGGTTCCGTAGGCGAGCCGGGTCGCCTCTCCCGCAAAGAGCTGCTGGCCGACCAGCCCGTCATCCTGAAGGTTGAACGCGTACTTCAGCATCCGCTGGGCGGTTGGCGACTTGGCCGTGATTTCGCGAGCCCACTCCAGCGCCGTTGCCTCCAGCTCGGCGTGGGGGACCACAGCATTCACCATGCCCATGTCGAACGCGTCCCCGGCGGAGTAGTCGCGCCCCAAGAAGAAGATCTCACGGGCCCGTTTCTGCCCGATCTGTCTTGCCAGGAGGGCGGAACCGTACCCGCCGTCGAAGCTGGCAACGTCGGCGTCGGTCTGCTTGAAGACGGCGTGTTCCTCGGAAGCCAAAGTCAGGTCGCAGACGACATGGAGGCTGTGCCCACCGCCGACCGCCCAGCCGGGCACGACCGCGATCACGACTTTGGGCATGAAGCGGATGAGCCGCTGTACCTCGAGGATGTGAAGCCGTCCGAGCCGGGCCGGATCGACTCCCTCTTCCCCCTCGTACTTGTACCCGTCCTTGCCTCGAATCCGCTGGTCCCCGCCCGAGCAGAACGCCCAGCCGCCATCCTTCGGTGAGGGCCCATTGCCCGTGAGCAGGACGGCTCCGACGTCGGACGTCATTCGGGCGTGGTCGAGGGCCCGGTACAGCTCGTCGACCGTGTGCGGCCGGAAGGCATTGCGCACTTCGGGGCGGTCGAAGGCGATGCGAACCGCCCCAACGTCACGGGCGCGGTGGTACGTGATGTCGGTGAAGTCGAAGCCCTCAATGGCGACCCATGCCGATTCATCGAATATCTCAGATACCGTCGCGTCGTTTGCTGCCAACGTGTTTCTCCGATAGGCGTTCGCCGGCGGCCCCGGCCGTCCGGGTCGATACTGTAGTGACCGCAGATGGACGATCCCGTTGCTCCCGACCTACTGGCCCGGGCCGCCGCAAGGTGGCCCGACCGGATCGCGCTCCAGACGGGCGTCGGCCAATGGACCTTCTCCGATCTCGACTACGCCGCCCATGAGATTGCGGCGCGGGTCGCGCCGGGCTCACGAATCGCATTCCGAGCGGAGATGAGCCCGGCTTCCATCGCTTCGGTCTGGGGAATTCCGCGCGCAGGGGCGATCGCGGTTCCGTTCGACCCTCGTCTGGATGTTGCCGCCGCCGGCGCGCTCGCCGACTCGCTCGGCGCCACCTTCGGCTGGCCGCCGGCCGCCGGGCTCGATCACATGGAGCCGGAGCGGTCGTCAGATCGTCCGGTCTTGATCGTGGGAACGTCGGGCACGGCCGGCCGGCCGCGAGGTGTGTTGCTGACGGCCCGCAATATCGAGGCGGCGGCAGCGGCGTCACAAATGATTCCAGTGATTCCGTGATTCCACCGTCACCGGAAATCATTCTGGAAAGATTAAGCGATGAAGAATACAATGCCTTAACCGCAGAAGAAAAGTTTGCCGTTTCCAATAAAGCATTGGGTACGCTCTTTAAAGGAATTGCACCGGATGCGTTTTTTGACCTTGAAAACGGTGTATTCGCCCTGGCGCTTCAAACCGATCAGAATTATTTAACTAAAATTGAAAATGACCTGTCCAAAACGATCAATGAAAGCCAATATCGCAATCTCATCAGCCAGAAATATGAGTTTGATGAAAGACAGGAACCGATTCAGCATCCCCTGGCCCTGCTCTACGAGATCCCTTTAAGTAAAAACTATTTTGAAATCTGGATGGCCTTTCAGCTGACTAACACCATCCTTTTTTCTCCGGCGGTGGAGCTGGATACCGTGACCTATGCAGATGCCCGCGCTGTCTTTGACCGCCTGCTTAATATGATCCGGCAGGGCGACTCGATTCGCCAGATCGTATATGAACATATGATCTCCCAGGAAAACTGGCGCCGCTTTCGATCACCGG
>CAMYIJ010000034.1 GCA_947258375.1 uncultured Acidimicrobiaceae bacterium
GGTGTCACCCGAGCCCCACCCCGCGAATAGAGGCACCCCCCCTCAACCCAGTTCGAAGACCGCCGAGGCCACTTCATCGATCTAGGCCGACCGACTCCAGCCCCAACCGACGAACGAACCGCTTGCGGCGAACCACTGACGCCCGAGCCTTCGCGCGCGCCTCAACGAGCCGGCCAGCCCTTCAACGATGCGGCAAGGCCGCGGCCTCGGGCAGGAGACAGCCCTGGGTGGGAGCCTGGCCAGCGCTCTTCGTGTCTCATCGGGCGCCACCGGCATAGGCACTCGTCCCCAGCGAGTGTGACCAACGTCTCTGGGAAGGACACCTAGGCGGTCAGTGGCTCCGCGCCGGGTTTGCCGTGACAATGCTTGTACTTCTTGCCGGAGTTGCACGGACACGGGGCGTTGCGGCCCACCTTGCCCTTGTTGCGCACGGTCTTGGGAGCGGACTGGTTGGGTGCGTTCGTCACTATCGACTTGGGACGCTCCGGTTCGGCCTGTTTGACCACTTCCACGTGGTACAGATAGCGGCACGCGTCGTACTTGGTGGTGTCGACGACCTCAGAGAACAGGTCAAAGCCCTCGCGCTGGTACTCGACGAGCGGGTCGCGCTGACCCATCGCCCGCAGCCCGATGCCGGCGCGCAGATAGTCCATCTCGGCGAGGTGCTCACGCCATTTGTTGTCAATGATCGACAGGACAACGGTGCGCTCCAACTTGCGCACCACATCGGAGGTGAGCTCGGCTTCACGCTCGGCGTATTTGGCCTCCGCCTCCTCCCGATAGGAGTCAACGACCTCTTGGGGCTGCAGGTCGTCGGGATTGCTGAAGCTCGCCTTGGAGAGTTTGCTCGGATACAGCGTGCCAATCCGGGCCTCGAATTCCTGCCAGTCCCACTCGACCGGATCGAGGTTCTCCGTCATCTGCAATATCTGATCCTCGACGACATCCTGACGCCACTCGGCGACGAGGGCTTCGGTGTCGCCGCCCTTGAGGACCATGTCGCGCCACTTGTAGATGATCTGGCGCTGGGTGTTCATGACCTCGTCGTACTTCAGGACGTTCTTGCGGGTTTCGAAGTTCTGCGCCTCGACCTGGTTCTGAGCCCGTTCAATCGCCTTGGTCACCATCTTGTGCTCGATGGGGACATCGGGCGGGATCTTGAGGCGCTCCATGATCGACGCCACCCGGTCGTTGGCGAAGCGGCGCATGAGGTCGTCTTCCAGCGACAGGTAGAAGCGGGACTCTCCCGGGTCGCCCTGACGCCCGGAACGGCCGCGCAGCTGGTTGTCGATGCGACGCGATTCGTGGCGCTCCGTAGCGAGAACGTAGAGCCCGCCGAGCTCGAGGATCTTGGTGCGCTCGACGTCGGTCTCCGCCTGGTGGCGATCGATCGCCGCCTGCAGCTCCGCCCCATACTCTTCGGAGTCCGGCTCGATCTCCTTCTTCTTCATCTCGGCAAGGCCGAGCTGCTCCGGATTGCCACCAAGCTGGATGTCGACGCCGCGGCCCGCCATGTTGGTTGCCACGGTCACCGCGCCGAACTTGCCGGCCTGGGCGATGATCGGCGCCTCCCTGGCGTGCTGCTTGGCGTTGAGCACCTCATGATGAATGCCGTGCTTGCGGAGGTGAGTCGAGAGCCGCTCCGACTTCTCAATCGACACCGTGCCCACGAGGATCGGTTGGCCGGCGGCGTTGCGCTCCACTATGTCTTCGACGAGGGCATTGAACTTGGCGTCCTCGTTGACGTACACGAGATCGGGCTGGTCGGCTCGCGCTATCGGCTTGTTGGTCGGAACCACAACGACGTCGAGACCGTAGATCTCCATCAACTCGCCGGCTTCGGTCTTCGCGGTTCCAGTCATTCCCGCCAACTTGTCGTACATGCGGAAGTAGTTCTGCAGCGTGATCGTGGCGAGCGTCTGGTTCTCTTCCTTGATCTTGACGCCCTCTTTGGCCTCGATCGCCTGATGCAGGCCCTCGGAGTAGCGGCGGCCGTCGAGCACCCGGCCCGTGAACTCATCGACGATCTTGACCTCGCCCTGCTTGAGGAGGTAGTCGACGTCGCGGTCGTAGAGCTCCTTGGCCTTGAGGGCGACGTCGAGATGGTGGATCAGATCGACGTTGGAGAAGTCGTACAGATTGTCGACACCGAGGATCTGCTCGACCCGGTGGACGCCTTCTTCGGTGGTAATCACCTGGCGTTTCTTCTCGTCGACCTCGTAGTGCTGATCGGCGCGGAGGCTGGTGGCGATCCGCGCGAAGTCGCGGTACCACTTGCCGGTCTCGCCCACGCGGCCCGAGATGATCAGCGGCGTACGCGCCTCGTCGACGAGGATCGAGTCGACCTCGTCGATGATGGCGTAGGGGTGGCCGCGCTGCACCTGATGCTCGGCGTGCATCGCCATGTTGTCGCGTAGGTAGTCGAAACCGAACTCGTTGTTGGTCCCGTAGGTGATATCCGCGGCATATGCGGGGCGGCGCTCGTCGGGAGTCATGTTGGCCTGGATCAGGCCAACGGTCAGGCCCAGGAAACGATGGATACTGCCCATCCAGTCGGCGTCACGGCTAGCCAGGTAGTCGTTTACCGTCACAAGATGGACTCCGCCGGACATCCCGTTGAGGTAGGAGGGCATCGTCGAGACAAGAGTCTTGCCCTCTCCAGTACGCATCTCGGCGATCATTCCGCGATGCATGGCGCCGGCTCCGATTACCTGAACGTCGTAGTGGCGCTGGCCGAGAACGCGGCGCGCCGCCTCGCGGACCACCGCAAACGCCTCATCTTCGAGGTCGTCTGTGGAGGCACCGCTATCGAGACGCTGGCGAAAATCGGCGGTCTTGGCCCGGAGCCCGTCGTCGCTGAGCGCCTCAATTCCCGGTTCCAGGGCATTGACACGCTGCACCAGCGCTTCGAGTTCCTTCAGTCGCTTTCCCTCACCAGCTCGGAGGACTTTGCTGAAGACTGACATCAGGACGGCATTCTAGGGAACATGGGCGCGCTACCGATCACATCATCTCCTCGGGGTCAACCGACCTGGACGGATGGCTCCAGGTTCTCGAGAAGAGCGGCCGGATCGATACCGACGTGCTGGGCGAGCAACTGGCGGGAAACGTCCCGCGGGTGCAACGCGTATGGCTCCGGGTCGATGTCCCGCCCGGTCGGATCGCGGACCAGGAGCGCATCAAGCGGGCCGCCGGGCTCGCTGGACTTGCTCACAACCACCGCCAAGGCCCCACCCTGGATCTCCAGGATCGATCCCGGCGGGTAGATGCCCATCATGTCGATGAAGGTTCGCACCAGGTCCGGGTCATAGCTGGCGCCGGCGCCGGACAGGAGCGCATCGAGCGCGTGGTTCGGCGTCTCGGCCCGCCGATAGGCACGCCGCGTCGTGATGGCGTCGTACGTATCCGCCACGGAGACGACGCGGCTGTAAACGTGGGGACGCTTTTCGCGGTGGATGCTGGGATATCCGGATCCATCGAATCGGGCGTGGTGCTCGAACGCCACGGTCGCCGAGATCTCGTGGCCGGGACCACCGGCGGCGAGGATCGCCAGAGCACCCTCCTGCGGATGGATCGTGATCTCTTTCCACTGCTCCTTGTCGAGCCGTCCCGGGTAGTTGAGCACGGATGTCGACACTGCGGTCTTGCCGATGTCGTGGAGAACCGCGCCGACACCGATCGGAATCAAGTAGTGCCGGTCGATACCGATCATCCGGCCAATCGCCAGGGCCAGGATGCAGGCGTTGACCGAGTGATAGAAGGTGTACTCGTCGTGGCTCTTGACGGTCGACAGGAGCAAGCTGGCACTCGACTGGGAGACGGATTGCTCGAACAGGCCTTCGACCGCGGTCACGACGGGCGCCATCTCGAAGCGGCCGTCGGTGCGCATCGCTCCCGTGACCCCACGCAACGCGTCAAGGCTCGACACATAGGAGCGACGCAGTTCGCTGGTAGGGGCGGCTTCGAGGTCCTCCGGAGTCAGATATCGCTCATTGAGCAGGACGGAACCGTCCGCGGGAAAGTCGGCGGAGACGTTGGCGAGCAGCGCGGACAGGTCGAGCAGGTCCTGGTCCGTTACCGGATGCAGCGCCGTTATCGACTCGATCCCACGTTCATCGAGCTCTCGAATGAACGAGTGATACTCGAGCGACACATGGGGCAGGATCGTGCGATTCAGATAGAACGCATTCTCCATGGCGGAGATGACTACCTGGCCCCCCTCCGGGACGAGGTCATCGGTGGCGCCGCGCAACGACATCAGCGCCTCCATCGTCAGCGGGTGTCCCGTCGGATAGAGGCCGATCTGGCGGACCAGCCGGCGGAGCCCTTTGAGCCAGGCTCCCGTCTGCCTCTCGGTCATGCGGCCACCCTCGAGATCATGCGACGGGCGTGGGCTCGCAATTCACGGTCTTTGCGGCGGAACACCAGCCGGCGACCCGCCATACGCTCCATTGCGGCGCGGGCCGTGTCGGTGTTCCGGCCGCCTAGTACGGCGATCATCGCCACCATGACCTCCTGAGAGTGTTTGCCGGTATCGAGATCGCGTATCAGCGCGGCTTCGAACTTTGTGGAATCGAATGTCTTCGCCAGAGAGGCGGCCGCCTCCCGGACGAGCGAGTGCGGGTCGGCCAACATGCGCAGCACGTTTCCGGAAGCCTCATCCCGCTGAAGCCGGATCAACGCGCGCAATGCCTCGGCACGCACCCGGTGGTCCTCGTGCTTCAGGAGCCGCAGGACCGGGCCGACGGCAGCCTTCTTGCCCGTCTTGCCGAGGACCGTCGCCAGATTGCGGATCAGGTACCAGCGCTCATCGAGCAGGTGGTTCTCGAGGGCGAGCGGATCGTCGCTGATCGCCGGAACTAGAAGGGACGTGATGGCGCGGCGTGTGCTCTGCTCATCGGCGGCTGCGAGCATCCCAACGAGAGCATCGACGGCAGATGCGCCGATCGTCTGGAGAAACCGGGCTGCATCTTCTGAAAGCTCGTCGCCGGCCTCGGCGTCGAGAACAAACTTCAGAATGTCGGGCCGCCCCAGCTTGTCGAGCCCCTCGCGCACCTGGCTCCCTCGATCCTCCGGGTATGGCGTCTCGGTCATGATTCTGTCGAGTAGGGCCAGGGCCGCCGGGAGGTCGCCGGCCCGCAGATGACGGGTGATGCGACCGGTCCAGACCCGGACAACCCGGGCAAAGCGATCGTCACGATCCTCACACTCGAATAGGCCGCGCAACACGTCTCCGACAAGGACCTCCCGTGCGACCGGTTGCGTCATCTCCGACCGCAGCGCCGCCAGCAGTTCCTCATGGCCCGTCCGATCGCGGTCGACGGTTGAAAGCACCTCGGCAATACGGCTCGATACGGCCTTCTGGCTCGGTAGCATGTCCTCGTCAACAAGACCGAAGACACTCGAAACCGGCCTCCCGGTCTCCTCGGCGACTTTGACCGCGTAATTGCGCAGCGACTTGGCTCCGACATCAGAGAGCTCGGGGAGAAACTGGCCGAGTTCGGTCTCGGTCAGCTGGTCGAGAAACAGCCGGTGGTTCTCATCGGTGGCGTCGGTGAGCACCGCTTCGAGGACCCCGAGCTGCAGATCCCGGGGCAGATAGAAGAAGGATTCCAGGAAGGCGCGAAACTCACGCCACGGGTCGTTGTCTCCCTCCCGGAGAACCGTGCCGGGAACGAACGCCTCGTCCGCGACTGGGCTGGCCTGGTCGTGCAGCCCCCAGAGACCGGCGAAGTAGCCCTCCGGCGTAAATTCCGGTCCGGCTTCATCGACCAGCAGGTCGGCAATCTCGTCGGGGTCGGCGCCGTGGTAGGCCGCGGCCGCCGCCGGCGACATCGTCTCGGTGAGGATGAGGGCCGGCCGGCCATCCCCGTCATCGGTGAGCACGAGCAAGCCGCGCTGCTGGATCTGGATACCCGTAGCCGGCACCTCGCGCAGCACCGCCCGAATGCCTCCAATCTCACGGACGTGCGAATCCGCCAGTGCGATTGCCCGAAAGAATCCCACCAGGCCGTCGAGTGTGGCGCCACCGATGAACTTCACGTACTCGATGTCGTGGAGGAACATCTCGCGAGCGAGCCGCTCGGCCCCCTCCCGGGCAATGGGCAAGGGCTCTTCACCGAGCAAGAAGCGCCCGGGCCCTACGCCGACCACCAGAGGTGGGGTGAGCGGGTCTGCCAGAGCCACCACCGCGCGGGTGAACGCCGGTTGCTGTGACGGGTCGGGATACAGCGTGAAGGTCGTCCAGGCCGTCGCCAGGGCCTCTACTAGAGCCAGCGCAAGCTCGAGGGCCGAATCGGGTTCGCCGTCGCGGCCCATAGTCTCAGCCGATCGAAACCAGATTCTCCCGAACGGCGTAAAGAACCGCTTCGTTTCGAGAGTGGAGGCCCAGCTTGTCGAGGATGTTGCGGATGTGGTTCTTGACCGTGTTCTCGGAGATGAACAGCTGCTCTCCGATGGACCTACTGGTCAATCCCTTGGCGACGAGTTGCAGCACCTCGATTTCGCGGCCTGTGAGCGTTGGCTTGCGAGCAGCCAGCAATTCCTGGTGACGCAGCAGCTGGCGGGTCACATCGAACAGCTTCCCGGCCATCTGGCTGGACACCACAGCACCGCCCTTCGAGATCGCCGCTATGGAGTCGACAAGCTGAGGAAAGGGCATATCCTTGATGATGTACCCGCGGGCTCCTGCCTTGATCGCCGAAAGCAGATCCTCCTCGGATTCACTGCCGGTGAGCAGGATCACCTGGGACTCCGGGGAGACCGCGGTGAGCTTCTCCACCACTTCGAGACCGGACAAGCCCGGCATGAGCACATCGAGCAGCACGAGCTCGGGAAGCAAACTCTCCGCCTTGGCGACGGCTTCCTCAGCACTCTCGGCCTCTCCCACCACGTCGAAACCGGCGTCGCGGAGTGCCGAGGTCAATCCTGCCCGGAACAGCGGAACATCGTCAACTACAAGCAATCTTGTCATTGGGGTTCAATTAGTCCTAGTGAGCCGTCGTCGCGGTGATAAAGCACACAGTGCTGACCACTATTGGCGTCAAGGAAGAAGAAGAACGAGTGTCCGATCATCTCCATCTGCAAAGCCGCCTCCTGTGGCGTCATCGGCCGCATTTCAAAGCGCTTGATCCGAACGATGTCGAACTCCGCGCTTGGAGGTTCATCGGAGGTATCCGGCTGCTCATTGAGAAGTTTGTTTCCGCGTGGCCGCGACCTATGAACGAGACGATCCTTCAGACGCCGTAGCTGGTTCTCGAATTTGTCGAGCGCCTTGTCCAAGGCGGTCCGGTCGTCGGGGCCTTCACCCTTCACCCGAACGGTATGGCCGGCGGTATGGCTGGTGATCTCGACCCGGTAGCGGGCGTCCCCCTGCCGCGGGTTACGCCGCTCGGTGAACTCCACGTCGGCGACGACACCGTCGTCGAGAATCCGCCCGGCGTGGCGCACTCGATCGTCGGCCAGTTCCTGCAACTGGCGTGAAACCTGCATATTGCGACCATGAACTCGAACGTCCACTCCGACTCCTTCCGAATACGAGAAATGCGGGGTTGCCTAGCCGGCCACCCGCGACAAAGCGCCAAGCAGCCCGGAGGCAGCCACACGGCGAGTCAAGGTCGGGATTCGACCCATCTATGCCGTGGGGCCGTGCTGTCACGCAGCCTCCTCGAGGCGATTGGCGCCTTGGATACGACCATCATACCTGGAGACGTCGCCGAAATGGCCGCCAATATCGGGCTCTCGAGAACCGCTACAGCCCCTCGCAGAGTGGCCCCCGACGTGATCACATCGTCCACGAGCACCACCGCGCCGGCGACGGATCTGCGCACGGAGAACGAGGGAGCCGCGCGCCGCGCCATGTCGCGGCCGGCGTGGCGAGGCCACCACAGCGGCGGCGCCAATGCCGCGACGACGGGAATATCGAGCCTGCGTCCTATGCGGCGCGCCAGTTCTTTCGCCGGATCGACGCCATAGGTCACGCGGCGCACCGGAGAGCGCGGCACCGGCACCAGAACCGCCGCTCCGGAGGGGACAAGAGGGGCCATGGCGACACTCAGGATGTCGGCGGCGCTCGCCAAACCGTGATACTTGAGGCGATGGACGAGCATTCGCCCGGTCCCCGAGTGGTGAAACGGGTAGCTCACCGGGATATCCCCGACGAGCCCTGATCGACCGGGCTTGAGGAGCCGCCGGCACGGCATGCACAGCGGGCCGCTCGTCCACTCGCCACAGGCGACGCAGATAGGCATTCTGACAAGGTACCGAAGGGCTGCGTCGCCTACCAGCCCTACGTCGCAAGACACTAGTCCCCCCGCTATCCCCCAATCTGGACCTTCCCTGCTACCCAGAGTGGTTTATGGTGAGAGCACGGGCTAGAGGTGAGGGAAAACTATGACGTTAGACGTCGCGACGACACGCGAGCGCGATCGGCGGAGGCGACTGCGCAGGGTCATGCTCGTGTTGGCGCCGTTGGCACTCTGGATGTGGTGGCGCATAGTCACCGGCAACCCCGTTTCGCCGGGGCTTCCCGACTTGCCGGCCGACGTGATCTTCTGGCTGCCGGGCATCGCATTGGTGTTGCTCCTCGCCATCGTCTTCCTGGCACCGATGCTGGGAGCGGGTCGCTCGCCGCACACGATCTACCTACCGGAGCAGATCGAGGTGGGGTTCGATGACGTCAAGGGACTCGGCTCTGTCCTCAGCGAGGTGCGCCACACCCTCGAAGTCTTCCTCAACCACGCCCGCTTTCGCGACGAGATGGGCGGCTCCCCGCGCCGCGGAGTCCTCTTCGAGGGTCCGCCCGGGACCGGAAAAACCCACATCGCCAAGGCAATGGCCAAGGAGGCAGGGGTGCCTTTCCTCTACGTGTCTTCGACGGCGTTTCAGTCCATGTGGTACGGCGCCACGGCCCGCAAGATCCGGACGTACTTCCGCCACCTGCGCAAGGTGGCCCGCCGCGAGGGCGGCGCCATCGGATTCATCGAGGAGATCGACGCCATCGGGACCGCGCGGGGCGGGCTTGCCATGTCCCCTGCCGGTGGCCCCGCCATCAACTCGACCATCGCCTCGGGGACCGGGGGTGTGGTGAATGAGCTCCTCATCCAGATGCAATCCTTCGACGAGCCGTCCCGCAAGGACCGGGCGCGCAATGCCCTAGTTCGCGGCATCAACCGGTTCCTGCCGGCCCACCGGCAGTTCAAGACGACGGCTTCGGCGTTCGCCAACATCCTGCTCATCGGGGCCACAAACCGCGCCGACAGCCTGGACCCGGCTCTGATGCGCCCCGGCCGTTTCGACCGGGTGCTCCACTTCGGCTTGCCGGGCCGCGAGGACCGGCGCGATCTGGTGCAGCACTTCCTATCTCGCAAGTCCCACGCCCCTGATCTCGACAACCCCGACTCCATCGACGAACTGGCTGCGGCCACCATGGGCTACACGCCGGCCTCCCTCGAGCGTCTCTTTGACGAGGCTCTGCTCCAGGCACTACGCGACAACAGAGGCGAGCTGAGTCGGGAGGACGTCCGCAACGCCCAGCTCGAGGTTGAAATCGGCCTCCCCAATCCGGTGGACTACTCGGTCGAGGAACGGCTGACGATCGCCACCCATGAAGCCGGTCACGCAGTGATGGCCTATGTCGTGGGTGCCGGGCGGCGGCTCGAGCTCCTGTCGATTGTCAAGCGGCGGGAGTCGCTCGGCCTGCTGGCCCATCGTGAGATCGAGGAGCGTTTCACCCAGCGCGCCAGCGAGATGAAGGCGATGTTGAAGATCTCTTTCGGAGGCATGGTTGCTGAGGAGATCTTCTTCGGAGAATCCGGTAGTGGTCCTGCAGGCGATCTCGCAGCTGCGACCAAACTCGCCGTGGAAATGGTTGGGTCATACGGTTTGGGTGACGCGCCGACCTCCTTCCGCGCCGTCGACGGAGGGGCATTCAGCGGCGATTTTGCAGCTCAGGTCCTGGCGGACCCCAAGGCACGCAAGGCGGTCGACCGGATCCTCGCCGACGCCAAGTACGACACCGGCAGCGTCCTGGCGGATCACCGGTACCTGGTGGAAGCCCTGCGGACTGCGCTGCTCGAGAAGGAGGAGCTCGACGGAGAGGCCATCCTGGCGGTCCTGCGAGAAGCCGAATCCGAGGCGCTGGCGGGCGATAAGGCTTTGGTCGACCTGCGGGCCCGGGACCCTCGCATCATCGAGATCAGCCCGGAACACATGCGCAACCGCTCCGACGGCCCCGACCGGAACGTGTAGCCACAGTGGTCGCTGCGGCTGTGGAACAGGTCGGCCATACGGTTCTTCACTATGACGCCGACTTCTACCTCATCGCCGCGGTGACGGGGCAACCGTGCGAGTGGGTCGTACCCCGGGGCAGCATCGAGTAGTCCTAGGTTCGGAAGGCGTTGACGGCCATCACCAACGCTGGGGTTCCGCCACACTGATAGGCGACCGCAACTGCTTCGTTGATCTCCTCCTCAGTAGCTCCTGCAGCACGCGCGTTGTTGGCCAGAGCAGCGCAACCCTCGGGATGGGCTACGACGGCATCAACAACCATCGTCATGAGGATCTTGTATTTGGCTGGGATGGCGCCATCCTTCATCACACTCTGGTGCAGTGCGAGGTAGCCCTCAGCAAACTGCGGGTCGCGCTCCTGCAGCGGTTCGATCCATTTCGGTGGGGCCGCATCCGGCATTCGTCCTCCTCTGCGTCGCTCAACACAAGTATGGCCGCTACCGGCTCCGGGGTCTGATCAGCTCCCCGGTTGAACCCGATCGGCCAGCCACGCCACGACTCTGGCGGATACGAGCTCCTCGCCGTCCACGTAGTAATGGCCACCGGCCGCCAGGGTCTCAATCGTGACCTCAGCAGTGGCCCTCGCAGCAACTTCCCCGGCCGGGTACAGGTCGGCCGGCTCCTCCTCGCTGCGGATGAAGAGCGTCTCACAGGGGATGGCCGCCGCCATCTCGATCAGATCGGGACAGTGGTCGAGGAATTCGACGTAGGTCGTCGCCGTGATCAGATACCACCATCCGGGGACCAGCATGAGCGTCTGTCCGGCATCCGCAGCCACGAGCCTCCGGGCCTCTGCGGTGATCTCGTCGAATCGGTCAGCCGCCATCAAACCGTTCTCGGCCATCAGGCGCATCAGTCCCGTACCGCCCCGATGAGCAGACAGCAGCACGAGCGCCGGGGTGTCCTGATGGTCGACGACGTGGCGGACGGCCAGCAACCCACCGTTCGAGTGCCCGACGACGATTGGCGGCCGAAAGCCGCGCCCGTCCAACCAGCGCCGAGCGAGTCGGTTGTCCTCGATGGCCTCGGCGATCGTTTGGAACGCCCCGCCCTCGAGCCGCCGGCTGTTGCGGTTCGACGCCACGTCGTGGCCGCGCCGGTTGTAGGCAAGGCAGGCGAGGCCCATGGCCGTGAGATGGGGCGGCAGGAAGCGGGGCGGCCCAACGTAGAAGTTCATGGTGTTGCCATGCATCAGCTGCACCGCCCCCGTGACCGGCCGATGCTCTGGCAGGTAGAGCAAGCCGTCAAGGGGTGTCGTCGCCGTCTCGATGGACACGACCTCGACACGCATGGAAACCTCTGCTCTCGGCCGACCCGGGGTGCTGAGTCCCGCGGCCCGGGGTGTCCGCCGGAAGATAGCCTCCCCGTGGGGCCAGGGCCCGGACCGACTCCGCGTCGACTTCTCAGAAACTCCCGCACCGCGATGGAACGTAACACCAACTCGAACCGCTGATGCAGGCGCCGATCTGTGCCGCGGCGCAACCTCCAGAGGCGGGAGCGGGTCGAGTGAGGCTGATCACACAGGTCCCCGGGAATGGCACCCAACTCGCGGACGCGCCACACTCGGGCCATGAGAAGGTACGCATCGTGAGGGCCATGGTCATCCCCGCCCACGGTCCGCCCGAGGTGCTCGAATACTGCGAGGTGCCCGATCCCGCGCCCGGTCCGGGCGAGGTCCTGATTCGAGTCGCCTTCGCCGGGGTGAACTTCACAGACGTCCGCAACCGGCGGGGCGATGGCCTCGGCATCCCGCCCATGATCCCCGGCATCGAGGTCGCCGGGGTGGTCACCGGTGTAGGGCCGGGAGTCGCGGACCTGGCCGAAGGAACTGCCGTCACCGCTCTGACAGGCGGCCATTCTTATGCCGAGATGGTGGCGTGTGACGCCCGCAGGGTGCTGCCCCTCCCGCCCGGATTGGTGGGGGATCCGGTGTCCGCCACGGTCATGGGCGTCCTCCCCAGCGCCCTCAACCTGCTGCGGGTGGCGGCGCGGGCGCGGCCGGATGAGACGATGCTCATCCACGGCGCCTCCGGCGGCGTGGGTACCGCCCTGGTTCAGGCCGCCGCCGTGCTCGGCCTCGGCCCGGTGCACGGGACGGTGAGTTCGCCCGCCAAGCTCCAATATGCCGAACGCTACGGATTCGACGGGGTTCACCTCCGAGACGGCTTCGTCGAGTCGTTGCATGCCGCTACCGGCGGCCGCGGCGTCGACGTCATCTTCGATCCAATCGGCGGAGAGGTTCGCGCCCACAGTTTCGCCGCCCTCGCACCGCTCGGTCGCCTCATCCACTTCGGCAACGCATCGCTCGAACCAGAGGTGGTGCCCCCCGCCGTCGACTTGCGGGCCCGCGGGCTGGGCTACGTCGGATACTCCGGCGGGCAGCACGCCTTGTTCGAGTTCGAAGCCGTCCGACGCACGTGGATCGAGGCGCTCGAACTAGTCGAATCGGGGCGGGTAACGATCGAGGTGACGCGAGTGCTCGGCCTCGCCGACGCCGCCGAGGCCCACCGCCTCATCGAATCGCGATCGGCGGTGGGCAAGATCGTCCTGGCCGTCGACTAACGGCTGCGGAGACCAGAGTCGAACATCGAACTTGGCGACCTCAGTGAGGCCTGGGGCGGGACGCTACGTTCCCTGGTTCCAGCTGGCGAGGTAGTTCACCTGTTCCGCGGTGAGCTCCTCGAGGCCGCCACCCATGGCTTCGAGCTTGAGGCGCGCCACCTCGTTGTCGAGCTCCTCCGGCATCACATAGACCTGGTTGTCCAGTGTCTCGTGAGTCTGCAGCAGCCACTCGGCCGACAGCGCCTGAGCGGAAAACGACATGTCCATCACGTCGGCCGGGTGGCCCTCGGCTGCGCCGAGGTTCACGAGGCGACCCTCGGCGACGACCATGAGGCGGCGCCCGTCGTCCATCAGGTACTCCTGAAGATTGGGGCGCAACTCGCGGACGGCTTCGGCCATGTCGCCGAGTTGGCTCAGGTTCAGCTCAACGTCGAAGTGACCGGCATTGGCCATGATCGCCCCATCCTTCATGACGGCGAAGTGCTCTTCGCGAAAGACGTGGATGTTGCCGGTGGCGGTTATGAAGATGTCGCCCTCGCGGGCGGCGTCGAGCGAAGACAGCACGCGGTGGCCGTTCATGGCAGCGGACACAGCACGCACCGGATCGATCTCCGTGACGATGACATGGGCGCCGAGGCCCTTGGCCCGCTCGGCAATGCCCCAACCGCAATCGCCGTACCCGGCGACAACGACGGTGCGCCCGGCGAACAGGACGTTGGCGGCGCGCATGATGCCGTCAAGGGACGATTGCCCCGTGCCGTGTCGATTGTCGAAGAGGTGTTTCGTCGCCGAATCATTGACTGCGACTACGGGGAAACGAAGCACGCCGTCGGCCGCCATCGCCTTGAGGCGGATCACGCCGGTCGTGGTCTCCTCGAGGGCGCCGACGATCGGCTGTTCGGCGCGTTCCTGATGGAGAACTGTTGTCGTGTCGGCCCCATCGTCGAAAACGATATGGGGATCGGTGTCGAGGATGGCGTCGATGTGGCGATAGAACGTCTCGGAATCCTCCCCGCGGACCGCATAAACCGGGATTCCCTGGTCCACCAGCGCGGCGGCGACGTCATCCTGCGTCGAGAGCGGGTTGGAGGCACAAAGCACGACCTCGGCACCACCGGCTCTTAGCGTCAGCATGAGGTTGGCCGTCTCCGATGTCACGTGCATGCAGGCCGCGATCCGCTTGCCGGCCAGGGGCTGCTCTTTCTCGAAGCGCATCTGGATCGCCGAAAGCACCGCCATGCGGCGCGCCGCCCACTCGATCCGGCGATGTCCCAAGTCGGCCAGGGACGGATCGGCTATGTCGTTCGGTACAGGTTCCACTGCTAGGTCCTCTCAGCAAGTACGTCGGCGACGGAATCGGCGACGACGATCAGTGATGACAAACGGTCGGCGGCCGTCTCGCCCAGGCCGACCACTTCGCCGACCATGTCATGGCTCAGATCTTCGGGCGCGAGACCGGTGGCAGAGTAACTGGTAGCCGCGACAGGCCCTTCGTGGAGATGGATGCGGGCGGACTCCACCGATTCCGGCTCGTCCGGCTCCAGCACGATCAGACCGGAGGCGGCCAGCACCTTGCGCCAATACTCGGCGGCCTCGGTTGCGATTTCGCCGGACGCCGTGACTCGAACCGGCTTGTCCACCAGCCCGTCGGCCAGGTCTCCGGCCAGATTCTGCACGACGGTATCGCCGGGCTCAATCATCGAGCGACACCGCCGCGTCATCGAGCATGACGGGAATACCGCCATCCGCGATCGGGTAGGCCAGCCGGCATTGCTCACACAACAGCGCGGGCGGCGCGGCGCGCTCCTTCAGGACCCCCGCACACCGCGGGCACTGCATGATTTCGAGAAGGCCCTCGGGAAGCAGGCTATCGGGGTGCTCGGCCATCAGTAGGCCCCCAGAATCGAGCTGACCGATTCGACGATGGCGGCCACATCATCTGCGGTGGGTGCCTCGACGTTGAGACGGAGCACCGGTTCGGTGTTCGAAGGCCTCAGGTTGAGCCAGCGATCGCCCAGGTCCACGGTGAGCCCATCGAGCCGATCGGCGGCACCGTGGGCAAACGCCACCTCGACGGCGGCGGTCGCCTCCACCTTCTCCTCCACAACGAAGTTGATCTCACCCGACTGGGCGTATGGCTCGTAGTCTTTACGGATCTCCGAAAGCGGCCGCCCCGCCTCCGACATGATCTGGAGGAGAACCAGGGAAGCCAGGATTCCGGAATCGGCGCGGAAGTTGTCCCGGAAGTAGAAGTGGGCCGAATGCTCGCCGCCGAACACGGCGCCCGTCTCTTTCATGACCTGCTTGATGTAGGAGTGCCCGACGCGCGTTCGAATCGGCACTCCCCCGGCGGCCGTCACCGTCTCCGGCACGGCCTTGGAACAGATCAGGTTGTGGACGATGCCCGCGCCCGGCTCCCGACGGAGGAACCAGTCGGCGATGACAGCAGTCGTGGTGCTTCCGGACAGCGGCTTGCCCTTGTCATCGACAAAGAACGCCCGGTCGGCGTCGCCGTCAAATGCAATACCGAGGTGTGGGGTCTCCCGTTCCATCAGCTCCAGGAGGTCTGCCAGGTTCTCGGGCCGCAGCGGATCGGCGGGGTGGTTCGGGAACGTGCCGTCAGGTTCCAGGTACAGGCCGATCAGTTCGATCGGGGTGCGCTCGAAAACCCGAGGAACCGCCACGCCCGCCATGCCGTTGCCTCCGTCCGCAACCACTCGCATCGCCGTGAACCGGTCGACGTCGACGATGGAGAAGAGATGGTCCACGTAGCCCGCCAATGCATCGACGTCTTGCACCGCGCCGGGACTCGAAACCGGCCCAGGCGGATCCAGGGCGATGGCTTTGATCTCCTCGAGTCCGGAGTCGATTCCCACCGGCGAGGCGCCGGCGAGGCAGAGCTTGATGCCGTTGTACTCGGGAGGGTTGTGCGACGCGGTGATAACGAGCCCCGGCACATCAGCGGCGCCCGAGTAGTAGTAGAGCATGTCGGTGGTGATCTCACCCAGGTAGACAACATCGGTGCCGCGGCTCGTGATGCCGTCAATGGCCGCCTGGGCCAGGTCGGGGGACGTCAGGCGGCAATCGTGGCCGAGCGCGATCGTGTCCGTTCCGGCGAATTCCGCGAAACCGATGCCGATGGCGCGGGCTTCATCCGGCCCGAGTTGTTCCGGCGAGAGGCCTCTGATGTCGTATGCCTTGAAGATGACGGTGAGATCCATGGGGCCGGAGTCTAAGGGCGGAGCGCATACTTCAGGCCGCTGTACAATCGCCGCCGATGAGCGCCACCGATCTCACCATGTCCGTTGTCATTCCTGTGTACAACGAAGCCGATTTTCTTCCGGATGCCTTGGAGAAACTGTACGCGGAGTTGGGTCAAGTCGACGCCGCCGTCGACGTCATCCTCGCCGAGAACGGTTCCACAGACGGCACTGCGGAACTGGGCCGGCGGCTTTCCGAGAAGTACCCCACCCTATCGGTGCTCGAACTGCCGGAACCGGATTACGGGGGCGCCATGCGCGAGGGGTTTCTGGCGGCCACCGGCGACTGGGTGGTCAACTCCGACATCGACTACTTCTCGGGTGCGTTCCTGGCAAGGGTTGTCGCCGTGGCAGCCGATGCCGACGTTGTCCTGGCGTCCAAACGCGACCCGGAGTCGGACGATCGCCGCAGCCCGGTGCGCCGGCTGGCAACGTGGGGCTTCAACCAGGTCCTCCGCTTCATGCTCGGCTCCAAGGTGTCCGACACGCACGGCATCAAGGCACTGCGCCGCGAGGTGATAGAGGATGTCGCCGCCGCCGTGATCTCCCGCCAGGATCTGTTCGACACCGAACTCGTGATCCGTGCCGAGAAGCAGGGGTGGCGGATCAAGGAGCTGCCGATCGTCGTTGAGGAGCAGAGGGTGGCCAAGTCGAACCTGCTGTCCCGGGTGCCGCGCACTCTGCGCGGAGTGTGGCGGATCCGCCGGGCACTGCGTTCGTAGCCGGGTTGTCTCGCGAGGTTGTTGACACTGTGGATCCTTGGCAAGCTCGATAGGCAGCCGGGCCATCGGCTGAAGCCTGGCGGCAGCAGCCGAGCGTGGTCTTCCGAGTGCGCGCGATCCCCGGCACAATGCCCGATATCGAACGGCGAGGCAGGTAGCCCTCCAGATAACGGGAGAGGTAGCGCCGAGTGCCGGTTATCTCTCGGCTTTGAGGGCGCTGACAAGCTGGCGTGGCTGCGACTATGAGTGGCCTACGGACTTGTCTGTCGATCTCCCAGATGATGTCAGAACTCGCGCTCCCGGCCTCCTTCGCCCCCTCCCGAGGCCACTGTCCTGTCACAAGCCCTCGAACGCAGGATGCCCGCGAGACCAGCCCAGGTCTTGTCGCTTTCTGGGGCCGTTCGCCTCTTCCTTCGCTTCCAGGTCGGCGCGATAATCGGATTACTCCCCGGAGACGGCAATGCTTGTTCCAAAGATGGCACTAGTCGCGGCTCTCATGGCCGTGCTCGGAGCTGGCTGCGGCGACTCGGGATCTGACGGCTCCGTCATGCAAGTTGTGGTCGATGGAGATGGGGCCTTCGACGACGTGAAGGCCGTCCTGTACCTCCTCGAACAGCCGGACGTTGAGGTGCTCGCCATCACTATGTCGGGAACCGGGATTGCCCACTGTCCGACGGCAGCAGAGAACATGTCGGCCGTGCTCGAGCGCATCGGTGCCCCCAGTATCCCCGTGGCATGTGGTCGGACCACCCCCCTCGCCGGCAACAACGAGGCCCCTGAGATGTGGCGCACCGCTACCGACACCCTCAGCGGCGTAGACCTCCCCGATCCTCGCCCCCTGGCCGGAATTGCCGCTCCCGCGCTCCTTGCCGAGACGATCTCGTCTTCGGACGGCGTGGTACTGGTAGCACTCGGTCCGCTCACCAACGTTGCCGAAGCGGTCGAGGCCGACCCGCAGTTGGTCGAACGAATAGAGATGATCTACCTGATGGGTGGTGCCGTCGACGTTCAGGGCAATGTGCTCTACGCCAACCCAGCCGCCGAGTTCAACATCTGGGCCGACCCGCACGCAGCCGCGATCGTATTCAGCACCGATGTCCCGATCACGTTGGTACCGCTCGACGCCACCAACGCGGTCCCGGTCACGCCCTACCTCTACGAAGCCGTCGCCGCACACCGGGACGTCTCGGCGGTGTCACAGTTCACCGCCGACTACCTCGAAGCCACCCTGCTAGTAGGGGGGTTGTACCACTGGGACGAGCTGGCGGCAGTAGTGGCCACAGACGAGTCCGTGGCCACTATCGAAGATCGGAAGCTGGCCGTCGTCGAAGAAGGCGGAGCGCAGGCCGGGGCCACAATCGAGACCGCCGACGGGCGGCCGGTCCGGGTCGCCGTTGATGCCGACCGACAGGCCTTCGAGGACCGCTTCTACGCAGCGATCATCGGGACCAGCGACACCGGCCTGCCGGCCTGGGAACCAGACGCGAGCCTGACATGGAACGGCAGCACGTGCAGCTACCAGGGCCCGGATTCATTCCCCGAGCGTCTCATCGTGCAGATCAACAACCTGGGCGCGGATGCAATGGCGATGATCACCGGGACCTATGCGCCCGGGACCACGACGGATGATCTGGAGGCTTTTCGAGCTTCAAACAACCCTGAGACTCCCGATTGGTGGACACAGCGGACTTTGATTGCCGTCCCGACCGGGGCTCATGACGTTTGGGTCGTTGAAGGCGGCCCCGAAACTACCGCGCTCTGCTTTCTCGATAACACCCGCATCTGGGAGATCACCGGACCGCGGCTACCTGACTGACCAAGCCAACAACGGTCGCACCGTCTGCACCAACACCAGAGGTGTGCCGAATCCTCATTAACTCGGTCGGGGCGATGATGAGTGCACTGCGCGCAAAACAAGAGAGAATGGCCACCCAGAACACTAGATATGCGTCATAACGAGCATCTCATCGAGTGCGCGGGATCCTCACTTATGTGCTCGGGTGGTTCATTGCGGTCGGTAGATGTCGCGGCGGTGCGCGACACGGAGAACGATGACTTCTCGCCGGTCATCGTCGATGCGGTAGAGGATGCGATAGGTGCCGCGTCGAGCGCTCCTGACGCCCTCCAGCTCGTTGCGGAGCGCAGCACCGACTCGCCGCGGGTTGTCGAGGAGCGGGCCTGTGATGAAGTCGATGACAGCAAACGCCACTGCTTCCGGGAGCGTCTCGCGGATCGCCCGCGCTGCAGGCGCGGTCACGACGATCTCGTACCGGGATTCGGTCACCGGGGCCGGAGAGCCCTGACGGCGTCGATCCCGCGCACCACGTCGCCTTCCAGATAGGCGCGGTGGGCTTCGACGAGCTCAGCAACTGCATCAGAGTCACCAAGCACCGCAAGAGTCTCTTCCAGCGATTCGAGGTCTTCGGGACTGATGAGTACTGCCGCCGGCGTTCCGTTCTTGGTGACAACCACACGCTCGTGGTGGGCTCGGACGCGCTCGATGAACTCGGAGAAGCGGTCCCGCACGGTCCGTAGTGATTCACTTGACATGGGCACAATTGTGCCACACCTAATCGGCCATGGGAAGACCCACCCCGATCACCAAATCCTGGGCCCGCTCATCGCATCACATATCGGTGCGGTTCAGTCAGAGACGCCTCGGCGTCCCTTATCAAACCTCACCGCGCTGAGATTCAGGATCGAGGTGGCTGTCTAGGACGATTTTCACCACTCGAAAATGATGCTCGTATGCTTGTCAGGGGGTTTCTGTTGACTGGGGTGGGAACGCGTGGAATGAGCCGGCGATTGCCAGTGGCGTGCCGGAGTGGCTCGGGTGGACACGACAGGGAAGAGTCCACCCATCAAGGGCGGGGGCACGCTCGTTGGAGGTCACACCGTCGCCGGTCGGGCTATGTCAGGTGCCCGGGGCCGGCAGGTCAACCGTTACACAACCCGTTGGGTGTGAGCCGGTTCGATCGGGCTATGGCGGTTCGTGGAAGGTGAAGGCGGGCGCCGCCTCCGTGCCGTGCTCGACACCTGAAGCACCTCGTTCGGCGACACACCAGGTCATCGTCGACGCACTAGGTCATCGTCTAGGATCGAAGGACGTGAAGGGCTGCAGGCGCTGCGGAGGGATTGCGAAGGTCCTCGCCGGATATGCCTCAGCTGAGGTGGCCCGGATGGGGAGGTTGAGCTAGTGCGACGGCCGATGATCGCATTGCTGGTTATGTCACTGCTGCTCGGAGCCTGCACTTCGAGCGGGAGCGAGGACGCGCCGGTTACGACATCGGCGCCCGCAGTCCCCGACGACACCGCCGATCCGGGGAGCGTTGGCGGTTCCAGCTCGACGTCGGATCCCGGCGCCGGTTCCGAAGACAGCGAGGTGCCACCGATCCCGATCCTCACCCCGGCCGAGTCGATCGTCGAGCCGGGCGACACCGTCGCTATCTCGGCTGATCCGCGGCTTTCGGGCACGGTCGTCATGAGCGACTCCGCCGGGGACGCGGCTGCGGCCATTCTCAGGGCCGGCAAGGCGATTCTCACGGTGCCGACTGATCTGGCCGAAGGTGCCTACCAGCTGCGGCTCGAGGGTGAGCCCTCCGTCTTCGGTGTGGTCGGTGTGTCCAATGGGCCCGGCATGTGGCTGGGCGCGCCCGAATACGTTCTGGCAGACGAGGATCCCGAGGTGCTTGTGACCACACATGGACTCCCGTCCGGGATGGTCGCCGCACTCGAGGTGACCACCGGCAACGGCGCTGCCGAGCGTCTCGTGCCGCATCCGATGCTCGGCCTAGCTCCCATCACGGCGTCGACGGCCACGGGACTGCCGGACGGGCCGACTCGCTGGGTCCTCCCGACGGGTTTTTCGGGCAGCGTTCGTGTGGTGGCTGGTCGGGCCGCAGATCTCGACCCCATCTTTGGTAGTGAGGCCGATCCACCCTTCATGTCGGCAGAACACAGGATTCGAGCATGCGACGAGGTGGGCGTGATCGCCGGCGACCTCGGCGCGTCGGGCGTCGTTCGGGCTATCTGGATGGCCGCCGAACTGGAGTCGTCGAGCGTGGTCGCGGAGGCCGGCACATTCTCGCTGGACGTGCGACCGGGCACCGTCCTGGTGACGGCGCACCGCGATGACGGCGAAACCGCGGCCTCACCGATGCTCGTGCAGGTCAAATGTGGCGAGACGATCGACGTCGGCGCGGGCGACACACCCGTCGATACCGGCCCGGCGCCGGGTTCTTTCCTCGGTGGGTTGACAATCGACGATCTCTTCGTGTTCAGCGCTCAATCGACAGGTGAGATCACGATCGGATCGACCGGGTTTGCGGAGTGCTCGATGACCGGTGGTGCACTCGGTGTATCACTCGATCCGGAGTCTTCAACCGAGCCCTATTACTACACACTCACGATTGAGGAGTTCGACGGCACCGGAAGATTTGACGGAATCTTCAGCGTCATCGACATCTTCACGGACGAGTTCTCCGAAGGTCCCGTAACCGTCGAAGCGGAGCTGGCGACCATTGACGGCATCGATGCCGTGGGCGGGGCGTTAACCGGCGACCTTACCGGGGCCCTTGGCGGTGGTTCGGTCGATGTGACCTTCTCCTGTGCCCTCTTCGGCGGCCTGGAAGTGATGGCGCGGCGATCGGGGGCTGCCGAGCCGCGAGCGGTCAACACGTTTTGGCCCAAGTGGTTGGGCGGCAAGCAGACAAAGCCGTGTCGTGTCGGTCTTGCGGTGACCAACACCGTTGGCAGCGAGCCCGATGTCGTAAAAACTGCGCAGTCGATCATGGCGGGCCTCATTGCCCGGCTGGAAGACGGGGTCAAGCTTCTGAGGTGGTCGTCACAGGGGGATGTGAACCAGTTAGTGGCGACGGAAGCCCAGCAGCAGCTGTTGGGGGTGGAAGCTGATATGGCGATCATCTCGGCACTTCGTGCGTCTCTTGATGTTGACTTCCTGCTTGTGGTTGGAGTTTGGCGCTCCAGCACGGGTCTCTGGGGGTCGGACGTTCGTGTCCTCACGACGGACGGCGGCCGGTTGAAGACCATTGCAGTGACGGCAGACACCGGTGCCGATTCCGAAGCGGCCTTCATCAGGAAGGTTCTTCGCCAGTGGCGACAGCTGAAGAGGGCCCTCAAGGCGGCTGCCATCTGCGGCGAAGCTGATTCGGACTCGGTGTCTCCGGGCAAGGGCGGACAGGAGAAGGTTTCGTACGACGTCACCGATCTCGAAGGTGAGCCGGTTGATGCCACTATCGACAAGCTGGCCTCGTCCTGCGGCAGCTTCTCTCCGGATAGCGGCCGTACCGCTGACCACCGGATCGCCCCCGGAGATCCGTCGCCGGCCGCCGAGGCGTTCTACCGCCAAAGTCGGGATGTAGCCGCCCGACAGTCAACTGGAGGAGGGACGTTCACGACCACCCTTACCGGTGAGGTGGCTGGCTGCACCGACGAGGTGACGTTTGTGGCACGGGCGCAGGGGCCCTCGGGCGAGATCACCACTGAGCGGGACAAGGAAGAGTCGACCGTCGCCATAACGATTCCGATGTTCGAGTTCAAGGTGACGATCGACATCGCCGCGGGTGCCGATGCCCTTCATTCGGAGTCGACGGGCCAATTCTTCGTGGAGCCCGACTTCAACCAGATCATCGGCGCCGGGGGCGGTTTTACGCATTGGGAGGTGCCTAACTTCCCCTGCCTCGTGATCTCGGAGAGTGGCCTCGACGAACGTACCCAGCTATTCACCGGTGACGGCACATATCAGGTGATGCCGGTGGGCGAACTCGCGTCGGGCGATCTGAATTCAAGCGGGACCGTCAACTTCATTCCCCAGGGCTATCTGTCGAACATCACCGTGTCGTACTCGGATCCCGATTGTTTCCCGCCGGGAACGAGCACCAACGATCCATTCGGAACCGCCATTTTCGGCATCTCAACGTTCTACCCCCATATCCTCGCCGGCAAGGCGCTCCAGGGGTTCGAGGTGCCGTTCAAGACCGACGGCAGCCAGACCTCACGAACGTGGCAATTCATTGAGTCTCCCGGGTCGGTGACGATCGAGGTGTGGGCGGCACAAACGGGCGCCGACTCGAATTAGGCAGGAATCAACGGCATGAGCCGGGCCCATAGAAGCCGCCTTGACCGGCGAGGCGATATGGCTCCCGGCGGTGATTGATCTGTGCGCATGTATCGTTCGCTTCGGTTCGGCGCCGCGGCAGCTCAGATTCGAGTCCTGCCGGGCCCGCTCGTTGTGATTTCGACAACAGTGTGGGCGCGGAAGTGACATCGGACTCACTCGCAGTCTGTGAATGGAGGCCCCGAGGCCCCTCCAAACCTCACCGCCATCCTCCGGGGATGCGATGGACCCCGTACCTTCGATTCTGCTGGCACGGCAACAGCGCTCGCTTTCGCCCTACGTGCTCGCTTGTCGGGACGTGAAAGAGGGGGCGCGAGCGATCGGGATCCGACTAGGGAGGACTTCAGTCGGCGACTTCGACGAGGGAGGCTCCCGATGAAGGAAGGCAGGTGGGAGTACAAGAGCATCAAAGAGGACCGCGGGTACCGCAAGCGCCCGAAGAGTTAGTCCTTCCTATCGCGGCCGCCCAGCTCCTGACACACCGCTCACAATCCCGTCCCGCCCGAGATCACAGATCGGGCGCCATATCGCACATCTCACCCAATAGCGCCGAGCGGCACGTCGAGGAGCGGTTCAGATCTGTCGGCCGCGGGTGCTCGATGTCGCTCCGCGTGGTGTGTGATCTGCGGACCTTTCCGCTCAGTTGACGCTCCTCGCCCGGCACCTTGCTCCGTATGCGAACTTTGTCTCATCGGCGGCAGCGGCTGCAGCGTCCCGCTTCAGTGGTTCGAGTTCACCACGTCGGGCTGATTGTCGAGGGCTCGCCGGAACACGACATCGCGGTAGCCGGCGAACTTGGGGAGGATGATCAGGGCCGCGGCTGCGATGTAGGCGATCGTGAGTGTGTTGTCGGACCAGGGGCCCCACAGAGCGTCGCCGCCGGTAACGATGACCTGGGTGACCACTAATGCGATGCCGTTGATCGCGAAAAACTTGGCAGTCTCAGATCGCGTGCCGCCCGTGGCATCCAACTCGAATGTCCAGCGCCGATTGAGGACGTAGGAGAGCAGCGTTGTGAGGCCGAACGCCACGGCCACGGCCGCGAATACCTTCGGGTCGAATCCATCGCTGCGGTCCTCTTCGCCACCGAGCACGGCGAGCATGAGGCGGAACAGCCCTAGGGAAACGATCGTGTTGACCACTCCGATGAGGCCAACCTTGATCACCTGGACCATCGCCTCACTCGTCGTGAAGCTCTTCAGATAGTCCTTCATGATCCGGCTGCCGCGGGAAACTCCGGGACGGCGGCTCCCTGGCGACGCCTCCGGCGCCGCACCGTGAGGACGATGAGCGCGCCACCGACGCCAAACGTTGAGATCATCCCCAAGTACTCGGCCCAACTGCGGGTGAACTCAAGTACGACTTGCTGCTCGGTGGGGACAACAACCATGAGAGACGGCGCCGCCAGGTAGGGACCGTCGGCGCCTGTTGCCTTCCAGTTGGGGAAGTACGAAACCTTCACCAGGTGGGGAACGCCGACGGCTGTGGTGGTGAACGAGATGCGGTGATCCTCGAACTCCAGATTCGACACTTCGCCACGCGTCGCTATCGGGGCACCGCCCAAGAAGGGTCCCTCGGCGGAGCGGGTACTCGGCCAATCGAATGCACAGTCATCGGGATCGCAGGTCTCGGGGCCATCGGCGACGAGCCAGCGGTCGAGGTTCTCGATGTCGTCGTACCAACTCAGGGCCGCCTCGAAAAAGCGCTCCTCTCCGGTGAAGACCAATGGGGTCACGGTGGCGATATCGATCAGGTCGGCGTCGGGCAACGCGTAGACCTCGAAAGGGTCGGTCCGCGACAACAGGTTGAGGCCGTAGGCAGCGGCCGCGTCCTTCGCCTCCTGAGTCCAGGCAACGTAGTAACTCACGTCGTAGAGCGCCAGATGCTTGATCCCCCGGTCGAAGTTCATCGATCGGTAGTTGAGCTCACGCACCGGGTTGGAGGGTGACCGGCTCACCTCCGAGGCGTTCAGAAAGTGGAACGGGGTCGTCAGCGACGACTCGAACAGCAAACCCTCCATGGACGGGTGGTCGTCGGTCCAGTACGGGAAGAGCATCAAGGCCATCGGCGTGCCGTATCGACCGAGGTCGCTGTTGGCTTCCCACATGACCCTTCCCGCGGGAAGGGCGTCGACCTCCGTCATGAGGGACTGATACTCACTGAAGGACTCCTTCCCCTCGTAGCCGTTGTAGTTCCAGCGCACCCACCCGGGGACGTCGTGGATGCCGGCGACGGTGATGGCGAGGAGCATGACGAGAGTCAGCCCGGTACCGACGATCAGGTTCTGGGAGCGCTGGGGCACCCAGCGCGCCAGGGTGGCGACTGCGAGGCCGAGAGCGATGCCGGCGAACACGAAGCAGCCCAGGTACCAGTAGGGCAGCAATCGGGCGTTGTAGACAACCGTGAAGCTGACCGCACTCTGGAGCAGCCAATATCCGACAAACGGCGCAACGGTCATCACGAGCGGCACCGCCACCCGATCCCGTCGAGCCAAGCTCCAACCGGCGCCGACAAGGGCGAGCGCAAAGATGGGAATGAACTCGTTGGGCAAAGGGGTGGCCGTCGTGCCGGCGAACGGCCCGCCTCCCACCAGTCCGGTCACCGGGTTCCACTTCATGTCGGTTGTCAGCTCTTGAAAGTAGCTGAGGGCGAACGGCAGCGCCCATATCGCCGCCAGACCCAGCCCGAGCGCCCACGAAGACGTCAGCACCCTCCAACCGCGCCTCCGGAGGAGAATCGGGAGCGAGACGATTACCACAACGATTGTCGTGACTATATGGCTCAGCGCGGTGGCCGCCAGCAGGACCCCGGCGAGCGGGCTGACCTTCCCACCGTTGCGGGTATCGCGCAGGACCACGCCGAGGTACATCAACGACAGGCTCAATGACCAGGCGAACGAGAACTCTCCGGCCATGGTCGACTTGATGTTGCCGCCGAAGATGCTGAAGCTCTCCATGAACACGTACATCGAGCCGGTCGCAGCGGTGATCGTCGCAACGAGGCGGGAGTAGCCGATACCCCGGGCGAATATGTAGACCCCGAGCGGTAGCGCCATCACGCCCAACGAGGCGGTGATCTTGAAGGCGACGCCGTAGGGCAGCAGAACGTCCAGCAGAACCGTGAACAGAGCGGGGAGCGGGAAGTAGAAGTAGAGGGCCGGGAACCCGGCGTACCAGTCATTGCTCCACCCCATGAGCCGCCCGGCCGGGAGGAGTTCGTCACGCAGGATCGCCGGGAGCAGAACGTGGGCCCCCATATCGCCCCCGGTCGGGGTGTTCGCCATGAACATCGTGGGCCACGAAAGATCGATGCTGAAGTACGGGAAGGTGTCGACCTGATGCACCTGGCCGATGAAGCCGGCCATGATCAGTGCGATCAGAAGCGTCGGCAGCCCGACGCCGATCAACGCGATGACTCGCGGATCGCGCATCCGGTCCCGCCATAACGTACGGGAGGTTTGAAGCGCGGGCTCGGTAGGGGTCGACATCAATCGGAGGCTAGCTGCGCTACGAAGTTGACCCAGTCGGGATCAGCTGCGGGGCTTGCTCGCCAAATCGAGCACGACGTCAAGATCGAGATTCCTACCGTCCTGGTTCCACCACCGGGCTTCACACTTGTGACATGAGTTGAAAGTCACCTCGGTGCCGTCGGGTAGCGTCAGGTCGATTTCGATCACAGCATCCGATCCGCAGCTCTTGCACTCGAGTTCCGACGCCGTTTGGTTCTTTCTGGCCATCAGTGAATGGTAATACGCGAAAAGCGAACTTGGAACCAACTATCCACTAGCAACTTCTGGAAGGTCATCGAGCTTGCCCAGGTACTGTGATTTCCGCTTGCCGTCCTCCCACCAGTAGGCATACCAGTAGGGGCCGTGGGGACAGCGGGTACATGTCGGCTTGCCACACTTGACATTCTGGCGGCGCAGTTTCACATCCGGCGAAGCATCGGGGAATGCCACTCCCCTGCTGTCGAGCCGGGCCTTGGCGAGAATGACGAGCCGCCGCAGTTCGTGTTCGTCCATGTCGCGAACGGCTTCGATCACATCGCGGTCGATGGCCACTATGCAACATCACTGTCGGGAACGGACTCGAGAGCGGGGACGCGCCCCGGTTCGATGCTGCTGAGCGGGAAGAGAGTCATTGTCGCTGGACGCCAATCTGTGAGTGTCCAGCCGACCGGTGCCGTCAGGGTTGCGGCGTGTCTCGCACACATCGCATAGCCACCGAATCCGTCGTTGTCGGGAGCCAATTCGAACAGTTCGATCCGGCCCGATGAGTACTCGAATACCATCCACGCGGCGGCGGGGTTTGAACAACGGCAGCATCTCATTAGGGGGCAACGCTAGGCGGCGCGCCGACAGCGGCCAAGGATCGATGCGGCGCACCCTCAGCCCCGGAGCGCTCGCAGGGTCCGTCTCGTCGGCACTCCGGCGGCCAGATACAGCTGCTTTCCGGCGGCGTCGAGTTGCGCCACGAGGGGGACCCCCTGCACTCCGTACCGCTCGAAGCGGTCCGATTCGATTTCCCATGTCACCTCGCGATAGTCGATGCCGGCCCGCTGCAATGCGGCCCGGGCATTGGCGCACTGGTCACAGTCCGTCGACGTGAACAGGACCACACCGGCAGGCAACTCGCCGGGTGCGATCTGCAACCGGGGGTGAGCTGCGTCCTGCCAGGGTCGACTCAGACGGGCAAGTCCAAGGGCCCCGGCGACGACGGCCACAACGACGACGAGCCGAACGGCGACCTCATCCACTTCTCATCAGTCCTCGATCGCGACGCCGGCGAACAGCGCGACCGCTTCATCGGTCTGCAGGCTCCACGAAGCGCTGATCGGAGCCGCCGCGTCGACGCGATAGCCGGCGAAGCGGAACGGCGCCTTCAACGGCCAGCGCTCATGCGCGATTGACAGGCTGATTTGCCCCATCACGGTTTGCGGTCGCCGGTGGTGGCATTAATGATCTGGTTCGGCATCAGGGCTTTTCCGGCGATTTGGGCTTTGCCACCGCGTCAAATTCCTTCAATCTCGCCAAATGTTCAAAACAGGGAGTGAGAGTATGACATCCGGGCGCCTCAAAACAGCAATAGCCGCCAGCCTTTTCGCCGCCGCCGCCATGCTGCCGGCCGCCGGCCTTGCGGCCGAAATGAAGATCGCCATCGCCCAGTTCGGCATACACCCGCAGCTCGATCTCGTCGTATCCTCGTTCAAGGACGAACTGGCCAAGGCCGGCTTCAGCGAGGGCGACAAGGTCGAATTTATCGAGAACCAGGTCAATTTCGATACCTCGCTGATCCCGCAAATGGTCACCAAGCTGCAAGGCGAGAGCCCGAAACTGATGCTGACCGTCACCACGCCGGTCTCCCAGGGCGCCAAGCAGATCCTCACCGGCACCGGCATTCCGATCATCTTTTCCGCCGTTACCGATCCGGTCTCCGCCGCCCTGGTGCCGGCCTGGGACAAGGCCGGCGAGGGCATCACCGGCGCTTCGGACCTGCAGGATATCGACGCCGTCATCGCCTTTACCCGGCGGCTGTTTCCCGACGCCAAGCGCCTGGCCTTTCCCTATAATCCCGGCGAGGACAACGACATCGCGCAATTGAAGCTGGTCCAGGAATTCGCGCCCGGCCACGGCTTTGAGGTCGTCGAACTGGGCATCGACAACACCAACGACATTGCCATCCGCGTCACCTCGCTCGCCGGCAAGGCGGATGTCATGTATGTGCCGGCCTCCAACCTTCTGCAGCCGGCGGTTCCGGCGATCGCCGCGACGGCACGGCAGATCAAATTGCCGATCGTCAATGCCTCGCGCGCCGAGGTCGAAAACGGCCTCGTCCCGGCCTCCTTCGAGGTTGACTATTCGCAGGTCGGCCGCAATGCCGCGCGCCTTGCCATGGACTATCTCGGCGGCAAGGCGATCGCCGACATCGCTCCGGTCAAGCCGGTCTATGAGGACCACAGCGCCCTGATCAACAAGGCGCAGATGGCGGTTTACGGCAAAGAGGTGCCGGCCGATCTGATGGATTGCGGCTGCTTCGTTGAATAGCCCATCCGGCCACTTTCAGAGCCCGGCTATCGGCCGGGCTCTTTCCATGCCCGCGCTGCCATGCTTGAGGTAAAGGGCGCGGCCAGGACCTTCTATGCCGGCACGTCGGACGAGCGCCGGGCGCTGGCCGGCATTGATCTGACCTTGAATGAAGGCGATTTCTGCGTCGTCATCGGCTCCAACGGCGCCGGAAAATCAAGCCTTCTCAATGCCGTCGCCGGCAAGCTGAAGCTCGACCACGGCTCCATCCTCATCGACGGCGTGGACGTCACCCGCCTGCCGGTCCACCGCCGCGCCCGCTTCATCTCCCGCGTCTTTCAGGACCCGATGCTCGGCACGGCGCCGACCATGACGGTGGCGGAAAACATGCTGCTCGCCGATCTGCGCGGCAAGACGCCAAGGCTGGTGCCGGGCCTGACGGCGGAACGCCAGGCCGTGTACCGGGACCGGCTGGCCATTCTCAATCTCGGGCTGGAAGACCGGCTCGACGCGCCGGTCGGGCTTTTATCGGGCGGGCAGCGCCAGTCGCTGTCGCTGATCATGGCCGTGTCCAACAGCCCGCGGCTGCTGCTTTTGGACGAACACACCGCCGCGCTCGATCCGAAAACCGCGGCCACCGTAATGGACGCCACGATCCGAACCATTGCCGAATTCGGCCTGACGGTGCTGATGGTCACCCACAATATGAGCCATGCCCTGGAATGCGGCAACCGGCTGATCATGATGGATTCCGGTCATTTCCAGCTTCAGGTCGCGACACCGGAAAAGGATACGCTGACGGTGCCGGACCTGATCGAGCGCTTCCATGTCAAATCCGACCGCATGCTGTTGCAAGCCTGAGCCATGCCCGACGTTCTCGCCAGTTTCATCAACCTGATCCCGGTCACCATCGCCCAGAGCCTGATCGTCGCCTTCGTCGTTCTCGGCGTCATGATCCCGTTCCGTCTGCTCGGCTTTCCCGATCTGACCAGCGAGGGCGCCTATCCGCTCGGCGGCTGCGTCACCGGCGTGCTGATCGCTTCGGGCTACGATCCGGTCTTCGCCATGGCGGTCGCCGCCTGCGCCGGATTTCTCGCCGGCTCGACCACCGCCTTCATCCATCTGCGTTTCGGCATCAACACGCTGCTCGCCGGCATCCTCGTCATGACGATGCTCTATTCGATCAATCTGCGCATCATGGGCCGCACCAATATCGCGCTGTTCACATTCGATTCGCTGTTCAAGGATATCAATCCGGAAAATTTCAACGATCCGTGGTTCAAGATCGCCGTTGTCGGCACGCTGATCGCCGTGATCCTGGCGGCGCTCTATTACCTGCTCGTCACCGAACGCGGCACCACCATCCGCGCCGTTGGCGCCAGCCCGGACATGGCCGAGGCGCAGGGCGTCAGCATCTGGAGCGCGACAATTTTTGGCGTCGGCTCGGCCAGCCTGTTCACAGCGCTCGGCGGCGGCATCATGGTCCAGTCGCAAGGCTTTGCCGACGTCAATATGGGATTTGGTATCCTTATCAACGGCCTTGCCGCGCTGATCATCGGCGAGGCGATCACCGGCCGCAAAACCGTGCTCAGGCAATTGCTGGCGCCGATCGCCGGCGCGCTCGCCTATTACCAGCTCGTCTCGCTGTGCCTGTCGCTCGGCCTGGCGCCGGCCGATCTGAAACTGGCGACCGGCCTGTTCGTGCTCATCATGCTGGCCCTGCCGGCGCTGCGCCGTGGCGGCAACGTGCCGCAGCTCAGAGAAAAGATCCGCGAATAGCCATGGCGGGCGGACAAGCCATCGCGACACGTGAGGACTGCCTGGCCGCAGACGCCGCCGATCCGCTGGCCGCCTGCCGCGACCGTTTTGTTTTGCCGCAGGGCGTTATCTATCTGGACGGCAATTCACTTGGCCCGTTGCCCAGATCCGCGATCGAAACCTTCGAAACCACGATCCGGCACGAGTGGGGCGATGACCTCATCACAAGCTGGAACAAGGCCGGCTGGTTCGACCTGCCGGTGAGCCTCGGCGACCGTGTCGGCGCGCTCATCGGCGCCGGCCCGGGCCAGACCGTCGTCTGCGACACCACGTCGATCAATCTTTACAAGGCGGTGCGGGCGGCGATGGGTCTGAAGCCCGATCGTCCGGTCATCGTCTCGCAAGCCGGCGGTTTCCCGACCGATCTCTACATCCTGGAAGGCGCGATCGGTGATGGTGGCGACCATAGGCGCCGGCTGATCGGCCGTGACGGCGACAGCCTCGACGATCTGCTCGATGATTCTGTCGCCGCGGTTGTGCTGTCCAATGTCGAT